>CAYGUR010000278.1:0-4615 GCA_964353035.1 uncultured Comamonadaceae bacterium | reverse complement strand
GGATGAAACAGCCATTTCTCGTGTGAAGAAACAGCTGGAAGGTCAGCCCTACACCAAAGCAGCAGCCTACGTAACTGCCGAAGCAGCCAGCGAAACGATGGAAGAAGAACTGGGAGAAGAGTTTGTTGATTTCTTAGGCTACCTCCCCATTCCTCCAAGCATTGATTTACAACTGATGCCCGAATATGCGTCTCTTGACAGCTTGAATTGGATTTCTGAAAACATCGCTTCTGTTGAAGGTGTCACCGAAGTGGAATACCAAAAAGTGTTGCTCGGCAAGCTGGAAGAAAACCTGCGAAAAGCTAGTCTTCCTTTGATCATATTAGCCGGACTGCTCTTGTTGATTGCCATTGCGCTGATCAACAACACCATTCGCCTTTCCATCTTCTCACGAAGGTTTATCATTAAAAGTATGCAGTTGGTGGGGGCCACCCGCGGATTCATTCGTCGGCCATTCATCAGCAAAGGCATCTGGTACGGAATTGTTTCCGGAGTGCTGGCGTTTGGCGTAATTGTGGGGCTGCTAGCGCTTTTCCGCAAGATGTCTGGGAACATGCTTGAGGAAGTAGACATCTTAACCTTCGGTAAACTCTTCGGGGTGGTTGTTCTTTTAGGAATTCTTATCGCTTGGATCTCAACCCACTTCGCCGTAAATAAGTACATTCGCTTACGTCAGGATCAACTCTATTGATCTGCTGAACGAACAGCATTAATTTCGTTTCTTTGCACCATGGACAATAAGCAATTTCCTTTTCAGCGTCAGAATTACATCCTTCTCCTCATCGGAATTGGAATCATTTTACTCGGATTCTTTTTGATGTCGGGCGGCGGTTCTGATGACCCAAATGAATTTAGCGACGCCATTTTTAGCTTCCGCAGAATTACATTGGCACCTATTGTTGTGCTAGGCGGATATGGATTTGTGATGTACGCCATCATGAAAAAACCAAAAGGAACTGACAACAACGAAGTTTCGAAAGACGCTTAATTCCTCTTTAACACATCCCTTGTGATCAGTCTTGAAGCCATTATTGAAGCCATCATTCTAGGCATTGTTCAAGGTCTTACTGAGTTTCTTCCCGTTAGCAGCAGCGGCCATCTAGAGTTGGTCAAGGAATTGTTTGGGAACGAAATGGTGCCGAAAGAAAGCATCACGTTCACCATCATCGTCCATTTCGCTACGGCCTTGAGTACCATCGTTGTTTTCCGAAAAGACATTACACAACTGGTCACTGGACTCCTTTCGTTCAAAGACAAAGAGGCCATGAACTTCAGCCTTAAAATCATCTTGAGCATGATTCCCGCAGCACTTGTAGGCATTTTGTTCGAAGAGGAAATTGACGCCCTTTTCAGTGGTAGAATTCTTCTGGTAGGTGCCATGCTCATTGTCACGGGGCTTCTGCTTTTCTTGGCTGACAGGGCTAAAAGAACCAATAAAACAGTCAGCTATAAAGATGCCTTTATCATCGGCATTTCTCAAGCCATTGCCATTCTTCCCGGTATTTCACGCTCAGGAGCTACCATCTCTACCAGTGTACTTTTGGGCATCGACAGAGAAAAGGCTGCCCGGTTTAGCTTCCTCATGGTGGTCCCGCTGATCTTAGGGAAAATGGCGAAAGACTTGTTAGGTGATGGCGTAGATTTCACTTCGTCCAACATTCCTGTATATACCGCAGGCTTCGCTGCCGCCTTTCTTGCAGGACTCCTTGCCTGCACATGGATGATTTCCTTGGTGAAGCGAAGTAAGTTGAGCTACTTCGCCTACTACTGCATTGGTGTGGGCGTGCTTGCCATCATTCTTTCGTTCTAAACCCTTTACCTTTCCAATTGGGAATGCAACAACTTTTTCTTTTTGATCTCTGAGCCAGTCCATTCATTGTGTATTTTGGTGGCTCATTGTAGATTATGAAAAAGTTTTTACTCCTCCTGACCATCGTTTCTGCCACATCAACCCTTTTCGCCCAAAGCGAAGAAGTAGGCGGCTGCCACGTATTTCGAAACATTCACAGCACTACGCGTCCGAAAAAACTTTCGCATGCTGAACAAAAAATGCTGCAGACAAGCATCCTTCGCGCTGACACCATCGATATCTCGCATTATGAGATCGACATTGATGTGACCGACTACAACGGAGGAACCATCAAAGCAGCTACAACCATTACCTACAGCGCCATTGAGCCTGATAGAGAAAGCATTATTCTTGACCTGTATCAGTTGGAAGTGGACTCTGTGACCAATGAAAACGGACAGCTCACCTTCGCCTATGACCAAGAGTTTTTGCAAGTCTACTTCGATGAGTCTCCAGTTGTTGGCGAGGAGAATCAACTCACGGTCTACTACCACGGAGAGCCCCACCAAGACCCGCAATGGGGAGGTTTTTACTTCGAATCAGATTACATCTACAATTTAGGAATTGGACTTTCTACCGTGCCGCCGAACTTCGGGAAGGTGTGGTACCCTTGCTTCGATATTTTCCTCGAGCGGGCTACCTATACCTACCACGTGACAGCTGCCAATGGAATGGTGCCTTCGTGCCAAGGAGACCTCACAGAGGAGGTCTTGCTAGATGGAGATACCATCCGCAGAACCTTCGAACTCGACATTCCAATTCCCTCTTATTTGAGCGCCATTGCTGTTGCTGACTATGAAAGCACAGAGTATGAGTACGAAGGCGAAAACGGAACGCACAACATTCGCCTCACCTCCAAGCCTGCCCAACAAGCGGGCATGCAAGCAACATTCGCTGAATTGAACTACGCCATTGATGCATGTGAATACTGGTGGGGACCCATGGTTTGGGACCGTGTAGGCTATGTATACACCACTGATGGCGCTTTGGAAATTCCTACCAACATTGCCTATCCGCAATTCATGGTCAACGAAAGCCTCAACAGCAATGGAGAGCTTTTTTCACATGAACTTGGACACTATTGGTGGGGTGATGTGATTACCATGCGCATCCATAACGACATGTGGATCAAAGAAGGTCCGGCTGAATACAGCTCTCACCTTTTCTATGAATTCCGCGACGGGAGAGACGAATTCATTGAAGTTGTAAAAGACAATCAATTGTATGTGCTAGAGACTGTTCATCTTGCTGACGAAGGCTTTTATCCGATGTCGCCCATGCCTGACCCGGTCATCTACGGTCGACATACCTATCAAAAAGGGGCTAGTGTATTGCACAACCTGCGGGGTTATTTGGGCGATGAATTGTTCCGTCAAGGAATGACCGCCATCCAGCAAAACAATGCCTTTTCGAACATGACCCCGGAAATCTTCAGAGACCTGCTCAATGAATACACCGGTGAGGACCTTACGTCGTTCTTTGATGATCAAATCTTAAAACCAGGTTTCAGCACCTTCGTCATTGATTCTATAAATACGGTGAACAATGGCGATGGTTCATTTTCCAACACGGTTTACATTCAACAGAAATTGCGCGAATGTCCGAGCTTTTACTCAAACGTTCCACTCGAAATCACCGCCATGGATCAGGATTGGGTGAAGCACAATTCAATGATTTTGTGCGATGGACAGTACACGACCATCACACTTGAAACCGACTTTCTGCCTGAATTCATTGCCTTGAACACCAACGGTGTCTTGAACCAGGGTCGAATGGATTATGAATACATTGAAGATGATACTTCTGGCCCCATTAACCATCCGTTTGTAGACTTCCGAATTGGGTGCAACAGCATCAACGAAGGTGACAGCATGTTCGTTCGCATTGAACACCAATGGGCCGCTCCTGACAACAACAACTTGGCAGACTACATCGATGAAATCTCTTCAACTCACTATTGGATTGTAGATGGTATCTGGCCTGAAGACGTTGAAATGGATGGAAGGCTGAACTACAACGGCTCAGACCCTGAAGACCTAGACTACGACCTTGTGGGCTTCAATGAGAACGACATCATGCTGGTTTGGAGACCCAACAGCGGTCACCCGTGGATCAAATACGGTCCGTACAACCTCCAAGCGGGAAACCTCTCGAACGGTCAAGGCTTGTTCTCAATTGAGCCGCTCTACAAAGGACAGTACGCCTTCGCCAACGGGGACCCTGAGCTCGCCGTTGATGAACTCAATGTAGCCGATGAATTGCTGGCCTATCCCAATCCGTCTTCTACATCAACAACCGTGAAATGGTCTGGTGATGGCGCTCAGAGAGCCCAAGTCTACAATGTGAACGGAAAACTAGTGCTGGAAGAGCGCATTGAGGCCCAAGCAAAACAGCTTGACTTGAACGTGTCAACTCTCACAAATGGCTGGTATTACATTTCAGTACTGAGTGACGCAGGCAAAGTGATGGGGAGCACCATGATTGAGGTGGTGCGATAACAGGCCCTAGTAGCTGTAAGAGTCGAAATGGTTTAAAACCGAACGTGTACAAATTGGAATTGAACGCTGGTGAATCGGTTGTTTGAGGAAGGGTATGTTTTCTTAGTATTGAAGTTGGAAAGGCGAAGTTGGGTGCTTTTCGAAGGGATTGTTGTACAGTTACAAAGTGAGATGGTACGGGAGCAAAGTTGATGCTCTTTGGTAGCAATCATGTGGTGAGGGTTTTGTAGCTTCGACCCGCTGGTTGGTAGGCGGGGGAGGGCACGGG
>CAYGUR010000277.1:0-4615 GCA_964353035.1 uncultured Comamonadaceae bacterium | reverse complement strand
GACTACAGGAACCACCCACATCAACCAAGACAATAATTACCTTTATTCTCAGTTAGGAGAATTGATGGTTGATGTTTCCGAAGAAATAGAAGAAATCGTCTGGCGTGTAGACAGCAAAATTGCTGAAGTCCGTCGCACCAACGGAAGCACCAAGAAAAACCTTCGTTTTGACTACGACGCTACGGGCAACCGCATTGCCAAACACATTTACGCAGACAACGCCTTCACCCAGTGGGAGAACTCTACCTACTACGTGCGCGATGCCAGTGGAAATGTCATGGCCACGTATGAACGTGCAGCTTTCAATTGATGAATCCGTTTCATCCGCATAACTCACTGTAATGTCTGTATTTAAATTAATTGCGCTCAATTTTTGTCGGTATTTAATGTATTTCCGTATTTTAGGTGTTGAATCATCACTGGAGTACAAATGAAATATATTCACAGAGCCATAGAAAGCATCGTAAAAAAGTATTTAAAGCCGAACAAAGCGGTTGTGCTTTTAGGTGCTCGACGCGTGGGGAAAACAGAGCTTGTTAAACAGCTCATTTCCGAATTAGATGAAAAGCCGATGATTCTTAATGGAGAAGATGAAGGGACACATTTGATTTTAGAACCACGAACGGTAGTTAATTATGAACGATTACTCGGAAAGACTCGCTTATTGGTCATTGATGAAGCTCAAGCCATTCCCGAAATTGGCTTAAAACTCAAGCTAATGCTGGATTCTATTGAAGGATTAAAAGTATTGGTAACAGGGTCATCGGTGTTTGATCTGGAAAATCAGTTAGAAGAACCATTGGTTGGTCGAAAAATGACATTATACCTTTATCCATTTGCTCAACAGGAATTCGGAGAGGATGAAAATTACATCGAAACCAAAAACAAATTGGAAGAACGTTTGATATTTGGAAGTTATCCTGAATTAGAGCACTTGACAACTTGGGGTGAGAAAGCAGACTATTTAAAGGAACAAGTTAATTCATATCTTCTAAAAGATATCCTTGAATTTGAAGGCGTGCGAAAACGAGATAAGATTGTCTCATTGCTTCGGATGATCGCTTTTAGAGTAGGAAGTGAAATATCTATTGAAGGGATTGCCAATGATTTGCAAATGGGCAAAGGAACGGTGGACAAATACTTGGACTTGCTCTCAAAAGTATTCATCATCCATAAAGTTCCTGGGTTTAGTAGAAATTTAGACAACGAAATCACTAAAAAGAACAAATGGTACTTCTATGACAACGGTATTCGCAACGCTATGATTAACAACTTTAATTTTATGAGTGTTCGGGACGATCAAGGGAAATTATGGGAAAACTACCTCACATCAGAACGTATAAAATACCAAGAATACACTAGACTACATTCAGCAAATTTCTTTTGGCGGACTCATACTAGGCAGGAAATTGATTGGATTGAAGATAGAGGTGGAAGTCTTTATGGATATGAATTTAAGTGGAACTCCAAAAAGAAATCAAAAGTGCCAGCATTATGGGCTAAAGCCTATCCAAATGCGTCGTTTGAAGTAATAAACCCCGATAATTATCTGGACTTTATTACCTAGCCCATGCTATATGTGTGCACCAAGTAATGCACGATGGAGGTGGGTAGATAAGCCAGTGATACTGACCCCCTTGCCGATCATGTTGCCAGCAAAATTGCCGAAGTCCATTGTACCAACGGAAGCACCAAGAAAAACCTCCGTTTTGATTACGACGCCATGGGCAACCGCATTGCCAAACACATCTACTCAGACAATGCCTTCACCCAGTGGGAGAACGCTGCCTACTACGTGCGCGATGCCAGCGGCAGCGTCATGGCCGCTTATGAACGGGAAGCCACCGGACAGACCCCTCCTTCTTCCTTCCGTGTTGCTGAACGTCATTTGTATGGAAGTTCAAGGCTGGGCATAGACGCTACCCCGTATGAATTGATGGCGACGAACTTTACCAAACCAACGGGACCATCATCACATTTCTGCAAACGCTTTGTCTTAAATATTACCCCAATTCTTACCAAGAAATGTAAATTGAAACACCAATTATACTTACTGCTAACTTCTCGGTATTTGGTGGTTAAGCAGATTATTCTAATATTCGCACAACACATTTTTCTAATTTTAACCCGTCACCAAATTCTAATTTTAGAACAACGCAGAATTCTAATGAAACAACAGGCTTAAAAAATGGCAACACCACGGGAAAAACTTGCTCAATCACTGGAAGTGCTTAAAGACCTTCAAGAGAAGCAACAGATAGTTGTTATCAAGACTTCTGAGCTTTCAAGGGTGCATAGAGAACGCCTACTAGAGCATGGATTCATCAAAAAAGTAATTGACGGATGGTACATTACAGCTTCTCCAGATGAACGAGACGGTGATAGTGCCTCATGGTATGCCTCTTATTGGAATTTTTGTTCTCGTTACTTGGTCGAACGTTTTGGAAAAGATTATTGTTTGTCAGCTGATCACGCTTTACAAAAACATACAGGAAATCAAACTGTCCCTCATCAACTGATTATAAGAACAAAGGCTGCAACGAATAAGCCTACTCCATTACCTTACAATACTTCTTTGTTTTCTATGCAATCATCCTTACCAGACGAGGCTGAAATCGTTGAAATGGACGGAATACGAATGCCGAGCCTGGCTTCTTCCTTGATACACTGTTCCCCTTCAATGTTTACCAATAATACTCTTGACGTGCGCACTGCTTTGACGATGATACAGGACGCATCAGAAATACTCGGCTTGCTGTTAGACGGTGGTCATTCAAAAATTAGCGGAAGATTGGCAGGTGCTTTTAGAAATATTGGTCGCCACAAAATAGCCGATGAGATTTTAAAGTCGATGCAAAAGGTTGGTTATGATGTGCGTGAACATGATCCGTTTGAAGATAAACCTCCTGTTGATTTATCGATCGGAGACAAATCTCCTTATGCGAACCGTATTCGTTTGATGTGGCACAAAATGCGTGAGAGGGTGATTCAACATTTTCCTGACGCTCCAGGATTACCAAAAGATCACGCTAAATACATGAAGGAAGTGGAAGATATCTATTTAACAGATGCCTATCATTCCTTATCGATCGAGCGGTACAAGGTTACCATTGAACTTATAGAACGGGTAAGAAGTGGTGAATGGGACCCGAAAGAAAATGAAGCAGATCGGAAACAACGCGATGCCATGGCTGCTCGTGGCTACTGGTTGGCTTCTCAACGTGTGCGTGAAAGTATCAAACTCATCCTTCACAATGAGAATCCCGGAAAGGTTGTGGATGATGATCATGGGGATTGGTTCAGGGAACTGTTTGCGCCAAGTGTTTCATCCGGTATTTTAAAGGCTTCTGATTTGGCCGGATACCGAAATGATCAAGTTTATATCGGAGGATCAATGCACGTTCCTTTGAACAAAGACGCAGTAAGGGATGCCATACCGGAGCTGTTTGATCTTTTACGTAAAGAAGAAAGCTCAGCTGTAAGAGCAGTATTGGGACACTTTGTATTTGTATTTATACACCCATACATGGATGGCAACGGACGAATGGGGCGTTTCCTGATGAATGTCATGCTGGCCTCAGGTGGGTATCCATGGACAGTGATTCCGCTGGAAGAAAGAGAAACCTATATGAAATCGTTGGAAAATGCCAGCGTGGAAGAAAATATTGAACCTTTTGCCAAGTTTATAGGATGGTTGGTTAATGAAGGAATGAAGGGGACGCCAGTGGCGAAGGTATGACGGATAGTTGTTTTGAGAACATCTGTGATGGTGAACCTTTCCTCGGAAATAACTACCTCTATCGGTACGACATCTTTTACATCCATTGCCTTCAGCCATCTGCCCAATGGGCAACCGCATTGCCAAACACATCTACGCAGACAATGCATTTGTGTAGGTAAATACCACCTGCTATATTTGAGACGCAAGAAGAAAAAGAATGACTCACGCCATACTTATAGCAACCTTTTTCTTTGTCCTATTTTTCGCATTCACCCGGAAGTTCAAAAAGCAGTCTTTCACTTCAAGGACTATTCTTGCTTACTTTTTGACCGTCCTCTTTTATATTGTTCTTTTCATTTTGGGTCGAACGATTTTTCAAGGGAGTAGCTCAGAAGACGTTCTCTTCGCCTGGTTTATTTCATTGTTTTATGTCGTGATTTTTGGTCCAGTGGTGGTTTTTGTTGTTTTTTTAGTAGAATGGTTGTTTGCGAAAAAATCAAGGTAACGCCCCTACCAGAAAGGTTGTACTCATTTTTGACAAGCAGTGTGGCTGCGTAGTGATCCGCTGCTGACCAACAAGCTTTATGATTCTACCTATACTATCAAATGATACTATCAGGTTGTGGTTCTTTCCTGGCTCCCGCTCCCCCATTCTTGGCCCATTTCAACCCCACCCAAAAAATAGTTCTCTCCCCAAAATCCAAAACCAAACATCATCCGTAGGTATGTAAAAATCGCACACTATGGAGTTGTTTAATGCATGGATTGATAACATAATCAGGACCTTCTCACGCAAAAAGGTTGAGCTTGTACCTGTTCGGTTAAGTCGAACTACCGATGGAAATCGTATCCCCAACGGGCGGGAGCTGTCCCGCCCCTCCAAGTAACGCTCAA
>CAYGUR010000276.1:0-4631 GCA_964353035.1 uncultured Comamonadaceae bacterium | reverse complement strand
CATTTACCTCAATGGTGAGTGGGGAACCAGTTTCCAATGGTCTGCCAACAATGCAGATGGATCAGCTGGAATGAACCAACTTCAAGCACTTGACTTTTTCGGGTACGGACCTTCTGGAAATCAAGGTTTGTACTACGTTGATGATTTGAAGCTCACAGAAACAACAGGTATTGTTGTAGGAGTTGAAGAAAACGCTACTGCAGACTTTGTTGTATTCCCTAACCCTGCGAACGCACAAACTTCGGTTCAGGTAGATGCCAATGCACCTGCTACAATCGTTGTTCGTTCATTGGACGGAAGATTGATTGAAAATGTAAAATCAAACGGAGCGAATGGTGTTGTAGTTATTTCTACAGCCAGCTTAACTTCAGGTATTTACTTTGTAGAAGTAACAGTAGGCGCTGAGCGTATGACACAAAAATTGGTTGTTCAGCACTAAGCAGACAATCATTCTAATTTCAAAGCCCTTGAGCAGAACGTTCAAGGGCTTTTTTATGTCTCATTGTGACTTTTTGAAAGGTGTTGCGTCATAAGATTAAACACTATAGAAATGAGACTTTTAACCTTGCTTGCCGCGCTTGTTGTCTCTCTAAGTCTCCAAGCGCAAGTGGCTTCCTCTTCAGAAGTGGCACTTACTACAGAATCACGCGAATTGATCTTGAAGCGTACCCAAGAAATTCAGAAAGAACTCCAAAAGATTGATCGAGCTGCTGCCCGCAATGAACGTCTGATTCAATCCAAAGAAGAAATCGTTCGAACAGCTGAACGCGAATTAAGCTTTAACCAAAAAGCTCAAGAAGAAAACGTTCGTGAAACAGCTCGGGTGAAATCAGAGATGGCCGGATTGGACTATGAGGCTTTACAAGAGAAAATTCATCGCCTAGAAAAAGAAAAGAAGAAGCAGGAACGAAAAAATCAACGTGATGCCAATGCCATTATTCGAAAGAAGGCTCAAATTGAAAAGCTCCTCTCTGAAATTGAAAACCTGGAGTCGCACATAACTACAGGTGAAGATAATATTGAAGAGAAGCGCATTGAAATACACGATACTCAAGAAGAAATTACGAGCAACGGATTGGAAGCGAAATTCGAGCATATCAACGAACTCAATGCTGAATTGGAAAATTTGAAAGCGAAGCAAAAACGCGAAGAGAAGCGCAAGGCAAGTGCGGAAGACGCCATTGCTGATGCTGAGTCCAAATTGAGATCAGACAAGGCTCGAAAAGAGGCCTTGCTCAGTGAGAAAAATGCGAACAATGCAAGACTGAGAAGTGACAACACTTCGATGAATTAACATAGTGCTGGTTTGGTTAATTGAAAGGATGATGCGTTGAGCTCATCCTTTTTTTCGTCTTTAAAAAGAATGAACAGCGGCGCTGAAACTCCCGGTAGCTATCCTGCCAAGGTTAAAAGAAAAACCAGTAAGATTGGACCACACCCTTTGTCAAATAACGCGATGGGCGGATAACCAATAGCGAATTCGGTTCGAATCAAACCTATTGGAAAAAGTGAATGGTTCTATCTACTACTTCTGATAAATCTTTAGGAAGTTCATTTTTCTTCCATGGGTGTGAAGCTCCGAACGTATGGTTCGCATTTGGAATGAAATAAACCGAAGACAATATGCCCCACTTATTCAAACGCATGGCCTCAGAAATATGAACTGCTTCGTCTTTTGTTCCGTGTAAAATCAAAAACGGCTTGTTCAGCATCCGCGTTTTCGTGCGAATATCAAGCTCCTCTTCATTTTGCAAAAAGTCATCTAAAAACTGAATGTTGTGCGGAAGTTGCTGACCCGTTCGTGAATTGAGTACATAATACACTCCATTTTTTCGCCATTCTTCTAGCGCACTTCCAAATGGAAATCTACTCGCAAAATCAGAAACACCAGCCCATGTAGCCAGTGAAACAATGTTGAGTGAATTTGCAACTATTAAGGCGATGCCTCCTCCTCTACTGTGACCAATTAAATGCGAAAGGTGCTTAGCTCTGGCTTGGTCAATAGTTGTAGTAGTGAGTGCCCAATGATGGACAAGCTTCAACTCTTCTACTTCTTTGGAATAGTTATTTTGACCGAAAGCCTCTGGGTCTACAAATTCCTCCAACGCATCAGGTGTCGTGCCATTGTGCGAGAAGTTGAATTTTACAAATAGAAATCCACTTTTTGCAAAAGCATCTGCTACGAGGTTCCAAGGCCCCCAATCTTTAAATCCTTTGTATCCGTGGCAGAACACTACAGTCGCTTTTGGCTGATCTGAAGGCACCCAACGAACGTCGAGAGAGATTAAACGGCTATTTGAACCTTGAATACGATCTTGAATGATTTGTATCAAAGTAATTTGGTCTTAAACTAAATCGAAGGTATAAAAGCCACTTCATTAACTAAGAAATTTCGCTCCAAGTTATTCACAATTCAAAAAGCATTATTTGACTTCCTCCAACGGATTTGTGCACAGAAATTGGTAGCCTGCTTCTTGGAGTTTGAGTGAAGAAACTGATTTGTATTCGCATTCAGCGTCTTCAATTTCTGGAACACGCTTTCCGAGGTCTTGGATTGCAGCAGAATAAAATTCACTCCTTGAAGGGTGTTCCGGACAACAAATGTTATAGACCCCCGTGCACTGTTGCTCAATAAGAAAGACTACCCCACCAACAACATCTTTTAAATGCACCAAATTGACCGGACTTTTCCCACATGAAATGGTTCTTCCGCTACTTAAGAACCTTCCTGGATGTCGACCAGGGCCAAACAAACCAGCAAAACGGGTCACCAATACTTCAAATGCATCTTGTTTCAAGTAAATGTCTTCAAGTGATTTGATGTCAATTCCAGAATGGGACGAAGTGATGTTCTGTGCGTCATCCTCCACCACTGCTCGATTGAGATTCGGATAAACAGATGTAGAACTGAACAGCACAACCTTCTTGATGTTCGAGGCAATCACATTGCGCACAATAGACTCATGAACATGTTGCGCCCAATTTGGCTGTCCGTCTTTTTTGGGTGGCGGCAGCGTCACAATGAGCACATCACAGTCTAGAAAAGCAGAAAGTCGATCTCCTTCAAGGGTCGGATTCGCTGAAACAATGAAGGGAATGGTTCCTGACAAGGCCACCTCTCCCATCTTTCCAATCCGTGTGGTGCTTCCTTTAACTACAAATCCACGTGAGATTAATCCCCTAGCTACCGGCATTCCTGTCCACCCGCAACCTAAAACACTTATCTTTTCAACTGACACTGTGTAAAATCCTTTGTTATTTTCGTTCCCGCAAATAAATGTTAATCCTACTTTTGAGGAACAACTTTTGCACCCGCAAGGTAGTCATCGAAACAAAGACCCAAACTATGTCTCAAAAGCTATTGCAATTTTTTCTTTTACCTGCACTTCTAGTGTGCACATTGTCAGCAAATTCGCAGAATAAAATCCGTGTCAAAGTCAATGGGGTAGCCAATCAAACCGTTTACCTCGCTAACTACTTTGGGGATCGGTTGTACTACAATGACACCACTAAAGCTGACGCGAAGGGCTATTTCGAATTTGAAGGAAAACCTTACGAAGAGTGCGGTAAATATGCCATTGTTTGTCCTGGACCAAAATTCTTCGACATCATCGTAGCCGAAGAAGACATCTACCTTGAAACCGATACGGCTGACTTTATCGGCAATCTTACGGTACACAAGTCTGAGCAAAATGAGCTTTTCTTCAACTACTTGGGCTACATCCAATCAAAGCGACAGCAACGTTCGCCTTGGGACAAAGTGATGGCTGACTCTACAGCTACCGACAAAAAGAAGGCCATGGCTCAGGCCGAAATTCAAAAAATGAACGAGGAAGTTCAAGCTTATCAGAACAAACTGATCACTGAACATCCTGATGAGCTCTTTCCCAAGCTCTTAAAAATGACCATCGAACTTTCGGTTCCAGATGCTCCTGCTGGTGTTGAAGATGCCAAAACTTGGAAGTACTACTACTATAGAGACCACTATTGGGACCATGTTGATTTCAAAGATCCACGACTACTTCGTGACCAAGTGTTCCATAAACTCCTTGATAAATACTGGTCCAAAGTGATGCCGCAGATTCCTGACACACTTCTGAAAGAGGCTTTTAGCTTGGTGGAGCGCGCAGAGAACTACGACATGAAGAAGTACTTCATTCACTACATCACCTATGCTGCCGAATCGTCTAAAATCATGTGCATGGACAAGATTTTCGTGGCGATGGTGGATAAATACTACAAAACCGGACAGGTTGACTGGTTGACAGACGAACAAATGACAACCATCACAGATCGTGCAAATGACATGCGTTATTCACTGTGTGGCGAACCAGTTCCGAACATCATTCTTCCGGATACGACACTGAAGAATTGGGTTTCATTGTACGACATTGACGCGAAGTACACGGTAATTGCGATTTGGGAATCTACTTGCGGTCATTGCAAAAAGGAAATGCCGAAGCTTCAAGCCTTGTATGATGAATGGAATCCGAAAGGATTGGAAATGTTCGCCATTGGAAACGATTTCGAAACAGAACCATGGTTGAAATTCATTCGCGACAAAGAAATTGGGAATTGGATCAACGTTTCTGACAATCCACTCATCAATCAGTCTGATTCCGCTTCAAAAC
>CAYGUR010000275.1:0-4651 GCA_964353035.1 uncultured Comamonadaceae bacterium | reverse complement strand
AAAATAGAGAGATAACCCGAAGGTATAGAGGGTTGCTCAGGTCTGCCGAACGTTCGAAGTCAACTCAAGACCGAAGACGAATTCGTAAAGCATTCGATATCGCACTGGAAGCGCACAAAGACATGCGCCGAAAGTCTGGAGAACCCTACATCTACCACCCCATTGCGGTAGCGCGGATTTGTGCCGAAGAAATCGGACTAGACACCACTGCCATAGTGTGTGCATTGCTGCATGACACCGTCGAAGACACCTACATTACACTTGATGACATCAACAATCTCTTCGGGGCGAAAGAGCGCATGATCATTGACGGATTGACAAAAATCTCAGGGGTTTTTGATCAAACAACTTCGGCGCAAGCTGAAAACTTCAGAAAAATGCTCTTGACCTTATCAGACGATATCCGTGTGATTTTGATCAAGATTGCTGACCGCTTGCACAACATGCGGACATTGGACCACATGCGGCACGATAAGCAGCTCAAAATTGCTTCAGAAACGCTGTTCATGTATGCGCCCCTTGCCCATCGACTGGGTTTGTACAATATAAAAACAGAACTGGAAGACCTCTCGTTGAAATACACAGAGCCAGAGCAGTACTATGAAATTGCAGAGAAGCTAGACAAGTCGAAAGCTGTGAGAACGCGTTTCGTCAATAAATTCTCTACTCCTATTCGAAGAGCTTTAGAATCAGAAGGAATCGACTTCGAAATTAAAGGACGAACAAAAAGCATCTTTTCGATCTGGAATAAAATTGATAAGAAAAAGGTGCGCTTTGAAGATATCTATGACGTTTTCGCCATTCGAATCATCATAGACACGCCCATTGAACAAGAAAAAGCGCAGGCGTGGAAGGTGTACTCCATTGTAACTGATTTCTACCAACCCAATCCTGACAGACTGCGCGATTGGATTTCAATACCGAAAGCCAATGGCTATGAATCACTGCATACCACAGTGATGAGTCCGACAGGAAAATGGGTCGAAGTCCAAATTCGAAGTAAACGGATGGATGAAGTGGCTGAAAAAGGATTTGCCGCACATTGGAAATACAAGGGAGATGGCGAGTCTCCTGAAAACAATCTGGATGAATGGCTCGCTCAGATTCGAGAAGTGCTCGAAAGCAATGACGGCGATGCGTTGAGCTTTATTGACGACTTTAAACTCAACCTCTTCAGCGAGGAGATTTACATTTTCACACCGAGTGGCGAATTGAAGACCTTACCAAAAGGGGCTACTTCTCTGGACTTCGCGTTCAGCATTCACTCACAAGTGGGATCACAATGTATTGGGGCGAAAGTCAATCACAAATTGGTTCCCTTGAGTCATGAGCTGCAGAGTGGTGATCAGGTCGAAATCATTCTATCCAAGAAACAAACGCCCAAAGAAGACTGGCTTTCTTACGTGGTAACAGCGAAAGCGAAGTCGAAAATCAAACAGGTCCTCAAGGAGGAAAAGAAAAAAATTGCCTCTGACGGAAAAGATATGCTTCGTCGCAAATTTAAAAGCATTGGCGCGGCATTTTTAAGCATCAACATCTCCGAGCTAGAGAAACATTATGAAATGGACTCGGCAACAGACATGTACTATCAGATTGCCAAAGGGAAAATCGACTTAAAAAAACTCAAAGATTACACCATAGAAGGAGACCGGATCACCTTCAAAAAAGCAAAAGGACCTGCGCCTGCTCCAAGTTCAAAATCCATTTCATCAGTCCCAGGAAAAAAGGACTCCCTCTTGATTGGAGACGAACACCAGCAGATGGACTACACACTGGCGCGCTGCTGCAATCCGATTCCAGGCGATGATGTGTTTGGTTTTGTGACCGTGAACGGAGAAATAAAAATTCACCGCGTGAACTGTCCGAACGCCACTCAACTCCTGAGCAATTACGCATACCGCGTTATCAAAGCACGGTGGGCAAGCAAAGATTCTGAGCAATTTGAAGTAGGAGTTAATTTCACGGGAATTGATGACGTAGGATTGGTGCACAAAATTACCAACATCATTTCGTCAGATATGCACGTAAACATGAAAGCCATCAGCTTCGAATCCCTTGATGGAATCTTCGAAGGAGCAGTGCGCGTGCTGGTTCACGACACAGAGCACTTAAATACGCTCATCGAAAAACTCAAAAATGTGAATGGAGTGTTAACAGTTGACCGAACAGAACCGGGTCAGTTGTAAGCTTCCTTCCTTTGAATTGCTTATTTTTGGCCTTTGGTTTTAGCCGAAGCTTCATGCACGAAGATATTCAGGATAAAGTAAGTGGTATTTTCTCAGCCTATCTCGAAAAGAATGGGCATCGCAAGACACCCGAGCGTTTCGCGATTTTGAGAGAAATATATGATTTTGAAGGTCACTTCGATATTGAATCGCTGTACGTTCATATGAAGAACAAAAACTACCGCGTATCCCGTGCTACTTTGTACAACACAATTGAACTTCTTTTGGCTTGCAGCCTAGTTCGAAAACACCAATTCGGCAAGAATTTAGCTCAGTTCGAAAAAAGTCATCAGAACCAGCAACATGACCACATCATTTTAACTGATAGTGGTGAGATGATTGAGTTTTGTGACCCACGTGTTCAGCAAATCAAAGCTACCTTGGAAGAAATCTTTGGAATTGAAATCTTGCACCATTCGCTCAACTTCTACGCGAAGAAAAACAAGGATAGCAAATGAGCAGTCAATTCGAAACCTATCAAGAACGCACGTGTCAAGTCATCAAATTGCAAGGACGATTTGTTGAAGATGATGAACACGCAGAATTCTTGACGAACATTCAAACGTTGAGCGAAAAAGGATCATCAAAATTTGTGATTGACCTAAAAGAATTAAATTATATCAATAGCAGTGGGATAAACTTACTTGTCAAATTGGTGAAATACCTGAACGAAAGAGACGGCAAAATTGTCTTTACAAGCGTTCCAGAAAACATCAATGAATTACTGACAATCATCGGATTGAACGCTGTGTTCACAATTCAACCTTCCATTAACGAAGGACTGCAATACCTGAACTAACCTTTTATGAAAGTAGATATTCTTCTCGGGCTCCAGTGGGGCGATGAAGGCAAGGGAAAAATCGTTGACGTGATTACCCCTGAATACGAAGTGATTGCTCGTTTCCAAGGTGGACCAAATGCTGGTCACACCCTTGAATTCGAAGGCCGCAAATACGTATTGCACACCATTCCTTCAGGTATTTTCCATGGCGATAAGAAAAACGTTGTGGGAAATGGGGTTGTGATTGACCCTGTGATTTTCAAAAAAGAAGTAGATGCGCTTGTTAAAGAAGGTGTTGACATTCGCAAACAACTACTTATTTCGCGCAAAGCGCACCTGATTCTTCCAACGCACAGACTGCTTGATGCAGCAAGTGAAAAAGAAAAAGGAAGCAAGAAGATTGGATCTACGCTGAAAGGAATTGGCCCAACTTACATGGACAAAACCGGAAGAAACGGATTGCGTGTAGGAGACGTTTTGGGTGATAAATTCAATGAAAAATACAACCAGCTCAAAGCAAAACATGAACGCTTACTAGGGCACCATGATTTTGACTACGACCTAGTTCCTCTGGAAGAAGAGTGGATGGCTGCAATTGAATTTTTGCGCACCATGACTGTTATTGACAGTGAGCACTACATCAATGATGAGCTCAAAGCAGACAGACGAATATTGGCTGAAGGAGCACAAGGGTCGTTGCTTGACATCGATTTTGGCTCATATCCTTTCGTTACTTCCTCTAACACCATTTCAGCTGGTGCGTGCACCGGATTAGGCGTTGCGCCAAATCGCATTGGTGAAGTATTTGGGATTTTCAAAGCCTACTGCACTCGTGTAGGTTCGGGTCCTTTCCCAACTGAACTGCTTGACGAAACGGGCGAAGAACTGCGTGCAAAAGGACATGAGTTTGGCGCTACAACCGGCAGACCAAGAAGATGTGGTTGGATTGATCTACCAGCGTTGCGCTATGCCATTATGATCAATGGTGTAACGAAACTCATCATGACGAAAGCCGACGTTCTAAGCACATTCAATGAGGTTAATGTATGTACCCATTACATGCACAATGGTGAGAAAATTGACTACATGCCTTACAGCATTGAAGATGGTGAATTGACTCCCGTTTATGAGTCTGTTCCTGGGTGGCAACAGGACCTTACGGGTATGCGCACAATGGAAGAGCTTCCGGTTGAATTGAAAAACTACATCACCTACCTTGAAGAACAATTGAATGTTCCGATTACCGTTGTGTCTGTAGGCCCTGACCGCTCGCAAACAATCCACCGCGAGAGTAGCGTTATGGCATGATATTTTCGATAGCAGCTTTATGAAGCATCTGCGCTGTATTTCTCTTCTAGCCTTGTTCGCGTTCGCATGGACAGCTTCGGCCTTGGGCCAGCAAAAGAAAAAGGTGGAAATTCTGAATACAGATGCCAGCTATTATGATGCTGACCTCATGGATGCTGACCGTCTCATCGGCAATGTACGCCTGAAGTACAACGATGTTTTGATGTTCTGTGACAGCGCTTACCGCTATCCTGACGGGAACTTTGATGCCTTTAGCAACATCCGCATCAACCAAGGCGATAGCTTGGTGCTTTTGGGCGACAAGCTTTTTGTAGACAACCAGACGAAGCAGGCCAAA
>CAYGUR010000274.1:0-4660 GCA_964353035.1 uncultured Comamonadaceae bacterium | reverse complement strand
CCAATGAGGTAGAGAAACTCTCCCGGTTCAATGGTCAAGTTGACATTGTTGAGCACGATGTTCTCATGCTGAGCAATCGTGCCTTCCGTGATTTCAACTATTTTTTCAAGGGTATCAGACATTTCGTGTGCTTTTTGAATGAACGGAATGGAGATGTGTCCATTGTATCACTTCTAAACAAAGTTCAAAGAAAATGGGCTGATGGCGCCACAAACTCCAGATACTTACTGGTTATGCATTGTGAATAATCAAGAGTTCGAATCTGACGCGCAATGCAAACGATGATGATCAATAAAAATTCATCCGCAATCCCAATCGATGTCGACCTGCATTGCCGTACCAATTGTCGAAAACACTATCTCCTCCTGCAAGCATGTTCGTCACAGTGATTCCATAGACCAAGTCGATCAACACGTCTGACTTGCCCCATAACTTAGGAAGTGCCACGCCAATATCAGCTCTGAGGGCAGCGGTGCTCGCTTTCGGACGACCACTTTCCAATGCTGGAATTCGAAATTCAACAGCCGGACCAACCAACAATCCAAGTTTGCGCGTTTCCATGGGGTTATTGATGGCCAGGTGAATCGGAATATCGCAGGTGAGTGGATAGACATCGTGTGTTTCTTCACGAAAATCCAAGTAGTCATAAGTGATCGTTGTTGGAAGAATGCTCAACAATAGTTGTGGACGAAGTGCAAGTGATTGGGAGATGGGGAAACTCGCAGAAAATCCTGCTGAAACACCGATTCCGAAATTTCCTTTCACATCTTCGAATTTCGCCAATGCCTCTGGAGAAGGTGAAGCGCTACCGAACATGAGTCCAGATTCAATTCCTACTTCCCAGCCCCAATAAATTGTAGATGGGTCCCCTTCGTAGGCGTCTTCTTGTGCCGAAAGCACCAACGTACTTAGCAAGAGCACTCCAGTGCCCAGAATCATTTTCATCATAAAACGAAGTTAGAATCCTCTTCCCAATTTCGGAAGGTGAGAGGAGGGGAGATTTGAACAATTTTTATCCATGCTGCCCGATAACAAAAAAGGCCAGCAAATCTATGCGATTGCTGGCCTTTTAAATAAGATGTGCTCTTATCAGTTCACTTTAAAATCAGAACTAGAAAGACGTTTGTTCACCTGAATTTCTTCGGCTTTCATCTCGATGGTTTGTGGACCAGCAACCTGAGTCATTTCGCTAGGGAATAGCACTCCTTGCTTTTCAGTGTAGTTCTTAATCGTAGAAGTAATCAAGATTTCACCTTGAGGTGTTTCTTGCGCTGATTCACTGTAAACCTGCAGACCTGAAGCTAGATCGAAGTAGTAAGTTGTTTTTACATTTCCATCTTGAATTAAATCAACCACGTAAGCAGGCTTCTCATTGAATTGGTTGATTCCTTTCAACTCTGCAGACATGTTGTAGTTCTCCAAGTGCAGCAATGAAAGCATGTCGTTCTGCATTTTTGCATCTGTGATCTCTTCCGGACTCATTTCAGTGGCTTGTCCCATCTGCTCAACTTTACCGCGATTTCCATCAACTACTTGCATCTGTAGCGTGTTTCCACCCATGATCACTTTCAGCATCATTTGGTCGCTGCCCTTTGATTTACGCTCGTAGTTCAACGACATTGGACCAACGCTCATTGTGCCTGTTTCAACCACTGTATTGATTTTACCAATGGCATCGAGTCCTCCAATTGCTTCGTAGTATTTATTGAAGACGTCCAAGGCAGTCATTCCTTCAGGTGCAGGCTGCATATCGCTATATGGCTGACCATACATGTCGTAGAATTCTACTTCGCCAGAGGCAGCAAATTGCGCAAGGCTTTCAGCCACCTCGTCTCTGTTACCAACAACAGTGATGTTGAGGTTTTCTGGCTTCAAATAGGTTTTTGCTACGCGAAGCACATCATCAACAGAAACAGCCTCCAGCTTTGTGAGGTAGGTTGAGTAGTAGTCTTTCGGCAAGTTGTAGCGCTCAATGTTCAAAGCGAAACGCGCTATGGTCTGCGGAGACTCAAGGCTACGGGCGAAACTTCCATTCATGTAGTTCTTGATAAACTGCAAAGTAGTGTCTTGAACGCGCTCGCGTGTCATGCGGTCAATTTCGTACAAGAACTCAACTATTGAGCTATCAGTTACTTCGTTTCGAACAGCGGCTGAAGCACTGAATTTACCAGCAACTTCGTCAGTTTGGAATGAAGCACGCGCACCATAAGTAAACGCCTTGTCTTCTCTCAAATTTTGCATCAATCGTCCACCGAATACACCACCGCCAAGGATGTTGTTCATCACACTTGCAGCAATCGCATCTGGATGTCCAGGCGTCAATTGCACTGGATGCGTCACTTCAATCACAGATTGAACAGCACCTTTTAAAGGAACGAAACAAACACGATTCCCTGCTGGCAAAGCAGGCGCAGGATAGGTGTGTTCTGGAACATCAGCCTTCTCCCAAGAACCAAAATACTTATTCGCCTGACTTTTCGCCGCTTCCATATCGATGTCTCCTACAATAACGAGGTACGAAATATTCGGACGGAAATATGCAGTGTAGTAGTCCAACAAGTCTGTTCTAGTAATGGCCTCTGTAGTCTTCTCTGTCTGCTGCTCGCCGTATGGGTGATCTAAGCCGAAGTCCATTGCTTGAACAATGTTCGAGCTAATATCATTCGCACTTGTTTTTGAAGAAGCAAGTCCAGAAAGCGTTTGCTTACGTAACTTTTCGATTTCATCTTCAGGGAAGGCTGGGTTCAACAGGATGTCAGACATCACCGTTAATAGCTTATCGCTGTGTTTCGACAAGCAACTTCCATACATTCCGTTCGAGTAAGTAGACACACTTGCGCCGATAAAATCAACGGCTTCGTCAATTTCAGATTTCGACATGGTGGTGGTTCCATTCTTCATCAATGAACCAGCCATGCTGATGTATCCGGCTTTGTTGCTTTCAAGAATCGGATCGCGGTCAACAGAAAGTTGATACGAAACACGCGGAAGTTTGTCGTTTTGAACAACAATTACCTTCAATCCGTTATCAAGCGTAAATGTTTGATAGTCACCAATGTTGATGCTAGGCGCAGCAGCGGGTGTAGGTACAATTGAACGATCTAGTTTTCCTGAGCAAGCAGCCAAGAAAAGGATCATAAAAGGGGCTATGTATTTTAACATTTTCATCTTTTTTGGAGCTTAGTTTTGTAGTTCGTTGGCTCCTTCGTCGAAAAGGAAATAAAGGGTAACTCTGTTTTGAGGAGTGTAGTACTTCTGCGCAGCTGCTTTGATGTCTTCACGCGTTACTTTGAGGTAACGATCTACTTCAGTATTGATCAGATTTGCATCTCCCAAGTACATGTGATAATTGGCCAAAGACTCAGCAATTCCAGCCACACTTGAATTACTTGTCACGAATTGATTTTCAATTTGATTCTTCAGCTTTTGCAGCTCATCTTCACTGATCAAAGTGTTTTGAACCTTTTCAATTTCTTCGTTCATCGCCTCTTCAACCTGCATTGGATCTACATCCATGTTCGCCATGGCGAAAGCCAACGTTACACCTGGATCTTCAAGCGGGAACGAAAACGCACCACAGAACAAAGCCAACTGCTTCTCATCAACAACCGCTCTGTTCAGTCTACTAGACTCTCCTCCGCTCAAAAGCTGATTGAGCATGTCAACAGCGTAGAAATCTGGTTCTCCTTGTGCTGGAATTGAATACGCTTGTACCACCAATGGAAGCTGATCTTTTCCGAGAATGGTGTCACGTACTTCAACAGATTTTGAAGGCTCAACAACCGTTGGACGTGGAATTTCAGTTTTTCCTTTCGGAATGCCTGAGAAGTACTTTGCAATTTGCTTCTTAATCTCTTTCGGGTCGAAATCTCCAGCAATAGACAAAACCGCGTTATTCGGAACGTAGAAAGTCTTGTAGAAATCAATAAAATCAACTTCTTCAGCCGCGTTCAAGTGCTCCATAGAACCAATCACTGGCCAGCGGTAAGGGTGCTGTGTGTACACATGCGCCATCGTTTCTGCCAAGAGGTTTCCGTAGGGCTGATTGTCTACACGTTGACGTTTTTCTTCTTTGACAACTTCGCGTTGCGTTTCAATGCCTTCGTTCTGAACTTTTGCATGCAGCATACGCTCAGACTCTAGCCACAGACCAAGTTCAAGTTGGTTTGAAGGAAGCACTTCGTAATAGAAAGTGCGGTCATTGGTAGTGTTCGCATTCAAAACGCCACCTGCATTCTCAACATACCGAGAGAATTCACCTCTGCCGATGTTTTCTGAACCTTCGAACAAAAGGTGCTCGAAAAAGTGAGCCATGCCTGTGCGTGCTGGATTTTCATTCTTCGACCCCACATGGTACATCACCGTAACGGCAACAATGGGGGTGCTGTGGTCTTCATGAAGAATTACGTGTAGACCATTTTTCAGGTCGTATTCTTCGAACTCAATAGACGGTTGTTGTGCTAAGGTTGTCAGGCTTGAAAACGCCATTGCGACAAAAAGCACCGAGTTGGATAGTATCTTTCGCATTGATTTATTTGGTTTGCAGTGGCTGTAAAAGTATTACATAAAGCTAAAACCTCAATGAAATCTTGTGCTAGCGGACTTCAAATCGGGTGAGCGGTAAATCATCCAAAAGTGTATTTTTGGCATTATGCAGGAA
>CAYGUR010000273.1:0-4679 GCA_964353035.1 uncultured Comamonadaceae bacterium | reverse complement strand
GTGGTGTAGATACGGAGCTTGACTTGTCTGATGCCAATCGGTTTCAAAACATGCAGGTGACGTCAAATTCACCCTTTGTCGCCCCAGGGAATGGCGATTTTCACCTAAGTGCGTCAGGTTGGGGAGGTGTATCAGGAACTGTTTTCGCCCCAGCTACTGACCTAGACAATATTGGTAGAGGATTCCCAGGTAAAAAAGGCTGCTACGAAGGACTATGACGTTATGAACAATCAACCTTTCATGGAAGAAAGCATTGATTTTCAGGTGGGACAAATTTTTTCGGTACTTTGGTAACCTTACTAGGTCTGTGAGCGTAACAGAGCTAGGGAAAACACTACACACCCACTCTATGAAACCTACCATTCACCCTTTACTGGCTACAACAGCGGCCTTCGCCTTGTTATTTGCAAGTTGCGGAGATGAGCCCAAATCATCGAATGCTGACGACCTCACCGAAGAAGTGAGCGTTGAAGAAGCAAACGAAAACGCTGTGACCTCCAAACTTGTTAAACTAGATAGCGAGATTTTTTCTCTGCCGTCACCCGTGCAAACAGCTGTGCTTCTTAGCAAAAGCGAAGTTGCTTACAATGAAGATTTGCTGAACAGTGTAGAGAAAAAAACAAACTATCTGAGTCAATCTGCTCAAGCACTGAACCTCGGTGTGTATGGCGCTGACTTGGCGTACCTGTCGAATTACAACAATGCCCAACTTAAACTTGACTACTTCAAAGTAGTAGAGGAGTTGGCTACGGAGTTGAACATTCGCAACAACATTGATCAAAGCCTGATCGATCGTTTTGCTTCGAACATTGACAATCGTGATTCGCTTTACACGCTCAATGCCAATCTCTTTAAGGCTGCTGACCAATATCTGAAGCAGAACGATGAAGAAGATGTGGCTGCCCTCGTCTTAACTGGCGGATGGATTGAAGCGCTGCACCTTTCAATGCAAGCTGCTGAAACCAACGAGTCGATGCGCAATAGAGTAGGAGAGCAAGGAACAGCTGTTCGCAGCATTGTGAACTTGTTGAAGAAAAGCGAAGAAGCATCTACCTTAGAGTTGGCATCTAAGATGGCCGCTTTGGCAGATGAGTTCGACGGACTAAAGATTTCTTATACCTATGTCAAGCCCATTCCAGACGCTTCACAGCGCGTATCCTACCTCAATAGCAAGTCGAAAGTTGAACTCTCTGATGAGCAATTGGCAAAAATCGCCATGCAAGTCAATGAGATTCGTCAGATGATCACTCAATAAAATGACCACCATGATCAAACATATATTCACCCTATTTGCATTTGTCGCTATGGCACTTGCCACACAAGCCCAATGTGAAATCATCGTTGAAGGATGTGAAGAGCATCTGACAGAATACATCTCTGACGGACAGTTCTACAGAGCGCTTCTATACAATGATCAAGTGGCAGAATTCGAAACAACACTCTTTGGTGGAAATACGTATCGCATTGCCGCGTGCAGTGGAGAGGACGACGGAAATCTTATTTTTCGTTTGTACGATCAAGAGCGAAACCTCTTGTTCTCCAATGCTGAATTTAGCAATGCACCGTACTGGGATTTTGTAGTTGAAAATTCCATGAATTGTACCATCGAAGCACAATTGGATCTCAACAAACAAGACAGCGGTTGTGCTGTACTTTTGATTGGCTTTAAGCAATAATATTTTCGCTAACACCCTTACTACACACTAAATGAGCGCAGGTATATTACGTGCCTTAATGCAGCTCTTTGCCATCATCGCCCGTGGAGGGAAAGAGGATGATACGCGAAAGAGCGGACGCGACATTGTTGCCATATTCTTGCGTCAGCAATTGAACAAGGAGCTGGTTAACAAGTACTTGGATACCTATGAGGAATACATTGCTGAGTTTTCTGCTCGCAAGTCTTCGTCAAAGGCAACCACTGATAAGAAGCGCGTTGCATTGAGCTCTGTGAAGGTGTTGCGCATCTGTACCCGCATCAATGAGGAACTCGCTCAGAAAGAAAAATACTTCGTTCTCATACGACTCATAGAGTTCATTCAGGCTTTCGAAGAAACAACTGACCAGGAGTGGGAGTTTGTGGAAACCGTAGCTGATACCTTTAACATCGACATTGATTCCTACAAAGGAATACGCGAACTTGTTCGCAACAACGATGGTAATTTCATAGACCTTCCCAACTTTCTCTACGTATCTGCAGAACCTGTGAGCGAAGGTGTAGATGCGAAGCAATTCCTACTTGATGGACTCAATGGATCATTGGTCTTCTACCGACTCGAAAAAGAAAACATGTTTTTCTTACGGTACTTTGGGACTGATGATTTGCTGCTGAACGG
Source organism: uncultured Comamonadaceae bacterium (assembly GCA_964353035.1). GTDB lineage: Bacteria > Bacteroidota > Bacteroidia > Flavobacteriales_D > Sanyastnellaceae > JAQWQB01. The sequence goes on along the minus strand of CAYGUR010000273.1, from coordinate 2,346 downwards.
ACAGGTACTTTCGAACGGATCAAGTTATGTCTTCAACCAAGGAGCTTCTATCCGAGGTTCGAAGATTTCTTCGGTGTATTACAGTGATGTGATCCACCGTTTTTTAGATGACGCTTCGCATGCAGACATTGAATTTCGAGCCGAAAACGTTTCATACTATTTCAAGCGAAACAACAAACAAGCGCTTCATCAACTCAACATCGACGAGAAAAGTGGAAACCTCATTGGAATTATGGGGGGAAGCGGTTCAGGGAAATCGACACTGCTCAATGTCTTGAATGGAAATTACACCCCAACTTACGGTTCGGTAACCATCAATGGCATTGACATCCACCATCAAAGTGATGAGTTAGAAGGTGTGATTGGATACGTAGCCCAAGACGATCTGCTCATTGAAGAGCTGAACGTTTTTCAAAACTTATTTTACAATGCGAAGCTGAGTTTCGGCAACAAGGAAGACGAAGAGATCACTGATTTGGTGAACAACACGTTGACACAACTTGGACTGTATGAAACGCGCGACCTCATTGTGGGTTCGCCTTTAGAGAAAACCATTTCCGGTGGACAGCGAAAGCGATTAAACATTGCCCTAGAACTAATTCGAGAGCCAAGTGTGCTCTTCGTTGATGAACCCACTTCAGGTCTTTCGAGTAGAGATTCGGAGAACATCATGGACCTGCTTAAAGAACTCACTTTACGCGGGAAATTGATCTTTGTGGTGATTCACCAGCCCTCTTCGGACATCTTTAAAATGTTCGATAAATTATTCCTATTGGACCAGGGAGGATATCCCATTTACTATGGAAACCCTGTAGAAAGCATTATTTACTTCAAGCGCTTGGTCAACCATGCGAACTTGACGGAAAGCGAATGTGCTCGTTGTGGAAATGTAAACCCTGAGCAAATCTTTAACATCATTGAATCAAAGGTGGTTGATGAATACGGAAACCTCACGGAGCACCGTAAAATCACCCCTCCAGAATGGAATAATTTCTACAATGTAATTCTGGGCAATCACATTTCAACGCCTTCGGAAGAGAATGAACCGCCTAAGTCTACGTTCAAAATTCCTTCAAAACTGCGTCAGTTCAACGTCTTTTGGAAACGTGACGTGCTCAGTAAAATTGCCAATCGCCAGTACATGCTCATCAACTTTTTGGAAGCACCGGCATTGGCATTGCTATTGAGCTTTTTCGTGAAATTTTACCAGGCTGAGCGCGGACAAGAAGTGTCGTACATCTTCCGCGAGAGCGAAAACATTCCTCAATACCTCTTCATTTCTGTGATTGTGGCCCTCTTTTTAGGATTGACTGTGAGTGCTGAAGAGATTATTCGCGACCAAAAGATCCTCAAAAGAGAAGAGTTCCTCAACCTTTCGAAAGGCAGCTACCTGTTTTCGAAAATCAGTGTGATGTTTTTGATTTCAGCCGTTCAAACACTTTCCTTCGTCTTGATTGGCAACACAGTCTTAGGCATTCAAGGAATGTGGATTCCGTTCTGGCTGGGGCTGTTCAGTATTTCTTGCTTCGCGAATATTTTAGGACTCAACATTTCGGCGAGCTTCAACTCAGCGAAGGTGATATACATCATCATTCCAATTTTGATCATTCCACAACTCTTGTTTAGTGGTGTGATTGTGAAATTTGATAAGCTTTATCCGGCCTTTGCTTCACAATCAAGTGTTCCATGGATTGGAAACATTATGAGTTCACGTTGGGGCTACGAAGCATTGGCTGTTTATCAATACAAGAACAACGCCTACGACAGTGAATTCTATGAACTGGATTCAAAAATTAGTCAGTACGCTTGGAAGCGCGATTTTTGGTCGAAAGAAATGCGCAACATCGTAGAAGATACACGGAAGATGTTGGACAGCGAAGAACGCGAAGGGAATATTGAAACGAATCTGGCCATTCTTCGAAATGAAATGGAGAAGCAGGTTATAGATGTGAAAGGATTTGAGTTCAACCACATCGAGGCGTTGAAAGAAGGAACAGTTACACCAGCTGTCTTAGATTCAACAGAGGCTGCAATCAACAAGCTTTTTGAATACTACAAAGCGAATTACAAGCAGGTTTCACGTGCGCAGGATGGAAAGCATACCCGTTTAAGCAAGACGGTTTCAGGCAGAGATTCGCTGAAGTTGCTGAACAATGAACACCACAATGATCGCTTGGAGGAATTTGTCACCAATCGCAACGACATCAAGCGCATTGTTACGTACAACAATGAGCTAGTTCAGAAGGAAGATCTCATTTATCTTCCACCGAGGCACAAAGGATTTTTCGACGCACACTTTTATGCGCCAACTAAAAACTTCTTCGGGAAACAGATCCCGACCTTCCA
>CAYGUR010000272.1:0-4721 GCA_964353035.1 uncultured Comamonadaceae bacterium | reverse complement strand
ATACCATTGGTTCAGATGTAGAAGTACTGAAGTCTACAGGGATGTAGTATTGAGGGTAGGTACATGAACCATCTTCACAATCAGCAGTTGCACTGAAGTTACAAGCAGTTGGGTCGGTGCATCCGAGTTCAACACAACCAGCTACCAAACAAGCATCATAAGCGTCCTGACAAATGGAATCCCATTGGTTATTAACGCAATAAGAATCATTGTTTACAATTTCTTGTGCGCAAGCCTGATCAGCAAGTATGTAGCCAGCAGGCGCTGAACAATCCCATTCCATTGGAGAACCGTTTAAAGGACTCGGAATGTACCATTGACCGTTTCCACAATCTGCATTTCCAGAAAGACAGAAGTTGTAATCATTTTGACATATAGCATCCCAATCGGTATTTACACAAAAAGGGTCAGCATCAAAACTCGCTTGCGCGCAAACTTGGTTAGCAAAAATATAGCCTGCAGGAGCGGGGTCACCACCACAAACCAAAACCATTGGCGTATTGGCTGCGGCAATATCTGTTGGGATATACCAGAGTCCACCTACACACGAACCGTCATCACAATCAGCGGCAGCATTGTAGTTACAAGCTGTTGGGTCAGTACATCCAAGAAGTGTACATCCTGAGTCCAATTGCCAACCCATGTCTTCGAAAAGACCAAGTGTAACAGTTCCCGGAGAGTGAATTGCTTCAGCTGCACCAATTTGCGGAGTCATTAAAGAATGTGGGTTGCCAGCAGGGTAAGATGCCTCGTTCAAGTGAGAATAGCTTGAGCCTTGGTCCCAAGAAGCAGGCGCATAAAGCGGGGCATTACCACCGTTGGCAGCAACTGCACTAGCTCCATTCCAAAATAAGTTGTTGCTCTGAAGTTCGCCAGCGAGCGCTGCCGTGCCGTCAGCGAAAGTTAGGATAGAAGCTCCACCGCCATTTTGAACAAAGAGGTCATAAATGTATGGGTCACCTGCTTGTTCAATGAAACCAAGTCCACCAGATACATTGGCAGAACCAAAAAATCCTAGTCCATGACAAAGTTCATGTAGCACTACAGAAACGAAATCGTACTGTCCTGCTGGAGGATTTGCGTCTGTTCCATAATACCATGTGAATGTGCTACTGAAATTAGCGTTAATATCTGCTTGACTTCCATCTAAGTCAGCGCCAGCTAAAGAGTTGGCAAGTGCTTGTGGATACCAAGTGTTGGCAATGGGCGCTCCAGAAAAGTTTCTGTGAATGGTGGTTGCTCCGGCGGAACCAAGTGTGGTAGGGCCAAGAGGCACAAACTGTGCGTCTACTTCGATAGTCACTGGTGACGTAAGCAAAGAAGCCCAAATGTCTACTGCATATTGAAAAGCAGCTTGAGCAGGCGCTGTAAAGCCTGTGTAGTTAACGTTAATGGTAGAAGCGCGTTCTTGTCCGGCAACAAATCCAGTTGGAACACCAATTGACGTTCCTGAGTCGAAATCATGTGCTTCCAATTTTACAACGGCATCTGCGGGCAATCTGTAGTCGTCTTGAGCAGTTACGCTAGTTGTTCCAAAAAGGAAAACAACAAGAAAGGTTAGGAGTCCTGGTGCGCAACATCGCGTCCCAAGAAATGTAGAGAGTTTTCTCATGGCTAATTTAATTAAGGTTTATAGGCCAAAAGTAGTCTGGCTGGCTCAAGGTATACCAATTATTTTGAAGCAATGGATTTTGTCGATAAATAATTCATTTTGAGCGACATATTAGATATTTTCGGCGAAAAAGGGTGGTTTGCAGTCACCCAATAGGATGAGGAAATCTGATTTAGTTGTAACAAACCAACCCCATATTCGTCCTACCTTTGTCAACCGAGTACTATGCGCACTGTATTTCGATTTCTACTACTCATTTTGTTCTCCATTGGGGTGAGCATTCCTCATGCCGATGCACAGGTTTCAGGCAAGGTCATTGATGGCTCAAACGGTGTGCCTCTGGCCTTCGTTACCATTGTCATTCAAGGCACCAATCAAGGAGTCTACTCAGATATTGATGGTGCGTTTATCATCAATTTGGCGCAAGAAGGAGACCTGCTTTTGTGCTCATATGTGGGGTATGAGACGAAAGAGATTTTAGTTCAACCAAACCAACAAACTAAACCCTTGGTCGTTGAACTCATGCCAGTTGCTGTTGAACTCACAGAAGCGGTTGTGCTCGCTGGTGAAAATCCAGCCCATAGAATTATTCGTCGTGCCATTGCGAACAAAGAAGCGAATAACCCTGAAACGAGTTGCTCATTCATCTATGATTCGTACAATAAGTTCATCGTTACCGCCCTTTTAGACACGGCTATTTACGCTAATCCTGATGCTGTGTCAGCCCTTGATACCTCTGATCAAGAATTGGTTGCGTTTTTTGATGAGCAACATCTGCTCTTGATGGAGTCCGTTTCAGAGCGAAAGTTTATCCCACCAGGGAAATCAACTGAAAATGTAAAGGCCAGTCGTGTTTCAGGAATTTCTGATCCGAACATTGTTATGTTAGGAACACAATTGCAATCGTTTAGCTTTTACGACAATGAGGTCAATATACTTGATCTGCACTACTTGAGTCCGCTCCATACTTCTGCAATCAGAAAGTATGTTTTCACTTTAGAAGACACCTCGTATTTCGAAACGGATACGCTTTTCATCATTTCCTTTCAACCAAAAAAAAATGCGAAAATTCAAGGAATGAAAGGGCAATTGCATATCAACACCAACGGATATGCATTGCAGCACGTAATTGCGGAGCCAAATGAACCAGTTGAAACGTTCAATGTGCGCATCAGGCAGGCTTATGAATTCATTGATAGCACACAATGGTTTCCGGTTCAGTTGAATACGAACATGATTTTTTCAACCATTAACGCAGGCCCGATGCAGGTGGTTGGAATTGGGAGGTCCTATCTTGACAACATTCAAATAAATCCAGAATTGAGGCGAAGAGACATCGGTGAAGTGATGCTGAAAGTGGACCCCCTAGCAGGAGCACATGGACCTGAATACTGGGATGAATACCGCCAAGTGAAATTGGATGAAAAGGAGCTGCAAACCTACCACTTCATTGACAGTGTTTCTAAAGCGGAAGGTTTTGATCGGAAACTTAAGTGGTTTCAAAGTTTTGCGTCAGGAAAGATTAGGGTGAAGAAGATCGATTTCGATTTGAATAAACTTTTACGAGCCAACTCAAGTGAAGGGTTTAGATTGGGCATGGGGTTCCACACAAACGAACTTTTAATGAGGAACTTTTCGGTTGGAGCTTACGGCGGATATGGGTTCAGAGACAAAGAGTTTAAATACGGCGCTGATGCGAAATGGGATTTGCGAAAGGTCAGTAAAACCTTTTTTAAAGTAGCGTACCAAAATGAAGTCTTCGAGCGTGGTGGATCCAACTTCCCCGCCGCTTCTTCTTCTTTGCTCAGTGAAGAAGGGTATTACAGTCTTTTCATCAATCAAATGGACCGCATTGAAGATTATGAAGCCTCATTCGGTACTTTACTTCCGGGTTATTTGCAAGTTGACCTAGCTGCGCGAACGGGTCAAATGACATTTAGAGATCAGTATTCGTTCATCCAAGAAGGAAATGAACAAGTTTCTCTTGTGGCCGAAACAATGACGTTTAATGAAGCTGAATTTAGTGTTCGATGGGCCTTTAAAGAACGAATCATCGAGTCAACCAACTTGCGGAGGTCTTTAGGTACTAACTACCCGATCGTTGGAGCGAATATTCAGGTTGGACAAGGACAAGGAATGATGGATCAAGTCAATTGGACGCGTTTGTCAGCTTCCATTAAGTACACCAAGAACATGCCTACATTGGGCGGTTTTACCGTCTTTGCACACGCCGGGAAATTAATTGGCGAAGCGCCGGCTTTAAGGCAATTCGCTTTGAGTGGATCTGCCGACCGATGGTCAATTGCCGCTCCTTTTTCATTTGAAACAATGCAAACGGGAACGTTCTTTCAAGGGGAATATGCCGCCTTGCATTTGCGACATACTTTCCGTGACCTTTTGTTTCAAATCAAGAATTTCAAACCACATTTCGTCGTGGTTCATAGTATGGCATTGGGTCGGAGCGTCAATCCAGAAGAACACAGAAACGTAAGCATTAACTCCGCGGAAAATGGCTATGTCGAAAGTGGATTAGAGGTCCAGAACCTGCTGGTAAGTGGCTTTTCTGGATTTGGAATAGGTGCTTATTACAGATATGGAGCTGCGAATACAGGCATTTTGAACGAGGATTTAATGCTGAAGCTTACATTTTCATTTGTGCTTTAATCAGCTGCACAACCTATCTTTGTCGAATGATCCAAATCGGAAAAACAATCTTCTCTACCGAGCTCTTTACCGAGCATTTCGCCTGTGATTTGTCTGCCTGCAAAGGTGCCTGCTGTGTTGAAGGCTCTTCCGGTGCTCCTCTAGCCGAAGATGAACTGCAAATTTTAGAAGACATTTACGAGGATGTCAAGCCTTACCTTCGTCCTGAAGGAATAGCAGCCATTGAAAAAGATGGGTTTTTCACCGTGGATCCAGATGGCGATTACGTCACCACTTTGGTCGATGAAGAAGAATGTGCTTACGTACAATTCGATGCAGACGGAACTGCAAAATGCGGAATTGAACAAGCTTATCGCGATGGAAAGGTGGCATGGGCTAAGCCTATTTCTTGTCATCTCTACCCGATTCGAATCAAAGAACTCAAAGATTTTGATGCCATCAACTA
>CAYGUR010000271.1:0-4726 GCA_964353035.1 uncultured Comamonadaceae bacterium | reverse complement strand
GTGTGAAAGCGGTCAAAGACCTTGGACAAATCAGAATTTGTTATGCCGACACCTGTATCTTCAACAGTGATTTTGAGATGATTCGGTTTCTCCTCAATTTTCAAACGAATTTGTCCGCCCATTTTGGTGAACTTGATTGAATTCCCAAGGAGGTTTTGTAAAACCCTGTCAATCAGCGCTATATCTGCTTTTGTGTGAGGCAGAGATTGAGGTATTTCTTCGATGAGTTGGATGCCTTTTTCGGCCGCCTTGATCCTAAAACTAGAGGTAATGTCTAAAGCCAGCTCAGCCAAGGAGAACGATTCAATGACAGGCTTTCGATCTTTTGATTCCAGTTTAGAAAGTTCAAAAAGTTCATCTACCAAACTTTTTAGCTTGTCAGTATTTTTAAGCGAAATAGCCAGGTAGCGCTCCACTTTTTCGGCAGACAAACTATCTTTTTTCATCAGAACAGTCTCGAGGTATCCTTGAATGGAAGAAAGCGGTGTGCGAAGGTCGTGACTCACATTGGCAAGCAATTCTTTTCGGAGCAATTCCAATTCTTCTTTTTCTTTTCGAAAACGTTCTTGTGTGACCAGAAATGTGCGTGTAAGCATGAATAGAACGAAAGTGATCACGATAGATACAACAAGCGAGATCCAAATACTTTCCTGTGCACGATTTCTAGCTTCCATGATGAAGCGGTCGAATTGCTCATCTACTTGTAAAATGGCCACTGTTTTTCCTTCCTTGGTTTTGATAGGTTCAAAAGCCGAAAGCCACATGCCATTGGTATCGGCGTACATCGGAATAATTCCGCCTTCAGCGTATTGGTCATAAAGGGTTTTCGGATAATCAACGTAGCTGTGCTTCCAAAAGGGTTCGTCAGAGCTACTTACACCAAAACAAAACTTATTTCGGACAGAGTCATAAACCATGGTGTAAATGGTGGTAGTCAAGTCGTTCTCCAGTTGGGCTTGACGCAGAATGGTGTGCAGTTTGAAATAGCTACTGTCTTGCTCGTTCGTTAAAATTGCATCTTTCGGTGCATACTTATGAATGAGGTGGTCATGCAGGTCGCCATCTATTTGAAGGGCTAAGGTAGAAGCAATGCCTTCAAGCCTGCTAAGCTCTTTTTCTTCATTGAGTTTAAGCTGCTGTGTGTAGTTGGTGTAAATCAAAAAAGAAGTAATGCCCACAAGGGCAGCAGCAGTAATAAGTAGGATACGCGAAGTTCCTGATATGGTCTTTTGGCCTTGTTTCACGCGTCGTTAAATCGGTATCCAACCCCCCATGTAGTCAATACATACTCTGGTTCAGCAGGATCTGTTTCTACTTTTGCACGAAGTCGATTGATGTGGCTATTTACCGTGTGCTCATATCCTTCAAAGTCATAGCTCCAAACCAAGTTGAGCAAGTCTTTGCGGTCATAGGTAACACCCGGATTGGAAGCGAGTAAATACAACAAGTCAAATTCTTTTGGAGTCAGTTCAATGCGTTCATTTCGAACTTCGACTTTCCGTTTGGTGCGATCTATCTTAAGGCTCTTGTATTGAATGATTTCGCTTGCTTGTTCTTCAGCCGCAGCATCCATTTGAGCGCGACGTAAAATGGCATTTACTCTAGCAACCAATTCCCGAATGCTGAAAGGTTTGGTGAGGTAATCATCAGCTCCAGTTTCCAAACCAAGTACTTTATCAATCTCTTCACTTCTTGCAGTGAGCATCAAAATGGGGAAGAACACCTTGTTCGCCCTGAGGTCTCTGCAAATATCAATTCCATTTTTACTGGGCAAGTTCACATCTAAAATCATCAAGTCGAACTTATTCTGAATGGCATAGTCATAGCCTTCCTTTCCGTCCCTGAACGCAATAGTTTCGCATTCCATGTCTTCTAGGTGCAACTGAATGAGCTCTGAGATGTCTTGCTCATCTTCAATGATGATTACTTTTTTCATGGCAATTTCCTTTCTGTAAAAGTCGTGATGGAAGTTAACAGAACTATCACAAGATGATGATAAAATTATTCGGTTGTAGATGTATTCAAACTTATTTTTGAATCTTCTGTACCTTTTTCCGAAACACGCAATATGTCATCTTTATGATTGCTTTGAAAAGGTATTCAATGTGCTTCTGAGCACCATTTTACTGAGCAGATCATACGAAAAATACGTTTTAAGATTACTATTTCGCTTCTCATACCTTTTAAAACTAATTCCATTCTCAATTATGCGTTTGTGATATATAAGTGACAATTCAACCCTATATTTGAACTTCGAGAGCATTCTCGGGTTAATTACAATGAGACGTTGTTGAGAGACTTCGTTTTAGTAGTTAGGTTAAGTTTAGTTGTTAGTTAAGAAATGTCCCTGCTTCGGCGGGGACTTTCATTTTACCAATTATTTTTGGCGCAACATTTGCCAGAAGAAATAGAAAAAAGTGAAGAAGAAATTATTAGTAGCCTTGTGCATTTTACCGCTCTTCGCGTCAGCACAAGAAGAAATTAGAAAAGATTGGTTCAATGATGACGGTGCCGAAGAGCAGGTAATTGGAGCCAGTATTGATAAAACCTACGAGAACCTTGTTGAAGGAAAAACGCCCGTAGAAGTCATTGTGGCAGTAATTGACAGTGGTGTTGATATCGAACACGAAGACCTACAAGGTTCAATCTGGGTGAATTCAGATGAGATTCCAGGAAATGGAATTGACGATGACAACAATGGCTACATTGATGACGTGAATGGATGGAGTTTTATTAGTGGTGAGGACGAAGATGTGACCTATGACAACCTTGAGTTCACCCGCATTTACAAGGAACTGAAAAGCCGCTTCGACCAAAAAACACCGAAACAAATCACCAAAGAAGAAAAAGACGATTACAAGCGCTTCCTAGTGATGGAAAAGCAATTCAAAGATCGGTTGGAGAAATCGAAGAAGGAATTAGCTGAGTTCGAACAAATTGTTGATTTCTATTATTTCGCAAAGGTACAGTTAACCAATGCGTTGGGCGAAGGATTTACCCTTGAAGATGTTCAAAGAATAGAAGGAGAAGACGAAATGAGCATAGCCATTCGTGATTTCATGATCTATGCCCTTGAAGAAGATTTCGAAAGTCAAGTTGAAGAAGGATACGAGCACTACCGGAATACCCTTAACTACAGCTACAACCTGAACTACAATTCCCGAGAGATTGTAGGTGACAATCCAGACGATGTCTCTGAACGCTATTATGGAAGCAACAGAGTAGAGGGCCCTCGTGCTGAACATGGCACACACGTTGCTGGAATCATTGCCGCTCAACGTGGAAATGGAATTGGAATGGATGGTGTGTGCGCCACAGCTAAAATCATGGTCCTCCGAGCCGTGCCTGATGGAGATGAGCGCGATAAAGACATTGCTAATGCTATACGCTACGCAGCTGACAATGGAGCCAAAATCATTAACATGAGCTTCGGAAAGAGCTATTCACCTCACAAAACTGCAGTTGATGAGGCCGTAGCTTACGCCGAAGCGAAGAATATCCTTTTCGTTCATGCAGCTGGTAACTCAAGCAAAAACAACGATAAGTCGAACAACTTCCCGAATCCCGTGAATGAAAAGACTCGCGATTTGTGCGCTACATGGATTGAAGTGGGTGCCAATGAGCCACTGACAACAGATTTGATTGCTCCTTTTAGCAACTATGGGCGAAAGTCTGTAGACATCTTCGCTCCAGGGGTAGATATTTATTCTACAATTCCTGACAATGAATACAAAAAGAACAGTGGGACTAGCATGGCGGCTCCTGTAGTATCTGGTGTAGCAGCTTTGCTCATGTCGTACTATCCAAAATTAAGCGCCAAAGACATCCGTACCATTCTTGTGAATAGCTACAGTTTTTATGGCAAACGAAAAGTTACTTTGCCTTCAAGTAATTCAGATAAACCGAAAGAAGTGAAGTTCAAAAAGCTCTCACGAAGTGGTGGTGTTATTAATGCTTACAATGCGTTTAGAATGGCCGATGAGTATTATCGGAACCAAGGGAAGAACTGATTCCCAATGGAAGGCTCATTGAATTGAGTTTGCATAAAACGACTTTTAAAGGGGAGGATTTAGAGCTAAATGCTTCTTTATTTCCCCCTTTCGTATGGTATTCAAGTTAGTCGACCTATTTTTGCATCGCATGCAAGAATTCATTCCATCAAAGAATATGGTTCTCCTAGACTTGATTGTCAAGGAAATGAACTATTCGTCGGTCAACAAAGGAAGAAAGGCCATCAAAGCTGGCTTTGTCAAGGTCAACGATAAATTGGTCATTATTCCCTCAACCAAACTGACCAAAGGAGACAAAGTTGTTTTCCTTGATAAACCGCAACCACTTCCGTCTCAAAAAGTGAAGAATCTTCCTTTTGTGATCGTCTATGAAGATGATGATATCTTGGCATTTGAAAAGCCTGCCGGACTAACAGCTGCTTCTCCAGATCGCAAGAAGAAAACGGCGTTTGGTATTGCCAAGGCGTGGATGTTAGGGAGAAATCCTGGATTGAAAGAAGTTTATTTCGTGAATAAGTTGCCACGTGAAGCTTCAGGCATTATGATTGTTGCAAAGAGCGCTGTGGTTCGAACGCGTTTGCAGGGAAGCTGGAACAAGTTTACCAAGAAGTTCTACGTGATTGCCGAAGGCCAATATCCGGAAGATGGTACATTCGGAAACCCTGTGAAAGACAAGCGCATTGAGAAAACAGTATTTCCCTACCGCCGAATTATGC
>CAYGUR010000270.1:0-4736 GCA_964353035.1 uncultured Comamonadaceae bacterium | reverse complement strand
AGATTTCGCTCAACGATGTGACCATTGAAAAATTTGCATTTGCGCTTTCTTCGCGCAAGCAGATTAGCATTGGACCTGAGGCGAAAAATGCCATTGAAAAGTGCAGAACCTATTTGGATGAGAAGATTCAAAGAGCAACGGATCCGATTTACGGAATCAATACAGGGTTCGGTTCACTTTACAAACACAGCATTTCCAATGATGACCTTTCAATTCTCCAGCGCAACCTAGTGCTTTCCCATGCGTGTGGTACAGGAGAAACTGTGCCGCAAGAAATTGTGCGATGGATGCTGTTGCTCAAGGCGAAAGGGCTGAGTAGAGGTCATTCAGGTGTGCAGGTAGCCACGGTTCAACGCTTGTTGGATCTACTCAATCACAACTTAATTCCTGTTGTTTACCAACAAGGTTCTCTGGGTGCCAGTGGTGATTTAGCGCCCCTGGCTCACCTCTGTTTACCCATCATTGGCGAAGGTGCGGTTTGGCAAGGAAACCTGATCAAACCCACAAAAGAAATCTACTGGTCGAATGGTATGGAAGCCATTGAGCTTCAAGCCAAAGAAGGATTGGCATTGCTGAACGGCACACAATTTATGAGTGCTTACGGATGTTACTTGGTGATGGAATGTGAGCGCCTCTTGAATTGGGCAGATGTCATTGCTGCCATGAGCCTTGAAGCGTTTGACGGACGAAAAGAACCGTTTGGTGAGGCCGTGAATGCCGTGAGAAGACAGGCAGGACAAATACAGGTGGCAGCCAATGTCAGAGCCATCCTTCGCGACAGCATTGGAATTGATCGCGTTAAAAAACATGTTCAAGATCCCTATTCATTCAGATGTGTTCCGCAAGTGCACGGCGCTTCACGTGATGCGATGGCCTACGTGAAAAACACCATGCAGAATGAAGTGAATGCCGTTACAGACAATCCGACTGTGTTTCCTGAGTTGGACGATGTTGTTTCAGCAGGCAACTTCCATGGACAGCCTTTGGCGCTAGCCTTAGATCACATGGCCATTGCGATGGCTGAAATAGGAAGTATTTCAGAACGAAGAACCTATAAGTTAGTTGGCGGACAGCGAGAACTCCCTGAGTTTTTGGTGGCGAACCCCGGATTGAACTCCGGATTCATGATTCCTCAGTACACCGCCGCTTCCATTGTGAGTCAGAACAGGCAACTGTGCACCCCCGCTTCGGTAGACTCCATCGATTCTTCCAACGGACAAGAAGACCACGTGAGCATGGGAGCGAATGCCGCTACAAAAGCCTTCCGTGTGGTGAAAAATGTACAACAAGTGTTGGCCATTGAACTGTTCAATGCCGCTCAAGCCTTGGATATCCGGGGAGTAGATGAAGCTTCGCCCTACCTTCAAGAAGTGCATGTAGCATTTCGAAAGCATGTCCCCTTCATTGAAAATGATGAATACATGCACCCACATTTGAAACGTGCGGACGCTTTCCTTGACCAAGAACCGGTAGAATTTCCTAGCCTTTAGAGAGGGTATACAGCTGCGCAAGGAATGTTTCAAGCGCCGTCCAGTATTCCTTTCCACCTGCTTGATTCAGCCACAAGGCTCTAGAACCGTGGTGCCCTGAACCAATTGGGACGAACTGCACTTGCTTTTCGCTTTTTTCCGATGGGAGCAGGGCCTCAACTGCCGCTGCTTCGGAATTCGAAGAAGTAATGAAGTAAGGCTTGTCGAACGATTCCATGATAGGCACCAATGAGCCCTTCGCGTCAGCCAAATAATCACCCGGACTGAACGCGATCACCGCTGTTACTTCAGGCATTTCTGAACCGAGGTACAGGGCTAAAGTAGACGAATAGCTACTACCCCATAAGATGAGCGGACCTTTAAAACGACTTTTCGCGAACTGCACTGCTGCGCGAATGTCCTGTTCCGCATCGAGGTATTCTGTAGACAATCCTTGAGCCGTCGCACGATTGAACGTTTCGTTTTGAGTAATCCCAATTGGACCTCCAGAACGTTGATCAATGGCAATGCAATTGAAGCCCATTGATTGGAGTCGTTCTGCAACACCATCGTATTCAGATTTGTTGTATCGGGCTTGATGGCAGAGCAAGAGGGTAAGAGCGTTTTTATCTCCCGGATACACCTTAGCGCTGATCTCCAATCCGTCTAAGGAAGGAAACGATGCCATTTGCACTTCATCCGAAGTTTGCTCGTCTGCAAGTTCTTCTGTGGTTGATTCCTTGGCACGTTCCAGCTCATATTCAGCATCCAATTCTGCCATCGTCTTGGTCTCTGATCTGCCAACACAAGCTAGCAAGGGAAGCAGCATTAAAACGAAATAGTATTTCATTGTCCGAAGTTATTGAATTACGAGGCGATCAGTCCAGAATTCTTCTCCCACTTCAACACGAACGAGGTAAAGCCCTGATTCCAATGCCGAGGAGTCAATTGTTTTTTGTGCAGCACCATTTGAGTTCATGTCGATCACCACCTTTCCATTCGCATCAAACACCACTATTCGGGCATCTTCAGCGGAAAATCCTGACAGTGTAAACGTCTTTGACGCCGGATTCGGATACACCGAAAGCATCATGGACAAGGTGTTTTCAGGTGTTTCTATCCCAGTAGGTTCAGAAGTTGGAATCACACAAACTCCATCCAGTCCGAGGTACTGATCAGCAGAAGCTTGAAAAGTGATTTCGATGGTTGATTCTGTTGCTTGAAAGATGTAGGATTCAGTTTCCCAAGTGTACTGGGTCTCATCAGCAGGTGAGAAAAATTCTTGCACTCCGTTGAATGAAACAAGTACTCCAAAAGGTCCTACTAAATCAATTCCTGGAGCTGAAATTCCTTGTGCAGCATATTCGTATTTTAATTCATACCAACTTCCGATGGTGCATTCAATGCTTTGCGAAATAGTCTCAACGCCGTAAACGTTTTGCCAAGTTCCCCCATCAGCTGATTCCAATGGTGTACCTGTCCAAGTGTAGCTAGGTGTAGTCTGAACTGGATTTAAATGATCATTCAAATCGGGCGTACTCAATGATGTCCACCCTGGGGCAGTGACATCTACGCCAATGGAACCATCAAAGCTTCCATTGGTGATCAAAGTGGCTTGGGCGCATGTTACTTGAGCTGAAGCAGTCATTCCGAAAAAGAAAAACGAGAGTAGTAGCAGAAAAGCTGAGGGTGTTTGAAGAGATCGCATAGTTGTTTGGTTTTGACTAAGGTAACAACGAAAATGCAAAAAGGAATAGTATGTGGGTGGATTTGTTGCTGGAGTAGCAGGGCTTTTGGTCTGATTCATTTGGGTTGAAATTGAACTTTACCGTCAATTCTCTCTACTTCAACGGCGGCCTTTAACACTGTGGTGACCTGCATTCAAATAGTCCATTTTACCCCGTTTTCCCATCGTTGTTTCGATGAAACTATAAATTTCATCGACCAGAATTCTTTGCGATGGCGTTTGCATACCTCTTCGATACGTCCGACATTCTCTCTGATGCGTTCGACATCCTCTCCGATGTCTCCGACATTTTTGTTGACGCTTCCGAATTGTTTGCGGCAGCGTTTGCATAGGTCACGGACATGTTTGCAAAGCCCTCCTATGTCTCCGACATTTTTTCTGATGCTTCCGAATCAACTTCGGTAAGGTGCGCAAACTTCTCTGATGTGTCCGAATGAACTTCGATAACCTTTGCAAACCTCTCTGATGCTTCCGAATTGTGTATCGCACACTCCGACAATTTCTCTGATGCCTGCGAACCGATTTTGGTAAGCTCCGAACACGTTGCTGATGCCTGCGAACGGATTGGTGTAACCTCCTAGAATTTTTCTGTTACCTATGAATTGATCTCCGTAACCTCCGAAAAGTTTGTACCTACCTGACGGATGAATGAACGAACCTACCAGCTCTCACTGATGTACGTTGAATGTTCGCGAGCTAGGCTCGCGACCTCTTTAGATGGTGGTTACCGCCTTACCACGAGCGAAGCTCGTGGCTACATGTCGTATTTTTCAACGGCTCCCACCTGACAAGGACGACCGCTTGCGTTCGTCCATATCAACGGCTCTTATGATATGTTATAGACGTGCCCAGAAAGGGACGCTGCAAAGCGTGCGTGAAAATTCCATAATCTTGAAATCACACGGAGGTTTAGAGATTAATTTCGAAAATATTCAATTGATCTACCATGGTGACGCGGCGGACTGCGTCCGCCCAACTTGAAATCTCGCGATGACCAGTAGGGTCAGGCCGCGCCTGGCCTTTTTTTATCACACCCACATGATTCCCCTCTGACACGGACGACCGCTTGCGCTCGTCCTCATCAACTGACCGCTCGCACTCCCCAATCTCAGCAACTGCCCGCTTGCGCTCGTCCTCCCTAAGCCATCTCAGCCTTCTGCTCAGCAATCTTATCACTACTGATGTACTCATCAAAGGTCATCATCTTATCCAAACAACCATTCGGCGTGAGCTCTACAATACGTGTTGCTACCGTCTGCGTGAAATGGTGGTCATGAGAGGTGAACAATACCGTTCCTGGGAAATCTACCAATGCGTTGTTGAACGCGGTGATGGATTCCAAATCCAGGTGGTTGGTAGGTTCATCCAGCATCACAAGGTTTCCGCTGGCAAGCATAATACGTGAGATCATGCAGCGAACCTTTTCTCCTCCCGAAAGCACATTCGATTTCTTAAAGGTCTCTTCGCCACTAAAAAGCATCTTTCCTAGGAAGCCGCGGATGTACACTTCGTCTTTGTTC
>CAYGUR010000269.1:0-4765 GCA_964353035.1 uncultured Comamonadaceae bacterium | reverse complement strand
TAGCGCGTAGGGGTGTTCCCTGAGCGAAGCAACATCAATCAGGGCTGAGGGTGCGCGACTGCGTCCGCACCCAACCTGTTAAACGCCAGAACAGTAGGGTCAGGCCGCGCCTGGCCATTCATTGGGGAAGGCCACGCTTGGCCATTCATTGGGGAAGGCCGCGCCATTCGTAAAAGCCGCGCCTGGCCATTGGGGAAGAATTAGCCCACTTACCACGAATGGAATTCGTGGCAACTGCCATCCGTTTACCCCGTATTTTCTCCCCCTTGTAACATTCTACCCTACTTATTCGCCATACAATTGTTTGCTTTGTGCAACGTTATACAACAACGGTTGTCTCTGATACTGAAAACACACCTTTACCTATGTATAAACTTATATTGGCATCCTTCTTTTTAGTGGTGCTCAGCGCTTTCTCTTCCCAAGCGCAAGACAAACTCTCCATCAGCGGAAACATTACCGACGCTGCTACGGGTGAAGAACTCATTGGGGCAACCTTGTTCATTCCCGAAATCGATCGAGGTACCGCAACGAATGTGTACGGATTCTACTCTGTAACGCTCCCTCCAGGAGACTATACCTTAAAAGTTTCATACATCGGATATGAGCAACTCGTGAAAAACATTACGCTCACTGAAGACCTTCGTTTAGACCTCCAGCTCACTACCGGTGGGGTTTTGGTGGGCGAAGCTGTGATTGAAGCGGAGCGCGAAGCCACGAAGAACATTGAGTCAACCGAAATGTCGACCGTAAACATGCAAATGGATGCAATCAAAAAAATCCCCGCTTTTATGGGTGAAGTAGATGTCATTAAAGCCATTCAACTGCTCCCCGGCGTGCAAGCGGCGGGCGAAGGAAGCTCAGGATTCTACGTTCGTGGGGGTGCCGTAGACCAAAACCTCATCCTACTCGATGAATCTCCCGTTTACAACGCCTCTCACTTACTTGGGTTCTTCTCCGTCTTCAACAGCGATGCCATCAAAGATGTACAACTCTACAAAGGTGGAATCCCAGCCCGCTATGGCGGAAGGCTCTCTTCCGTGCTCGACATTCGAATGAAAGACGGGAACAACAAAGAGTGGCACGGACAAGGAGGTGTCGGAACGGTTTCGTCGAGGCTTACGCTTGAAGGACCCATTAAAAAAGACAAAGGTTCAATCCTTATTGCTGGACGAAGAACCTACGCCGATGTGTTTCTCAACTTTAGCGCTGATCCAGCCGCCAGAGAAACACAACTCTATTTTTATGACATCAACTTAAAGGCCAATTACAAACTCGGTGAAGATGACAGAGTCTACCTCAGCGGCTACTTCGGTAGAGATAAATTCGGATTTAGCGACGTCTTTGGCTTTGGTTGGGGCAACATGACTGGAACAGCACGTTGGAACCACATCTACAACAACAAACTCTTTTCGAACCTCACCGTTACTTATTCTGACTACGATTACTTCCTCGAGCAAACAGATGAGGACTTCGGTTTCCTCTGGGAGTCTGAAATCAAAGACGTAACAACAAAACTGGATTACAACTACTTTGTCAGTCCGGCACATACCCTCCAATTTGGAGCTTCGGCTACCTACCGAACCTTAGATCCAGGTTATGCTAGAGGAACTGGCGAAGCATCGCTACTTCAAGGAATTCGTGTACCTATTAATAACTCGGTCGACTATGCGCTCTACATCAGCAATGAGCACCGCATCACGGATCAACTTTCGGCCATCTACGGACTTCGGTATTCGCTCTTCCAAAACGTAGGGCCTGGAACCGTTTATGAATACGATACCAACTACAATGTGGTCGATTCAACCGTGCATGGGTCTGGGGCGTACAACACCTATGGCGGGCTAGAACCTCGGCTTGGTGTGAACTACAAACTCAACGGGAAAAGTGCCATCAAAGCGAGTTATAACCGAACTTACCAGTACCTGCAACTTGCGACTAACAGCACGTCTTCCTCTCCACTCGATGTCTGGTTTTCTGCCAGTCCGAACGTCAAGCCCCAAATTGCCGATCAATATGCCGTGGGGTACTTCAGAAACTTTCTCGACAACGCGCTTGAATTCTCTGTGGAAGCTTACTACAAAGACATGCAAAACACCATCGATTTCGCCAACCACGCTCAACTCTTGCTCAATACCTACTTGGAGGGCGAATTGCGAACAGGGAAGTCACGCGCTTATGGACTCGAGTTCATGGTGCGAAAACAAACCGGACGCTTAAGCGGACTCGCTTCCTACACCCTTGCTCGTTCAGAACGAAACATTCCTGAAATCTTCGGCGATTGGTATCCGTCCAACTACGATCGTACACACGATGTCTCTGTTGTGCTCTCCTATGAACTGAACGAAAAGTGGTCTTTCGCCACCAACTATGTATATAGCACCGGAAATGCAGTCACCATGCCCACGGGAAGGTTCGAATACATGGGAATGGTTGTGCCGGTCTACTCAAATCGAAATGCAGAACGCATGCCAGCCTACCACCGGATGGATGTCTCTGCGACGCTCACTCCGCGCAAAAATGCCAGACGAACTTGGCAAGGAGAATGGGTGTTTTCAATCTACAATGTCTACAACAGACACAACGCCTATACCATCAACTTCGTTCAAGACCAAGACAACCCGAACGAAACCTACGCTGAACAAACCTATTTGCTGCCCATCGTGCCAGCCGTTACCTATAACTTCAAATTCTGATTCCGATGAAAAGCTATAAAACCCTCTTTTTCGCCCTTGCAGTAATTTCCTTCGCCAGCTGCACCGAACGAATCGATCTTGAACTCAATGACCAAGATGGACGTCGACTCGTGGTAGAAGGCTGGTTCACAGACGAAGAAAAACAACATGAAGTTGAACTCACCTGGACCACCAGTTTCTTTTTCAACGAAGCTGCGCCTCGCGTGGAAGGCGCTTTGGTTAGCATCACAGATGGTGAGAACACTTGGCCCCTTGCCGAAAGTGCCCCTGGAATCTACCTCACCCCAGAACTTGCCGGCGTGCCTTCAACAACCTATACTTTGAACATTGAAGTCGAAGGTGAGAATTACAGCGCTACCTCCTTTATGCGTCCGGTTGCCCCCATTGATTCACTTCATGTGCGGGTCTTGGATCCATTCGAAGAATTCGGCTTCCCAGGAGATCCCTACTACAGCGTTCGTCTATGGACCCAAGAACTGCCGGGTCTCGGAGACCATTACATGTGGATTACCTATGTCAATGGTGCGTCTGTTCGTGATACCCTCCGTGAATTGACTTTTATCGACGATGAATTTTATGACGGTGCGTATGTCGAAGACATTGAAATTGACTACCTCGACATTGAAACCGAAGCCAATCCGGGTGATACCGTATTTATTGAGCAGTACAACATCGGCGGTGAAGCGTACGACATTTTTATCGGCATCATGAACGAAACGCAGTGGAATGGCGGATTGTTCGACGCACCTCCGGCCAACGTCGAAACCAATTTAAGCAATGGCGCACTTGGATATTGGGGTGCAGCGAGTGTCTCAACAAAATCAACGATCATTGCAGAATGAAACAATTGCTTCCTCTTGCTGTGTTGATCTCTGCGCTCTTCTTCGGAACGGCTTTTACTTCTAATGCCCCTTTGTTCAACGTATCAATCCTGCCAGCCCTGTTCGAAAACAACCTGATCTACGTGAAGGTGCCGGTGAATGAAAAAGACACCATCTTGTTCTATACAGATACAGGAGGAAAAAACTTCATCTACCCAAAAGGCTTGAAAAAGCTCAAGGTGAAGTACAAAAAAGAAAACCTCTGGCGCCACACAGGCTTCGACACCCTTTTCCCGAAAGCGGGCTTGCCTTTGCCCGATGTGAAGAAAATGTACCGCGTACGCGAAAAGAATAGAGAAGGCGGTATGCTGGGAAGAGAATGGTTCCGCGATAAAATTTGGGAGTTTGATTACAATGTGCAACAGCTTCGCGTGCTTCCAGAGCTTGACGGAACCTGCATGAAGCTTACTGACCTCTCGTTCGTTGAGGACACCTACATTAAAAAGACCGACAAATGCGGACGGTTTTTCATGCTGGTCGAAGGGGAAACTTTTCCAATGCTTTTTGACACGGGTGCACAGGTGAGGCTTTCATCGGACGCTAAAGCGAAGCTGAACCAGCCTGAACTCATCGCCGGGAGCTTTATCAATGCTTCCGTTTTCAATCGGTGGAAAGCGGCGCATCCCAATTGGGAAGTGATCAAAGGAGGAGACATTTCTGTTGGAACAGCAGACCTCATCAAAGTACCAGAAGTGCGCGTTGGCGAAGTGACCATCGGACCGGTTTGGTTCGCAAGTAGAGCAGATGTCAATTTTGAAAGGCTCTCTGAACTGTGCACTGATCAGCCAGTAGTGGGTGCCATGGGCGGAAATGCATTGTCGCAGTTTGGATCCATCATCGCAGACTACCCCGGACAGAAGTTGTATATCCGTCGCTAACAACCTCTCTACACTAGCTCGGTAAAAACTCCATCCTTTCAACACAAGGGTGTTCACTTTTGTTGGTCAGAAAACACCAAAAGCACCTCCTTCACCGTTTCTTTGTAGTATGTCGAAATCCCCCTTCAAGACAACCCGTTCCAACTGGAGCACTTCGCTCTCAACCATCGTTGGGATGACCCTGACGTTGACCATGCTCGGACTGATTTCCCTGCTCTATCTTTTTGGCGAAAAGTGGCAAGAGCAGCTGCGCGAACAAGTCTTGGTGCAGGTGTTTTTAGACAAGGAGATGGATGAAACAGCCATTTCT
>CAYGUR010000268.1:0-4774 GCA_964353035.1 uncultured Comamonadaceae bacterium | reverse complement strand
CGAACAGTCAGTTTGAGTTCTTTTTTGATAGTCTTTTCAAAACGTTCTTTCAGTGCTAACTTTTCAGCCTATTCAGCGGTATACGCTAGCGGAACATTTTCTAGTTCGGGATCAATTCTGGCGAAATCAAGGAGCACATAACTGAGGTATGTTTTAACTGTTTCGTTTGAAGGTTCAATCAGTTTCAACAGTTCTTCAATGTTCATATCGCCATCTGACCGAACAAAATCCTGGAAGTATTGATCGCACAAATTCAAGACAGTGGAAGTCGCCATCCATTTCGGTTTGACAATCAGTTGCAAGACCTCTTTGGTGATTTCTTGCATGTGTTTTTGTTTGAAGATGTCCAGACGGTCAATGTGTAACGGACCTTCGATGAGTTTCTCAATACTGGAGAGGTACTCT
Source organism: uncultured Comamonadaceae bacterium (assembly GCA_964353035.1). Classification (GTDB taxonomy): domain Bacteria; phylum Bacteroidota; class Bacteroidia; order Flavobacteriales_D; family Sanyastnellaceae; genus JAQWQB01. The sequence goes on along the minus strand of CAYGUR010000268.1, from coordinate 4,369 downwards.
TCGTTCTGCTCAGACTTCAGAAACAGTGCTATGGACCGAATGTAAGACTCCGGATGTGATTCGTTCTCGGTGGCTGAATCAAGATCAGACAGAATCTCTTTCGCTTGATTCAAGTAGCTATCGGCATTGACATTCGTTAGTCCAGTATCTAGCTTGACCAACGTTTGCACCACCGTTTTGTAATCTTTCGAAACCAACAACGCGCCAGCATCACAAAAGAGTTCCATGTACAATTGGTAGATCCGAGCGGTTTGGATGATGGCGCTTTTACTGCGTTCATCATTCGCCAAGGAAACGATTAAACGATTGGTGATTTCGAATTCTTCGTTATCAATTTTATAGAACAAGTAATGACTCAGCTCATGTGCCAACAAACATTTCAATTCATCTTCAGAAAGCACATTAAGAACTGCACCTGAAAAAACGATATGGGCTTCTTTTTCGAAAATTGAAATCCCGGCATTTAACTGAATGCTATTGTTCTCTTGATATATAACCACCTCTGCATCAATCGACAAGACGGCGCAGCATTCATCAGCCAATTTGTATAAATTCTCATGCGCCTGTCGGTCTAGCCGGTAGGTGTTTTTCAGCAATGCTTTTTTATATTCTTCAACTTGTTGGTCTTTTGTGGCCTTTAGTGCGAACCAATCCCATGTTTTTTTCTGGAGTTTGAAATGGTCCCTTAATTGAACGTGGTATGCAAAGGGAGCTAACGAAACATTCGGCGAATTGGACGTTGAAGATTGAATTTCCATAGATTAAATTGGTTTACTAAAATAAGTAAAAGGTCGTTGAAGCTAGGGTGAACTTATTAACTTTAAATGCGCAAAGCCCATTTCAACTATGTTAAACTTAGCGATCATTTGGAATGATCTGACTTCAAAAACTTCCACTGACAAAGCCTTAAGTGATTCCCTGTGGCAAGAAATTGAACAGAATTACAGCGAGAAGAATCGACATTACCACAACCTCAATCACTTGGAATTCCTGATTGAGCTGGCCTATGAACAACAACCCAATCTGAAAGATTTCGATGCGATGTTGTACAGTGTTTTTTACCACGACATCATTTACAAGACAAAACACAAAGACAACGAAGCGAAAAGTGCATCACTCGCTGAAGCTCAATTGGCGAAGTTGAATGTTCCCAACGAACAGATTCAACGCGTTTCACAGCAAATAATGGCTACCAAAACGCATTTGTTCTCCCCTGACCTAGACACCAATTATCTGCTGGATTTCGATTTGGCGATACTTGGCGCTTCACCGGAAAAATATGCCGCCTATACTGTTCAGATTCGAAAAGAATATGCTGCATATCCTGACTTCCTCTTTAAACCGGGGCGAAAATTGGTTCTTGAACACTTCCTCGGACTGGATTTCATCTACAAGACAACCGTTTTTCGAACTGAATTGGAAGAAGCTGCGAGAACGAATTTGAAAAATGAATTGGATGTGCTATCATCGTAATGGGTTTTAGGTTTCGAATTATTTAATATCAAAAATGAATCTTCAACGTGACTTTTTGTGTTCAGTTTAAAGCTCAGTCAAATCGCATTCATTTAACAATCAACTAATTAAAAACCAGAATATTCTGGGAATCAAGTATGCTTAAGTGCTGTTCGAAGGTAGTTCTTGAGTGTTTTTAATGGTCGTTTTTAATGAACACTGAAGTTACTGTTTCATCAGAATTTAAAGCACAAGGCTCCAAAGCAGTTGTGACATTATTGTTGTTTATCTCAACCTACGCCATCATCTTTGCTTTGGTCATTGTATTAACTCTTGCTTGCATTGCTGGCGGAGTGGCTATCGTCGCCATTAGACCAATGCTTGTTACCATTGCATTAGGCCTCGGTCTTGCTAGCCTAGGCTTCATGGTTCTCATCTTCTTGTTGAAGTTCATTTTTAAATCAAACAAAATTGACCGTTCGCATTTGGTTGAAATAACCAAAGACGATCAGCCAGAACTATTCGCGATGATTGAGTCGATAGTCACACAGGTCGATACCGATTTTCCTAAAAAAGTCTATTTAGCGCCTGACGTTAATGCCTCTGTCTTTTACAGCTCTACATTTTGGAGTATGTTTTTTCCAGTGAAAAAAAATCTACAAATAGGAATGGGGTGGGTTAACTCTGTTAGCCAAACGGAATTGAAGGCAATTCTATCCCATGAGTTCGGACACTTTTCCCAGAAAACGATGAGAATCGGAACCTATGTGTACAACGTGAACAAGGTTATCTTCAATATGCTTTATGACAATGAGGACTATGATAAAATGATCTATAAATGGGCAAATATGAATGGCTTTTTCTCATTTTTCATCTTCATCGCCGTCAAAATTATTCAAGGTATACAATGGATTCTTCAGAAAATGTATGAATTGGTAAACAAGAGCTACATGGCCCTTTCTAGAGAAATGGAATTTCATGCTGATGAAATAGCAGCTAGCGTGACCGGATTTGAGCCCTTGAAGAATTCACTTTTGCGTTTGTCAATTGCTGACTTCTCATTCACCAATCTTCTGAACTTCTATCAAGAAAAGATTCCTGAAAATATTACAAGTGACAACATCTATTTAGAGCACACTTATGTGATGAACTTTTTTGCAAAAGAGCATGATGTTCCCATTATTAATGACTTACCTGAAGTCACACAAACCGAGGTAAACAACTTCAACAAATCGAAACTATACATTAAGGATCAATGGGCTTCCCATCCGAGCACCGAAGATCGTATTGCAAGGCTTGAGCAAACCAAAGCAGCAGGCAAGGAAGAGACATTTATTCCTGCAAACGCACTTTTCCGCCATATCGATAAACTACAAAAGCAATTAACTAAACAAATCTTTAAGGAAGTAGTATACGAAGGTGATACTGTTTCGCTTTCATTAGAAAAATTCGAACAAGTTCATCTCGAAGAATTTGAAAAGAATACCTTTTCGAAAGTTTACAATCGTTACTACGATTCTAAAAACCCATTAAAAATTGATCTTGATATTGCTGCTGTGCAGAACGGGCAACAAACACTGATTGACCTATTTTCGGAAAACGCAGTTGACCAAGTGTACGAGTTTGTGGCATTGCAATCTGATATCGCAGATATCAACTTAATTGCAGACAAAAACGTTCCAATCAAAACCTTTGACTATGATGGCTTAAAGTACAATCGGAAACAAGCTCGCGACTTGCTCGTGAAACTAGAAAAAGAACTAGCTGTGGTCTCGGTAAAAGTCAAAAAAAATGATCTCCAAATTTATGCCTATTTCCTTGGTTTGGAGCAAGCGAAGAAGACCGAACCGTTACTAGCGAAATATTATTCGGAATTCTTTGAATTTGAAAAAAGCATAGAACAAAAAGGTGAGATCTATACAGAAATAGCACAATCACTCGAATTTATAAGCGAACAAACTCCTTATGATCAAATCAAAGCGAATTTCAGGAATTTCGAACCGCTTGAAAAAAAATTGAAAGAATACATCACGGAAGTGCTAAACGAAGATCTTTTTAAGCCTGCAATGAATCCGGAAATTCAAAAAAACTTCGAACTGTATGTATCTATGACATGGACCTACTTCAGAAACGATGCCTACGAGGATGGTAACTTAGAAATGCTCTATACCGCGCTGAACAACTACATGATGGTCTTGCCTTATGGCACCTTCGCTCGAAAAAAAATTCTTTTGGATTACCAAGTAAGTTTGATTGACTGATTTTGACTTAAACACGTTTTACGAAGCAATCAGTCAAGCCGAAATTTATTCGTCCTGAATTTTTTAGCATTGTTTTGATACAATCTCTTTTCTTAATAACAGGACCTATCCGTAAGACATCCTTGTCATGCAAAAGGTGAACAAGTTCAAAATGTTTTGAACCCAGTGCGCCTCGTATAAGTAACACAGCTTTTACAAGCAACACCTAGATCAATTTAAGAATTCGAACGGACGAAAGTTCGCGCTGGTACTCTATCTCAATGAAAACTGGACCGAAGCAGATGGTGGCATGCTCACTTTGCATCCCAAGGGAAAAGAACAGCTAAACATCTCTCCGTTCGCAGGGAGAATGGTGTTTTTTCAAAGTGACGAAATGGAACATAAAGTGCATCCGTCTGCCACGCGGGAACGAAGAAGTATTGCGGCTTGGATGAAGGATGACTAAGCATAAAAGTGCTTTTCTCTTCAGGTTGGTTCAATTGTAATCTAGTCAACTTCAATATTTTAGCTAACTTGACCTCACATAGAGTAATCGAATGTGAATTCTCTGTTACCCTGAACCAAATTAAAAATTGAAATAATGTCCAAATTTATCTCTCCTACTCATGCCTTCTTTATCGTTTCATTGTTACTCACGTCCCACACTGTTTGTAGTC
>CAYGUR010000267.1:0-4775 GCA_964353035.1 uncultured Comamonadaceae bacterium | reverse complement strand
AAATTGCACGTAATCATTGCCGAACAAGAAAAAGCGCTCTGCGTGATCATAATCCTCCAATGTGAAGTTCCCAAAAGGCTTTCCATTCTTACTGGTGCGATGTTCCGCCATCGAAACCATTCCCCCAAACGAAAAATCTCGTCCCTTGTACTTCTCTAAATCCTGTAAAATCTTCAATCCGTCTTTGGTACAAACGTGTTCCATTTCCACCTTGAAATCATCCAGCGGATGTCCGGAAATATAGATCCCTACCACTTCCCGCTCCTTGTTGAGCTGGTCCAAAATGTTCCATTCCTCCGCCTCGGGTATGGTAGGTTCGGGAATTTCAATGGCACTGGCTTCGCCGAAAAGACTCACTTGCGACGAATTCTCACTTTCTTGAAAAGCATGTCCGTAACGAATGGCATTTTCTATCACCATGCGTCCACGCTCATCGACAGCGAAATAGCGCGATCTGCTCACACCTTCGAAACTATCAAATCCGCCACCAAGGGCTAAGCTTTCAAAAACACGCTTATTGCAATCTTTCAAATTCACTCTTCGTGAAAAATCGAAAATGGAAACATACGGAGCCTCTAGACGCGCTTCAACATTGGCATTCACTGCTCCTTCGCCCACTCCACGCATGGCTCCGAGTCCAAAACGAATAGCTCCTTCGTTGTTCACACGAAATTTGAACGCCGATTCATTGACATCAGGCCCCAACACGGGAATGCCCATTCTTCGACACTCCTCCATAAAGAAGGTGACCGATTTAATGTCGTTCATGTTGTTTGAAAGCACAGACGCCATGTACTCTTCAGGGTAGTTCGCTTTGAGGTACGCCGTTTGGTAGGCTATCCAAGCGTAGCAGGTAGAGTGCGATTTATTGAAGGCATACGAAGCGAAGGCTTCCCAGTCTTTCCAGACTTTTTCGAGGATTTCACGATTGTGTCCGCGCTTCTCACCTTCGTCCAAAAACTGCGGCTTCATCTTCGCCAACAGGTCCAACTTCTTCTTACCCATCGCCTTTCTCAAGGTATCGGCCTCACCTTTGGAGAAGCCAGCCAACTTTTGAGAAAGGAGCATTACTTGCTCTTGGTACACGGTAATTCCGTAGGTTTCCTCAAGGTATTCCTTCATCGCGTCGAGGTCATACTTGATCTCTTCGGTTCCGTGTTTACGTTTGATAAAGGACGGAATGTACTCCAGCGGACCTGGTCTATACAGGGCGTTCATGGCAATCAAATCAGCGAAAACCGTTGGCTTCAGTTCTTTCAAATACTTCTGCATTCCGGCAGATTCATATTGGAAGATCCCCACTGTTTCGCCGCGCTGGAAAAGCTCATACGTTTTGACATCATCCAGAGGAAAGCTATCTGGATCGAGGTCAATGCCATGTCGTTCTTTGACGTTTCGAACCGCATATTTAATCAGCGTCAAGGTCTTCAGTCCTAGGAAGTCCATCTTCAACAACCCCGCATCTTCTGCTACAGAGTTGTCGAACTGGGTGCAAGCCATGTCTGAGTCCTTCGCCGTGGCAATGGGCACGTAATTGGTAATGTCGTCTGGGGTAATGATGACGCCGCACGCATGGATCCCCGTATTTCGCACTGAGCCTTCTAACTCTCTGGCTGTATTGATGGTGCGCGATTCCAAGTTATTTCCTTTCGACAGCTCTTTGAGCATGTTGGCTTTGTCTACGTCTTCTTTGTTCCGAAGCTTCGCCGATAGGGCTTTGTTGTCCATCCCGAAGAGTTTGGCCAAGCTGATGTCTGGAATCAATTTCGCCAGCCGATCGGCATCAGGAAGGGGCAATTCCATTACGCGGGCAGTATCCCTGATGGATGATTTCGCCGCCATGGTACCATATGTAATGATCTGCGCCACTTGGTTCGAACCGTATTTTTTGATCACGTAATCAATCACGCTCTGCCTGCCTTCATCATCGAAGTCGATATCGATATCGGGCATGGACACACGATCTGGATTTAGGAAACGCTCAAAAAGGAGGTCGTACGCAATGGGATCTACATTGGTGATTCCCACACAATAGGCCACGGCTGAACCGGCCGCTGAACCACGTCCGGGCCCTACCGAAACGCCCATGTTGCGCGCTTCTGTAGTAAAATCTTGCACAATCAGGAAATACCCTGGATAACCAGTTCGTTCAATGGTTGCAAGTTCGAAATCCAGTCGTTCCCGAATCTCATCAGTTATTTCCCCGTAGCGTTTCTTCGCACCTTCATAGGTCAGGCGACGAAGGAAGGCATTCTCCCCTCTTTTGCCGCCATCCACGGCATCCTCAGCATGAATGAATTCTTGAGGAATGTCGTAAGCTGGAAGGAGTACTTCCCTCGCCAACTCATATCCTTCGCACTTTTCAGCGATTTCAGCTGTATTCGTAATCGCCTCTGGCAGGTCTGCGAAGAGGGCTTTCATTTCAGCGGGCGACTTGATGTAAAACTCATCATTGGGGAATCCGAAACGGAATTCACGTCCGCGCTTGCCGATGTACTTTTTCGGTTTGCTATTGTTTTCGGCGTCTTTTACGCACAACAGAATATCGTGCGCTGCCGCCTGTGCTTTCTGGGTATAATAGGTATTGTTCGAAGCGATGTACTTCACTTTGTGCTTCTTGCAAAATTGCAACAACACCGCGTTCACCGCATTTTCTTCTTCGAGTCCGTGACGGGTGAGCTCGGCATAAAAATCGTCGCCAAACTGCTCTTTGTACCAGATAAATGCTTCTTCCGCTTGCGCTTCGCCCACGTTCAAAATAAGGTAAGGCACTTCGCCCCAAAGTCCGCCAGTGGTCACAATCAAATCGCCTTTGTACTGCTCAAGTAGCTTCTTATCGATTCGAGGTAAATAGTAAAACCCGTTGGTATACGCTCGGGAAGCTAGTTTCGCCAGATTGTGGTAGCCCTTTTTGTTCTTCGCCAACACGACCGTTTGAAAACCATCGTCTTTTTGCGACTTGTCTTCATGGTCTCTGCAGACATTGAATTCACAGCCTACGATGGGTTTGATGTCGGCGGCCAATGCGGCACGCACGAAGTGGAAGGCGGCCATCATGTTGCCGTGATCGGTGAGCGCAATGGCGGGCATGTTCATGTCTTTCGCTGTAGAGACAATGGCGTTGACCTGACTGACAGCCTGAAGAATGGAAAACTGAGAATGCACGTGCAGATGAACGAAGTCTTCCTTTGCTAATTCTTCGAGGTTTTCCTCTATTTTTTCTTGCTCAACGACCGGTTCGGCTTCAGCCTTTTTGTCTTCCTCAAAATTCGCCGCTTCGAGCACAGGCGCTTCGTACACCACCTTTGAGGCATCAGGCACTTCTTCAAGTTTGATCACCTTTTCGGTCACCAAGCCGAAAAAACATTTCGAGGTGGCATCCACATCATACGCCGCATCGTGGGCTTCGTCGAAACCTACGCCAAACAGTTTGGTGTGCAGTTCGGTAAGTGTTGGCCACTTGAACTTACCGCCTCTACCGCCTGGGATAGCACAGAATTCAGTCGACTCATCTTTGGAGTCAATTGAATGTTTGTTCGTCAGCAATTCGGGTGCTCTTTCAGCGCGAATCAATTCCGCTCCAACGATGTTAATATCGAACTCAATGTTGTGTCCGACAATGTATTTCGCTCGATCAAGATCTACTTGGAAAGCATCGAGCACCTCTTTTAGAGGCTGTCCGTCACGTTCTGCTCGTTCGGTGGTAATGCCGTGAATTTTCGCTGCGTTGAACGGAATCGAGAATCCGTCTGGCTTGACAATGATGTTTCCTCTAGACACCAATTTCCCGTTGGGTTCATGCAGTTGCCAAGCAAGCTGAACCAGTCTGGGCCAGTTATCGAGGTCAGACATGGGGGCGTTCCAATCTCTTGGTAGCCCGGTGGTCTCTGTGTCAAATATGAGGATCATGTAGTCAGTCAGGAGTGAAGTTCAAAGATAGTTTTCCCATACCAAAATGCCTATCTAAAATAAGTGATTGTGAACAAAAAATGAGAACATCTGGTTCTATTTGTAACACAATCAAACCGACATGACAATTCAACCTGCATCAGCACAAAACGATCACATCGAACTCCTCGGCGACGAGCACATTGGAACTTCAATTGATACGCCATTGCGTCCAGACGCATTTGATCAAACAGATGCTGAAAAAATCGAGGCCATTTCAGCCAAGTTCAAAGACATCATGGAAATCCTCGGACTCGATTTAACCGATGACAGTTTGAGTGGCACCCCGCGCAGAGTGGCGAAAATGTACGTTCAGGAAATTTTCAGTGGTTTAAATCCTGAGAACAGACCTGTGATGCGCACCTTCTCGAATAAATATGAGTACGGACAAATGTTAGTTGAGAAGAACATTACTCTCAATTCAACATGTGAGCACCATTTTTTGCCGATTATGGGGAAAGCTCACGTGGCGTACATTAGTTCTGGCGACGTAATTGGTTTGTCGAAAATCAATCGGATAGTAGATTATTACGGAAAACGTCCGCAAGTGCAGGAGCGCCTTAGCAGGCAGATTGCAGAAGATTTGAAGAAGGCATTGGGTACAGAGGATGTAGCTGTTATTATTGACGCAAAGCATTTGTGTGTTTCCAGCAGAGGAATTCAAGACGAAGCGAGCAGCACTACCACGGCAGATTACCATGGTAAATTTAATGATCCTGCGGTCAAGGCGGAATTTCTAAAGCATGTTTACGGTTAAACTCGTCCAAGTTTTGAAAGTCCACGAGCTGGGCTCGCGGCTATTTAAAAATCAACTAGTCGCTCAACCA
>CAYGUR010000266.1:0-4846 GCA_964353035.1 uncultured Comamonadaceae bacterium | reverse complement strand
CTTCAACCGTTTTGGTTTCCATAACCTCTGCTGGCTGGTAATCTTCCGCTAGGAGCTCTTGCTATACATCTTTCTCAGAAGTATCTCCGCAAGACGCTAGGATAAATGCGCATCCCAAGATGCTTAGCATTGTTCTCATGATGTGAAATGATTTAGTCTGGGGCGAAATTATGAATTTACGTGGAACAACCTGTTCGTAATCCAATCAATTAGAACAACAGAGTGCAAACACATACCGTTATATTTGCCCAAAAGTAGCTCTGTTGAATAAGCTTGCCATCTTACTGATCCGCTCCTTTATCGGGCCATTCAATTGTGACCTTTTTGATTGCATTGTTCATTTTGGACATGCAATTTTTATGGGTTTACGCGGATGATTTGATGGGAAAAGGACTGGAAATCAGCATTATTCTTGAGTTGATGGTGTATGCGTCTGCCCGCTTAGTGAACATGGCCCTACCTCTGGCTATTTTGATGTCGAGCATCATGACCATGGGGGCCTTAGCAGAACACTATGAGCTTACGGCGATGAAAAGTGCAGGGCTTTCGCTCTTCAGACTCCTCAGACCTTTGATTATTGTGATCATTTTCGTCAGCATTGGTTCTTTTTACTTTTCTAACAATGTCTGGCCCGTTGCGAACTTGAAATTTCGTGTCCTTCTGTATTCTGTGACCAAGCAAAAACCAGCACTCAACTTAGATGACGGGGTTTTCTACAATGGAATTGAAGGATTTAGCATCCGTGTTTCGAAAAAAGATCCCGAAACGAAAGAGCTGCATGACGTGCTGATTTATGACCATAGAGAAGCATCTGAAGGAAGCAGAACAGTGATTCGTGCTGACCATGGCGACATGAAACAGACGGAAGACAAGCGCTACATCATGTTGACCTTGTATGATGGGTACAGTTACGACGAACAGAAAGAGGAAACCCGCAGACCTGAAGACCGCACCAATCCACATGTTGTCAATCAATTTGAAAAACAAATCATGCGCATCAACTTGTCTTCGCTAGACTTCCAAAAGGCAGATGAAGATTTATTCAAGAACGCGTATGAAATGATGCGGATTGATCAACTTGAAGAAGCTGTTGACTCTATTGACATGCGCATTTTGAGAAAGCAAGACGATATTGAGCGTTACGGAACACGCATGGTTCGCTTGTATAGAGATACCATGGACTTATCTACGGTAGTTCCCAACGACAATATTCGGAAAGGTTTCTTGACAGACCTCTCCTTCGCGCAGCAAAAAAGAGCCTTTGAAGTGGCCAATGAGCTTACGCGAAGCAATAAAAAGAACCTTGAGAATGCTCTGATTGAGCTCAGAGGAAAAGAGCGTTTGAAAGACAAGCACCTCATTGAATGGCACCGAAAGTTTTTTCTTGGGTTTTCGTGTATTGTGCTTTTCTTCATTGGCGCTCCTCTTGGCGCTATTATTCGAAAAGGTGGACTGGGATTACCTACTGTGATTGCCATTCTCCTGTTCCTTGTGTATTACATCACTACCATCTTTGGCGAACGCATGGTCAAGGCAGGTACACTCACTCCTATTATTGGAATGTGGATTTCGACCGTAGTCCTTTTCCCAATGAGTGTTTTCCTAACTTACAAAGCAGCCTCAGACTCTTCCATTATGAATATTGACGCCTACAAGGCGTGGTTCAAAAAAACCTTCAAACGAAAGAATGCGGATTCTACAACTGTGCAATAAACCACCATTTCCGCCTAAAGATGGCGGCGGAATTGCGATGAACAACATCACACGTGGACTTTTAAATGCAGGACACCAAGTGAAGCTGTTGACGGTCTACACGCACAAGCACGATTTGGAATTATCAAAGCTTAGTCAAGACTACATTGATGCTACAGATGTTGAAGGTGTATTTATTGACACTCAAATTAACCTCGTAGATGCGTTCTCTAGCCTAATTACGCAAGATTCTTACAATGTTAGTCGTTTCTTTTCACCAGATCTAGATATCCGTTTGACAGATTTGCTTAAACGCAACAACTACGATATCATACACTTAGAAAGTCTTTTCATGACGCCCTATATTGGGACAATTCGAAGGTTTTCTAAGGCGAAAATTGTGTTGCGCTCACACAATTTGGAATACATCATTTGGGAGCGAATTGCTGCTGGGACGAAGAATAGAGCAAAACGAGCCTACCTTAAATACTTATCGAAAAAGCTAAAAGACTACGAACTTTCGGTGATCAATCAAGTTGATGGAATTGCATCCATTTCGAAAGAAGACCAAATGAAATACGTTGCACTCGGCTGCGACAAACCCATTGTGAACGTTCCTTTCGGAGTGGAAATATCCAATTATCCGAACGCTGCGAAGGTCACTCAGGCGCCCACCCTATTTCACATAGGTGCGATGGATTGGCGTCCGAATTTGGAGGGAATCCTCTGGTTTCTTGAAGATGTGTGGCCAAAAGTTTCAGAACAGTGTCCGGCATTGAAGTTACACCTTGCAGGAAGAGGTCTTGAGCAAGACATGCTTCCATCGAACTTAAAAAATGTTGTGGTGCATGGCGAAGTGGAAAGTGCAACACAGTTTATGGCAGAGCACAGCATCATGATTGTGCCCTTGCTTTCTGCAGGCGGTATTCGAGTGAAGATTATAGAAGGGATGGCTTCTGGAAAAACAGTTGTTTCAACTTCTGTTGGAGCCGAAGGGATAGACTATTCGAAAGGTGAAGATCTCATTATCGCAGATGATTCCAAGTCTATGATTGAACAGATCGCACGTTTGAGCTCATCACCTGAGACCATTCAAGAGGTTGGCGAAAAGGCGCGAAAAAAAGCTTCTATTGATTTCGATAATAAGCTGATCATAAACAACTTAATTGAGTTTTACTCACAATTGATTGAAGCGAAATGAAATTGTTCGTTCTTGTGAGTAGAGTCCCTTATCCACTTGAAAAGGGTGACAAACTGCGAGCGTATCACTTGATGAAAGAACTGTCAAAGGAGCACGAAATTACCTTGTGCTGCCTCACAGATCAACGCGTTGATGAAACAGCTGTTGCGCACCTAGCGACCTTTTGTCACACGGTGGAAGTAATTCGACTGAATAGGGTGTTACAGCTATTCAGATTGGGCTTGGCCCTCTTTTCTTCTAGACCATTTCAGGTGCATTATTTTTACCAGCGAAAAGCGCACAAAAAAATCAACAAACTGATTACAGCATCAGGTGCAGAGCACATTTACTGTCAGCTCATTCGTTGTTCAGAATACGTGAAAAACCTGCATCACATTCCTAAAACACTCGATTACATGGATGCGTTGAGTAAAGGAATGGAGCGACTTTCTAAACAAGCTGTGTGGTATTTGAAACCCTTCGCGAAAGCAGAAGCAGAGCGCTTGACACGCTATGAACACTTGATTTTCGATTACTTCGACCAGCACACCATTATTTCAGATCAAGATAGACAGTTGATTGTCAACTCAAAACGGAATTCGATACAGATTATCTTGAATGGTGTTGACTTGAATTTCTTCGCCCCAACACCTACCGAACAAACAGTAGAAGTAGTGTTTACTGGTAACATGAGTTATGCACCGAATGTAAATAGTGCTGAATTCTTGGCGAATGATATTATGCCGTTAGTTCGAAAACGGATACCCAACGCCAAAGTGCTCATTGCTGGCGCGAATCCGAACGCAAAAGTAAAGTCGTTGGCATCAGCGCATGTTGAAGTGAGCGGATGGCTGGAAGACATTCGTGATGCCTATGCAAAAGCGAAGGTATTTGTTGCCCCCATGCGCATTGGAACGGGTTTGCAGAATAAGCTATTGGAGGCTATGAGTATGGAAATTCCTTGCATCACTAGCACCCTTGCAAATAATGCTTTGAAAGCCGAAGTAGGCGAAGAAGTGTTGATTGGAAATTCAGCTTCAGAACTTGCAGATCTCATTTGTGAATTACTTGAAAATCAAGATCAACGCAGATCATTAGGTGCTAAAGGGAGAGCATTCGTGAAAGAGAACTACTCTTGGGCCGCTGCAGGAGCTGAATTAAATGCATTAATTAAGCAACGTTAAAGCGTTCAGGAGCCTTCAATTCTTTTGTACATTCGTAGTATAAATTGAAGTAGCATGAATGATTCAGTTATGGGAATTCCCAGCGTAGATCTTGCTGATTACCTCAGCAATGATCCGCAAAAACAAGAACAATTTGTGAGTGCCTTGGGTGAAGCTTATGAGCGCATTGGATTCGTTGCGGTGAAAAACCACCTTGTTTCTGAATCTACCGTTGATGAACTCTACTCGAAAGTGCAAGAATTCTATCGCTTGCCGGCTGAAGTAAAAGAAAAGTACGAAATCGAAGGATTGGCGGGGCAACGCGGATACACTTCCTTTGGAAAGGAACACGCTAAAGATAGCAATGCTGGAGATTTGAAAGAATTTTGGCATTTCGGCCAAGAGGTGACTGATGGAGATGAAATTAAATCTCAATATCCTGAGAACGTTGAAGTTCCGGAAGTTCCTGGCTTTTTGGAAATCGGATTGAAGGCCTATTGCGAACTGGAAAAAACGGGAAAACACATGCTTCGGGCGATCTCGACCTTTCTAGGATTGGATACGAACTACTTTGATGCGAAAATTCACAATGGGAACAGCATCCTTCGTCCTATTCACTACCCTCCTATCACAAGTGAACCTAAATCTGCTGTTCGCGCTGGACAGCACGAAGACATCAACTTGATTACGTTGTTAATTGGAGCTTCGGCTGAAGGATTGGAAGTGCTGAACAAACAGAATGAATGGCTAGCAGTTACAGCTCTACCAGATCACATTCTTGTTAACGTTGCTGACATGATGCAACGATTGA
>CAYGUR010000265.1:2740-4854 GCA_964353035.1 uncultured Comamonadaceae bacterium | reverse complement strand
ATTAAATTCATCGTTGTTTTTCCGTCAAACGGCAGAACTATGATCATTTTAGTGCATCCAGAGGGATTTTCTCATGGTTGAGACAGCTTGTAGGGATTAACGCCTCCACCTTTCGCACAGAACAGGTAAAAAAATCACCCTAATGGGGGGTGAAAATGAGAGGTGGGTTGGGTATATTGTGGGGGGTTGAACGAGTTGAATTTATTCGCTGAGGAGATAAGGTGAATAAATGTAATATTACACATATACAATTGTTGGCTACAAGTACAATACTATGACAAAATTGAAATCACTTATATTTTTTTTGACGCTGATTTTATTCAGTTGCGCAAGCAAGAATGAAAAAGGCGAGACCAATGATGAATTGACTTTTGGATACTTGGTTGATATAGAAGAATTAGACGAAGTTAAAATGTCAAATAATTCAGGAACATTTCATCTAAGTGATAAACAGATTGAAAAAATCAAAGATGAATTATCTCAAATGACATATGATTCAAACATTTCTGTTAAGGTTGGGGCTATCAATATTGAATTAATAATAGATGGAAAAACGTATAACATTTCATCTGCCACCCATGGTGATTATGTTGAAGTGCATAGGGAGATAGTAACGAAAAACAATAGTTCAATTAGAACATCTGATTGGCTCTATTTTAAAACCAATGGAGTCAATTTTGACAATTATAAAAATGAAAACCAGTAGCTAACAAAACCTATGCGCAATGCCCTTCGGGACAATGGGCATAGCCAAAACGTTGTGTAAAGCATGTGCCTTTACGAACACATATGAAAGTACAAACTGTATTTACGCTATTGATTATTACGATGATTCTTAATTCTTGTATCGAATCATCAACCGAAACGGAGAATAGCCTCCCTCCTCCATCAATAGACTCTTCACTAATTGTTGGCGACTATAAATTTGTAGCCAAGAAGGACTCTCTTGAAGCCAAACCAACATCTCTGGGTGATGCATCATTGAATGCATACTTTCAACTCATTTATGAATCCAAACACTTTGTTCAGCATGATGATGACCATGTTGCCCTAACAATAACCGATAGTCTCTTTGCTAAAACGCAAGGGCAAGATCACTTTTACTTCGTTGTATTTACGCGATCGCTGAATGGAGCAGACGGATTCTATTCAGAGGCGGCGGGAAAAGCGGCCTACACCTTCGTTATCAAAGAAACTGAGCGATTTGCTGAATTTTTTACGGACTCAAAAGAACTAAGCTCTACAGATCTAAGGAATTGGGCCTCGATGATTAACGGTGAAATTCAAATCGTTTCTGAAGGCCGAGCAAAAGAAGCCAGAAAAAAGCTACATGACCGTTTGAGGGATAACATCCAGACATCAAATCAGGCAAATCGGAACATGATTGAAAGTTTCATCAATGAACTAACCGCTACGACACCCATTAAATGAGCAAACGGTATAAATACATCGGAATTGGGATTGTACTCATGGGGATCTTGGTCTGCTCAAAACCTGCTTTCCAAACCTTCGTGAATACCGACACGGTTGTAAATCGCATAGGGTGTCGTCTATTCGAATTCAATACGATCTCGGTTCGAACAGACGCTGATGTCGACATCAATCAGGTTCAACTAAAAATCAATGATCAAGTTGTGTTTGAAGATGGGCAGCAACAAAACAGAATCGGGCAAACATACGGACAGAACGTTTTTGAGATTTATTATTCCGACTTGCTCATCTCAGAGGTGGGCCATTTCCGAACAAACAATTGGTATACCAATCAATATGCTTTTTCGATTTCAAAAGACCAACATGAATTGAGGGTCGCACACCAAATAAAAGGTCCTGACGCATCGAATGATAATTTTCAAAAAAGGTATGTCTATGACGATGCGGAAAACCTGATTCGAATCGACTACCTGAATGAAGAAGGTGAAGTGTACCGCACGGATACCAGGTTATAGCTCTTTTGCTTTATTCCCTCCTTGGTTTGATGACTCTGTGTCAACGAAAAACTCATCGCAAAGAAGAACTACCTTGTTGAAGGATGGCAGCGATAACCACTTTTTATTACACCCCATGATCAACTACCACAACAACACCTTCGTCCCCATCAGCAATACCGAAAATGG
>CAYGUR010000265.1:0-2730 GCA_964353035.1 uncultured Comamonadaceae bacterium | reverse complement strand
GTTGATGAGCGTGGGAACATCGATATGCGGTACCAGCAGATCAATGACAAGGGTGAACTGATGACTCGGGTTTGTAGGTCGACACCCGAGTGGCTTGAGAATGGGAAAATCCGTCTGCATGAAAAGTGGGTACCAACCTCAAGGGAATAAGTACTATCTTCCGCGCTCATTTGGCATAACACGAATAAAAACACAACAGCTAACAACCAATGAAAAAAATCTATCTACTTCTGCTCATCAGTGTCATGTCATTAAGTAATTACGCTCAATGGACACAATTGGGCGCTGATATCCAAGGTGTTGCTGAATTAGATGAAGCAGGTTATGGCGTGAGCATGAATGGCGACGGCTCTATCGTGGCAGTTAGTGCTTATTTGAATGACCTGGGTGGAAATAATGCTGGTCAAATCAGAATATTCCAATTGGATGATGGTAACTGGGTTCAAATGGGACAAGATATCTATGGCGAAAACTCAGGTGATCTAACAAGAGAAGTCAGCTTGAGCGATAACGGAATGCGAGTGGCTGTAGGTGGTCAACTCAATGACGATTCAGGCACAGAGGCAGGAAACGTGAGGGTATTTGAATTCACAGGAGAGACATGGACTCAACTTGGAAGTGATCTTGATGGTGAAAATGAATATGACTGGTTTGGTTCTTCCGTGAGCCTTAGTGGGGACGGACAGCGCGTAGCAGTTGGAGCTCACAAAAATGATGGAAACGGTGAAGACGCTGGTCATGCCAGAGTTTTTGAATACAATGATGGTGACTGGATTCAATTAGGAGTTGATTTGGACGGCGAAGCTGCTGGTGATTCATTTGGACATTCAGTATGCTTAGATTTTAGTGGGAACAGACTTGCCGTAGGAGGCTATTTAAATAGTGGAGGCGGATCAGGTTCTGGCCATGTACGGGTCTTTGACTATGGTTTGGATTCATGGAATCAAATCGGGGCCGATATTGATGGAGACGCCGCCGAGGACAATAGCGGAGTATCAGTTGGTATCAATTACAATGGATCTATTGTTGCCGTTGGAGCTTACAGAAATAATGGTAATGGATTTGATTCTGGTCAAGTACGCGTTTTCAGGTTTGAATTGGGTTCTTGGGTTCAGTTAGGATCAGATATCTACGGATCAGATTTCTTGAATTATTTTGGATTAAGGTTAGCTATTAGTAACGATGGATATCGCTTTATTGCGGGTTCTCCACCAAATGATGACAACGGAACGAATTCAGGCAACGCACGCGTTTTTTCTTATCCCTCTCCCTGCACGAGCTCCTCAAATAGTATTTCTATTATAGAATGTGAATCCTACACTGTGCCGAGCGGCCATGAAACCTATTCTGAGGCAGGAAGCTACGAAGTCTTGGATACCATACCGAACGTTGGAGGTTGCGATAGTTTGCTAACCATTAGTTTGACCATCAATTCGTCTTCCACAGGAATCGACAGCCGCACTGAATGTAACGCATTCACTTGGATCGATGGAAATACATACACATCCAATACTAACACACCAACTTGGATAATCCCCAATTCAGCGGGCTGTGATTCTTTGGTAACCCTCGAATTAACAATAAGCAATTCCTCTACTGGAACTGATACGCAAACAGCCTGTGATTCCTTCACCTGGATAGACGGCTCAACCTTCACCTCATCTACCAACACACCGACTTGGGCATTAACCAATGCAGCGGGCTGTGATTCATTAGTAACGCTCGATTTGACGGTGAACTATTCTAACTCTGGAACAGATGTTCAAACGACTTGTGACGCCTATACTTGGATCGACGGAAACACCTATACTTCGAATAACAACCTTGCAACTTGGGCACTAACAAATGCGTTGGGATGTGATTCTATAGTAACCCTAGATTTAACGATTAACGCAGTGAGTTCATCAGTAACTCAAAATGGTACACTATTAACTGCTGACGAAATTGGGGCAACATATCAATGGCTAAATTGTGCGGAAATGATACCTATAAATGGCGCTACCGACCAATCCTACACTGCAACTGAAAGTGGCGACTATGCAGTAATAGTTGACAATAATGGATGTTCTGAAACTTCGGAATGCGTAACGGTAATAGTGGTTGGAATCATTGAAAGTGATTTTGGTTCCGAACTTCTGATCTATCCTAATCCGACAAAGGGAAATTTTACGATTGACCTCGGAGAAAACACACCATCCGTATCCGTCACCATAACAGATTTGAGAGGAAAAGTGCTCTATTCCAACTCATTCAACAACAGCCAAATACTGAATTCAACTTTGGATGAGCCTGCTGGAATTTACTTATTGCAAATTGAATCTGGCGAAAAGAAAGCTGTAATCAGACTCGTAATTGAGTAAAACGTGCCAACTACATCATGTGAATTGCCTTGAACCGCTGTTAAGCCGAACCGTTGCTAGTAATTTGAACACCCCATGATCAACTACCACAACAAAACCTTCGTCCCCATCAGCAATACCGAAAATGGAGAAACCTCGAGCGAAACCGTTTTTGTCTATCATCAAACAGGAAACATCCTGACAGCTGAATATTCAGGTGGGAAGATTAAGTACGGCCATCTCATTGGGTTGGTTGATGAGCGTGGAAACATTGATATGCGGTACCATCAGATCAATGACAAGGGTGAACTGATGACTGGAGTTTGTAAGTCGACACCCGAGTTGCTTCAAAATGCGAAAATCCGACTGCAAGAGCATTGGGAATGGACAT
>CAYGUR010000264.1:0-4880 GCA_964353035.1 uncultured Comamonadaceae bacterium | reverse complement strand
GTCCATGAAAGGTGTGAACCACCACTGGTACCTTCTCCTTAAATGCGGCCAATCTGCCCAATGCCCCTGCTTTGGATGCGTGTGTGTGAACAATGTCTGGCTGGAAAGTTCGGATGATTTTGCGAAGTTCTAGATAAGCCTTTCTATCCGCTTTTAAATTGATACTGCGCTTCATTTCAGGGATACAGTGCACTTGAACGCTCAGATTTTCGGCAATGTAGGTTGCACTAATTTCATCTGCTTCAGGCAATCCACCCACAAGAAGTGTTTCGAATTCAGGAGCAAGATCTGCGCTGAGGTAAGAGGCGTTGTATACGGGTCCGCCGAGGTTAAACCTATTCAGAATTCGAAGTACTTTTGGCATAAGGCCGAATTTAGAAATTCATTCGGTGTGAACGAATTTTACATGAAAAGCTTTTTCTCTGTATTTTTGTTTGAGTATCTAGGGAAAAATGCTACTTTTGCAGTCCCGAAATTCTGAGCAAAGATGAAAAAGGACCTACATCCAGAAGATTACAGATTCGTTATCTTCAAAGATATGAGTAATAACCACCGTTTCTTGAGCCGCTCTACTGCGTCGTCAAAAGAAACTGAAGAGTGGGAAGATGGAAAAGAATATCCAGTAATTAAGTTGGAGATCTCTAGCGAGTCTCACCCTTTCTTTACTGGTAAAGTGCAGTTTGTGGATACTGCTGGTCGTATTGACAAGTTCCGTAGCAAGTACGGAAAGTGGTCGAAAGACACAAAAGGAGAAGCGAAAGAAGACGCAGCTCCGGCTTCTGAAGAAAATAAAGAAGGTTAAATCCTTCGCCCAACCCAATATGAACCCGGCCTTGTGTCGGGTTTTTTTGTTTGCAAGAACCTCACTTTTGTAGCCCAAAAGCGAGTGGCAACCCTTCCAGATTAATTACCTTTGCACCGATGAAAAAAGAACTCGATTCAATAGAGTCAGCCATAGAGGCCATTCGCAACGGTGAAGTGATCATTGTTGTTGATGATGAAGATCGTGAAAACGAAGGGGATTTTTTAACCGCTGCGCGCAATGTAACGCCTGAGGTAATCAATTTCATGGCTACCCATGGCAGAGGACTCATCTGTGCTCCATTGGTAGAATCACGTTGTGATGAACTCGGTTTGTCATTGATGGTTAACACCAACAGCGCGGCATTCGAAACACCCTTTACCGTTTCTGTAGACTTGGTTGGTTATGGCACTACCACAGGTATTTCTGCCTCTGACCGTTCAAAAACAGTACTGGCACTGATTGACCCCAACATTCGTCCTGAAGAGTTGGGCAAGCCCGGACATATCTTTCCCCTTCGTGCGAAAGAAG
Organism: uncultured Comamonadaceae bacterium; assembly: GCA_964353035.1. Classification (GTDB taxonomy): domain Bacteria; phylum Bacteroidota; class Bacteroidia; order Flavobacteriales_D; family Sanyastnellaceae; genus JAQWQB01. The sequence continues at coordinate 3,547 of CAYGUR010000264.1, read as the reverse complement.
GAGGTGTATTGAGAAGAGCAGGACACACAGAAGCAGCTATCGACTTTAGCAGACTCGCCGGTTTCGAGCCAGCAGGGGTGATTGTGGAAATCATGAATGAAGATGGGACCATGGCACGACTACCGTCATTGCTTGAAATCGCCGCTAAATTCAACCTTAAAATCGTGAGCATTGCAGATCTAATCGCCTACAGATTAGAACATGATTCATTGATTGAAAGACAAAATGAAGTGAACCTCGAAACAGAGAATGGTTCATTCAAATTGATTGCATACAGACAATTAACCACTGATAGCGAACACCTTGCACTGGTGAAAGGCGCTTGGGAGGAAGATGAAGTGATTCCCGTGCGCGTGCATTCAAGTAGCATGATTGGTGATATTTTCAATTCTGTGAATTTTGGCAAAGGGCATCAACTTCGCAAAGCAATGTCGTTCATTGAAAAGGAAGGAAAAGGAGTCATCGTCTACATCAATAAACTTGATAAAGGACAAGGTCTGAACGATGAGATTCAGGCCTACAGCGCCTTTTCCAAAGATGAACAGCACTTAGCTGGTCCGCCAATGGATTCAAAAGATTACGGAATTGGTTCTCAAATACTTCGTGACTTAGGCGTTAAGCGAATGAATTTATTATCGAACTCGCCAAATCGAAGAAAAGGCGTAACGGTTTACGGATTAACTATTGAGGACACCATTCCTTTGAGTTGATGGAAGTGATATTTAAGCGAAATTGTATTTCGCGCTAGCAAAAAGTAAGCAGTATCTTTAAAGCGAAGAAAAAATGATTTTACCAATCGTTGCATATGGTGATCCGGTTCTCAGGAAAAAGGCCGAAGAGATTGATGAGAAGTATCCGAATCTGGAGAAGCTCATCAGCGACATGTATGACACCATGTATGAAGCCAGAGGTGTTGGACTTGCTGCACCTCAGGTAGGTTTGCCTATTCGTTTGTTCATCGTAGACGCTTCGCCTTTCGCTGAAGGTGAAGACGCAGAACCCGCAGCGGAAGGATTCAAAAGGGTCTTCATCAATCCAATCATTTTCGAAGAAACAGGAGAGGAGTGGCCCTTCGAAGAAGGCTGTCTTTCCATTCCGAACATTCGTGAAGAAGTGAAGCGCAAATCGGAACTTAAAATCGAATACTACGATGAGAACTGGGATCTGTACGAAGAAGCATTAGATGGTGTTCTGGCGCGCGTTGTACAGCATGAATATGATCACATAGAAGGAATTTTGTTCACGGATAAGCTTTCGCCACTGCGCAGAACTCTGTTGAAAGGTAAGTTGGCTGATATTTCAAAAGGAAATGTTGATGTGAGTTATAAAATGAAGTTTCCTAAACAAAAAAGAAGATGAAAATAAATCTGATGGTTTTGATGCTGGCATTCGTCCTTGCTTCATGCGGAAGTGACGATGCGAAACAAAGTACTGCTGCAACTACAGATGCACCTTCCAAAGAGGATGTTTACACTCAGAAAAAGGAAAGACTGGTAGAACTTGAAGCGGCAGTGAAAGCAGATACAGGGTATGCTGACGCGAAACTACGTCAACAGTTATTAGCTGCGTACGCGAGTTTTACAAATCAGTACAACCAAGACGACATGGCTCCTGAATACCTCTTTCGTGCAGGCAAGTTGGCCAATGAAATCGGAAAGCCAAGGAGAGCAATTGACTTCTTAATGAACGCCCATGACGGTTATCCAACCTTTGATAAACGAACTGAAGCGGCATTTTTGGTTGGTTTTATCTATGAAAATGTGTTGAACGACAGAGAGATGGCTCAAAAAGCGTATGAAAAAGTAATCGAACTGTATCCTGAATCTTCTTGGGCTGATGATGCTCAAGCGTCAATCCAATTGTTGTACCTTACAGACCAACAAAAAATTCAAAAGTTCAAAGAACAAAACGCCAACTGATATGATCATCTCTACAATTGAAACTGTTCCAGGAAGACAAATTATTGCAATAGTAGGTGTGTCAAGAGGAAGCACTGTGCGCGCAAGAAATGCGGGAAGAGATATTCTTGCTGGTTTGAAGAGCATGATTGGGGGCGAAATTTCAGAATACACCAAACTCTTAGCTGATGCGCGTGAAAGTGCTTTGGAACGCATGAAGGAAGACGCTGAGCGCATGGGAGCTGATGCAGTGGTCAATGTGCGATTTACAACTTCAGCAGTGATGCAAGGTGCAGCTGAAATTCTTGCCTACGGAACAGCAGTAAAGCTAGATTGATTATCTTGAAGCAATGATGTCATTGCGAGCCACGAAATACGCCTTAGCGATTACTTTACCACTCACGGTCGTTATTTCATTTAATAGCGACGGCTTATGGTGCTTCTTCCCAGTGTTTTACGCCTTCGGAATTGTTCCAGCCCTCGAATTGCTTTTTTCTCCAAACCCCACGAATTTATCAGATGCCGAAATTGAGCTTGTGAAACAAGACAAGCTCTATGACTGGCTGCTCTATGCCATGTTACCCATACAGTGGCTAGCCATCATTTGGTTTTGTGCAATCATTGATGATCCTGCTCTGAGCGTAACAGCGGTTGTTGGAAGAACACTGAGTTTAGGGATGATGTGTGGTGTAATAGGTATCAATGTTGCACATGAATTGGGACATCGAAGTTCCAAGTTCGAACAAGGGCTTGCCAAGGGGCTGCTCCTTTCATCTTTGTATATGCACTTCTTCATAGAGCACAACAGAGGACACCATCGGAATGTCGCAACCCATGAAGACCCTGCCACAGCCCGAAAGAATGAAATGGTTTATGTGTTCTGGATTCGGTCTGGACTTGGCTCATGGATTCATGCTTGGAAACTGGAAGCAGATCGGTTGAAACGCATGGGAGTAAATCCTGTTGGTTTAAAAAATCAAATGCTCCAATTTCAGCTTTTACAATTGACTGTCGTTCTGGCCATCTGGACTCTTTTTTCGCTGCAAGCGATGTTGTTGTTCATGGCAGCTGCTGCCGTTGGTGCTTTGTTATTGGAAACAGTTAACTACATCGAGCATTATGGACTGGTTCGAAAACAAAAAGAAAGTGGAAAGTATGAGCGCGTGATGCCCATTCACAGTTGGAATTCAAACCATGTGGTAGGACGATTGCTACTTTTTGAGCTTTCTCGACACTCAGATCACCACTACAAAGCCTCTACACCTTATCCGTTGCTGAAGCACATGGATGACGCCCCCCAACTTCCTACAGGCTACCCAGGCATGATGCTTCTGTCTCTTATTCCACCCTTGTTTTTCCGATTGATGAATCAGAAGATAGAGGTACTTCAGAATAAATAGCTGGCTTCAAAATTCTTTGGCTTCTTCCTTTTTCTCATTTTTGCGATTCATTAAAAGATTAAAGATGAGTCAAAAATTCCGCCCAGGTGTACTTTGGGGAGAAGAGGCAAAAGCGCTTCTTCGAGATGCAAACGAAAAGAATTATGCACTGCCCGCTGTCAATGTCATTGGATCCAATACAGTAAATGCAGTTCTCGAAACAGCAAAAGAGGTGAACTCCCCAGTTATTATTCAATACTCCAATGGAGG
>CAYGUR010000263.1:0-4880 GCA_964353035.1 uncultured Comamonadaceae bacterium | reverse complement strand
TCCATGCGCAGCAGAAACATAGCCAGTGCCCCGAATAACGCTATGAGATTATAAATCCAGCGCTTTTTCTCCCAGAATTGAATCGCTTCAAAAGGATGTGAATCGGAGTTGTCGGTGTCGATCTCAGTCATTTTCCTTTTTCTAGTCAATTGTTATATATGTCCTCGTCTTTGTCACAACATCTCCCATCCTAACATCAACAAATGAATTGCTGTTGGTCATCCAAGAGGTGTTGAGATCGAATAAGGAGACAACCCGTTCTTTTAGTTCGAACTCATCCAGTGAAATCGTCGCGGCATTTCCTTGAGCCACCACCTATTCTTGATGGGCAGGAATTGATGTTGAAATGAAAGCAGAAAGTAAACCATAAATTCCAGAAACCATTTATTATTTCAAGACTTGGCTTCCTCTATTAATCGGACCATTTCTTTTTTTGTGGTTGGTAGGTCGATCTGATAGAATACCCACCCAACAAAATACATGATGATGATCATGCACAGAGTTGAGGGAATAACGAAAAAACTCTTTTTGATGATCCCCATCAGCATCCAAAAACCAATCATAACGGAAAATAGGACAACTGGTCGTTTGTCCATCTCAATGCTAAGCGCAAGCATGGTTTTATTTCCTTCTTGGAAATCGTAAACACCGTGAATTCTAGGTCGAAACCCTTCTTTCCGATGTCGTTTAATGCGAACCACAAATCCTTGGTTCGAAATTTTACCTACAAAACGCGCTTTTCCGTTCGTATTCCAAACTTCCGTGACATCAGACATATGGGAAAAGAACTTTTCTGGATGCTGAATTTCTACTGTTGTTTGTTGGAATGGTGGATATAGTTTCATGTTTGATGCGTGTCTTCGGACCTTCTCGAAGAAGGTTTATTTCCGCTGATATTCCACGGTATATGTATTACCGGAAATGGATTGTTTTTCTAGAATTAATTTCTCCTCGGTAAGTTCCTTGATTGGATAAACAATCCACTCATGCTTATCATGATGACCGAAGATCAACTTCATGTATTTGTTTCTTTTCAGTTTTACCACTCCACTCATTTCATAGCACGTCCATTCAATAGCGTCTTCAAAGGGTTGAACGCAATAGTCTGCTGACCAATTCATGTCGTCATCAATGACCATCATGCTGACTTCCCCATTTTCATTCACGTATTCCCACGTACCCTTTAGTAACACTTTGTTCGTGTTACAACCGACCATCAGAAACGTCACCAGTATAGTTGCGGAAATTGTTTTTTTCATGACGAAGTATTGCTATTTGATGGCATCATGTTGAAATGATCACCTGTGACTATTTTTGAATTTTCGGTTAAGCGCGGATATTCCCCTTAGACCGTAAATAGGGTACGTAGTGGTGAAATTACTTTGCTGTAACAAGATACGGCAAGAGATGAAAAAATCAGAAAAAAAGTATGCAGATATCCATAGTTTCCTGAAAGATTTCGGAACCAAGGAACAGTGTTACAGCTATCTAAGTGATCTTAAATGGGCTAAGGGATACACCTGTAAGAAATGCGGCCACAAGGTCAGTGTCAAAGGGCGAAAGTGGTATTACCGTAAATGTCAGACCTGTAAGTATGATGAGTCATGCACTGCGCACACGCTATTCCATAACACCAAGTTCCCTATTACCAAAGCATTCATGATGATACATCAACTCACCACATTGAAAAAAGGCATGTCAACATACGAGTTAGCTCGACAACATGCCGTGCATCAGAATACGGCTTGGTTCTTCAAGCGCAAAATACAAGAGGTGATGACAGTCAAAGGTCGTCTGACACTAGACGGAAGTGTAGAGATTGATGAAACAGTTGTCGGGGGTGCAGAAGCAGGTGCGCCTGGGCGGAGTAATGGCAAGAAAAAAAAAGTGATGGTCGCTCTGCAGATAGATTATCCAGAGGGTGATGAAAAGCCAGTCATGAAGTTCGCTTCGGCAGAGGTTATAGAAGACTATTCTGCTGAGACCTTAGCCCAAGCGATTGATAACACAGTAGATAAAGACGCTTTGGTTACTACAGATGGCTGGACGTCTTACCCAAAAGCAGTTGGTCAAAGAGATCATTTAGTCTTCGAATCATCGATTCTCAGTAACTTCAAGGATTTGCATTGGTACATCTTCAACCTCAAGAACTGGATCAAAGGAATACATCATCATGTATCAAAAGAACACCTAGCGAGATATCTGAATGAGTTCAACTACAGATTCAACAATCGAAACTACCTTGGTGATGGATTTATCAGAGTGGTAAAACACATGGTCAAAATACCTCCTTTATCACGTCAAATGGCCGTGGGGGAATGAACGCGCTTAACCGATCTTCCTATTTGACTTTTATACACATGATCGAGATGATTTCTCTTTCTTCTACTTTGCCACAAGCACTATTCTCATCGCACTGCTCTTTTGACAGTAATTCCCATAACCCTCGCCAGTGAGCGGGGAGACGACTGTGATTCGTCCGGAATCGACTATGATTCTCCCTAAATCGACCGTGATTCGTTCGAAATCGACTGTGAAAACCAATTTATTGACTGTGACGATGGTGAAATCGACTGTGGAACTGACAAAACTGCCTTTGTCAACAGGGGAGACGACCGTGATTCGTCCGAGTTTAACCATGAATCAATAAATATAGACTGTGAATCAGCTAACCGCAACTGTGATGAAACGCATAAACCCAGTGATTTCAAAAAACACATACATGATTTTCCAATGCACACCATAATCACTTACTAGCGCTTTGCATTGGGGTAGGAAGAGGTTGGGATCGAATGGGGTGCTATCTGATTGATTAACAGAAAAATTGTATATTGCATGGATGAAAATCTTGATTCAGTTTTTACTGTTATCCTTTTCGACTTCAACATGGGCCCAATCGGAAACCGAACCGTGTGAGTGGTTTGATCATAACGGAGACGGCTACATTGGACACAATACTTGGGTCTATACACTAGGGCAATTTGGTACCAACGGTGAAATGGACGTAGATAGCTCGGGATTCGTTGATATGAGAGATCTACTTGCATTTATGCCTTTTTTTGGTGAGCTCTGCCCAGTAGATTGGTTCGATTCAACAAGTAATCACATCTTGGGTCTAGCTTTAGTAGAAGCCCATATTCATACAGAAGCATTGGTTGGTTTAGACGAAACAGGGAACATTCCCGAAGGCTCTGTAACCTACCATTTGTACGCTCAGATGTCTGAATCAACTGATGAAATTCTAGCGGTTTATGGCGACGATCAATCACCGCTCACCCTAGAAACCAGTGGTTCATTTTTCGGATTCGGCTCTGAACCTTTGAACACGGTTGTGATTAGTGATTATAATAGTACCTACAACAATTTTAGCCCTACCAATCCTTTTTCTACCTGGCTCTCTGTGGGTATTGAAGCAAGCGAAGAAACAACAACTGCAGTATTAATTATAAATGATGAACAAGATTGGAATGAAATGGGTAATGACGGATTCATTCAATTTTCAGACTCTATTGGAGGCGCTTGGTTTCTAGCTGATTATGTTGAATTTGGCAGCAGTGGTATGTTATTACTCGGACAATTCACCGTCACGGGGACGTCCAATTTTCAAGGTACAATCAACCTCTTGGCGAAGACGAACAACGGAGATAATGTTGAACAAGCTGAAGGAATGTCCTTTTCATCTGATAACCTAGCCGTATTCGGATGCACTGATCCAGAAGCAGGGAATTACAATCCTGACGCTACCCATGAACCCATCGGTGTTTGCCTCAATCCAGGCGATTTTAATGGGGATGGCGAATACACCAGCAGTGACTTACTCGAATTAATCGGGTTGTTTGGATGCCTCGATTGCGGAATGGGCGACTTAAATGGTGATGGTGTTTTTACCGTTCAGGATTTGCTCGTTTTTCTGAGTTTGTAAAGAACCTTGTGTGATGCAGGATTCATGATGGAGGATTCATGATTTTGACCCTACTTCCCTAGTTTCAACTCCAACTCTTTCAATTGCGCTGCATCAATCGGTGCGGGGGCATCAATCATCACATCTCTTCCGCTGTTGTTCTTCGGGAAGGCAATGAAATCACGAATGCTGTCGCTTCCGCCGAACAAAGAGCATAGTCTGTCAAAGCCCAAAGCCAATCCGCCGTGAGGGGGGGCGCCATATTCGAAGGCGTTCATCAAGAAACCAAATTGCGCCAAAGCCTCTTCCTTCGTGAAACCAAGGAGGTCGAACATGCGCGATTGAATGGTACGGTCGTGGATACGAATGGAACCTCCGCCGATCTCAACTCCATTGATCACCATGTCGTAAGCGTTGGCATTCACCTTTCCAGGATCACTCTCCAACAGATGCATGTGCTCTGGTTTGGGCGAAGTAAATGGATGGTGCATCGCGTGGAAACGTTCCGTATCCTCATCCCACTCCAAAAGTGGAAAGTCAATCACCCACAACGGAGCGAAAACCTTGGGGTCACGTAATCCCAACTCTTTTCCAAGGTGCAAGCGAAGTTCGTTCAGCTGCTTCCGTGTTTTGTCCAATTCACCACTCAAGATCAAAATCAAATCGCCTGGTTTCGCACCCGTATGTGCAGCCCACGCTTTTTGATCTTCTTCAGAATAGAACTTGTCTACGCTTGATTTGAAGGTGCCATCGGCGTTTACTTTGCAGTATACCAACCCTTTCGCACCTATTTGCGGACGTTTCACGAAATCCGTCAAGGCATCCAATTGTTTACGGCTGTATTCGGCGCAGCCTTCTGCTACAATTCCCAATACGGCTTCGGCATCATCAAAAATGGCGAATCCTTTGTCCTTCGTCACAGATCCCATGTCCTGGAACTTCATCCCAAATCGAATGTCGGGCTTGTCTGAACCGTATT
>CAYGUR010000262.1:0-4890 GCA_964353035.1 uncultured Comamonadaceae bacterium | reverse complement strand
CTTTCGCACCATACGAATAACTGCCCGTAAATTTTCTTCCGTGTGTTCGAAAAATCCGTCGGCCATTTGGAGGTTTTCTCTCGCAGACAACCCCAGAATTTCTCCTGATTTGGCGGCTTCCACCATCCTTAAATCGGCAGAACCCCTGCTTCCTAATTCGCCTTGCGTAAAATCTACAATTCCCACTTTCTTACCTTGGCTGACCAGTTTTGCAATGGTCCCTCCTGCAGAGATTTCCACATCATCAGGATGCGCAGCGAATGCGAGAACGTCTAATTTCATTTCGATACCCAACTTACAATTTCCTCGTCAATCGGGAGGGTTTGCGGTTGAACTTCCTTCACAAGATGTCCTTCTTCGTCAACCAAGAATTTGTGAAAATTCCACTTCACCTCAAAATCCCCCACTCCGTTCTGACCTTTCTGAGTTAGCCATGCATAGATCGGATGAATTGCTTCGCCCTTCACTGCAATCTTTGTCATCATCGGGAAGGTAACACCATAATTCTTCTGACAAAAGCTTGCTATCTCTTCATCTGAACCTGGCTCTTGCGCACCAAAATCATTGGAAGGAAACCCGATAATCTCAAACTTTTCACCTCCGTAGGTGTCATAAAGTTCTTGCAGCTGCTCATATTGAGGTGTCAATCCACATTCAGAAGCTGTATTCACAATCAATACCTTCTTTCCTTTTAATCCAGATAAATCAAACGGCTGTCCATCCAACCCATTGATCTCAAAATCATATAGTGTTTTCATCATAACCTCATTAACAGAATCAGCTTCGCCTTGTTCAATGAACAAATCCGCAAATGTCATCCCCATCAGGGAGAAAGCGAACACAGGCAGAGCGATCATACGCAACGTACTACTTTGGCTCATGCTTCAAAATTACCAAATGTTCCAAATGTGACTAAAAATATCAGGAAGAGATACGAACCACTTATGAATGTCGTTCTGTTTAGAACTTTTGTGAATTATATCCGTACACACTAGGAATTGAACCCTATTTTTACCGCTTTCCTGCAATGACTATGCTGAAACACAACATGGCCCGCACGCTATTTATAGCTGCTATTTCATCTATTTCCACGTTTGCCTTTGCGCAAGACATTGGAGGTGGATTTGAAGAAAGTATTCTTGAACGAGTTGTTACCACTGAAACTGAATCTGAAGGATTTTGGGATATCAATGACAGCCTCGTGAATATTCCTGCGTATGATTTATACTGTGACTGGGACACCAGAAACATTCATGCGTATGATTTCGACTACAGAGAAATTAAAGATACCAGCACGGTTGTTCTTCGCTACGAAGAATGCGACTTTGCGCACCCTTTTCGTGGACGAATCACTTCGAATTTTGGAGATCGAAACTCAAAATACCACTACGGAATTGACATCAAGCTCTACAAAGGAGATCCTGTAAAATCTGCTTTTGAAGGACTGGTGCGAATTGCGCAATACTCTAAATCGTATGGCAATGTGGTAGTTGTTCGTCACCCAAATGGCCTTGAAACACTCTACGCTCACCTCTCGGCAAGAAAAGTTAAGCCAGGAGACTACGTTGAAGCTGGAGACGTTATTGGTCTGGGAGGAAATACAGGACGAAGCACTGGCAGTCACTTGCACTTCGAATGCAGGTACAAAGGTGAACCAATCAATCCGAACGACATCATTGACTGGGAAAACGGACTTCTCGTAAACAACGAACTCGAGATCAGTCAAAATACCTTCGCCTACCTCAAAGAAGCTCGCGCAAAGAAATACTACACCATTCGTTCAGGCGATACACTTTCAGGTATTGCACGTAAAAATGGCACCAGCGTTTCTACTTTGTGCAGACTCAACGGAATGCGAAGTAACAGCACTATTTACGCTGGACGAAAGATTCGTGTGCGCTAGTCAATGAACCTCCAATTACGTACCTTTTGAACATTCATCAAGGAACCACTGTTCCTCTGTGGTATTAAATTCTCAAAGGGTACATGTCAAATCAAATCGCTGTAATTGGCGCTGGCTTCGCCGGAATGGCAGCCGCTACATCTCTTGCCCAACTGGGGCATGAAGTTACCGTCTATGAAAAGCACAACGGACCAGGTGGTCGAGCAAGAAAATTCGAAGTAGATGGCTTTGTTTTCGACATGGGGCCAAGCTGGTACTGGATGCCAGATGTCTTCGAAACATACTTCAATCGCTTCGGTACTTCAGTGAAAGAAGAGTACAACTTGGTTCGACTTGACCCAAGCTACCGCGTCTACTTTGAAGATGGCCCTGTAGATATCCCCGCTGACTATGATGCCTTGAAAGCACTGTTCGAGTCCATCGAAAAAGGGAGCGCTGCAAAGTTGGATATCTTCATGGACGAAGCCGAAGTAAAATACAACATTGGCATGTCGAAATTCGTTCACATGCCCTCTCACAGTCCACTCGAATTTGCAGAACTACAAACGGCAAAAGATGCCTTAAAACTCCACTTGCTCCGTTCGTTTTCTAGCTATGCACGGAAGTATTTTTCGCACCCAAAATTGCTCCAACTACTTGAGTTTCCTGTTCTTTTTCTTGGGGCGAAACCTGAGAAAACTCCTGCGCTCTATTCCCTCATGAATTACGCAGACACCAAACTAGGCACGTGGTATCCAATGGGCGGTATGCATGAAATTGTGCTGGCAATGCAACGCGTGGCAGAAAAACATGGAGTCAAATTCGAATTCAACAGCACCGTTTCGGGCGTCGAAATTGACAACAAAGAGATTACCCACCTCATTGTCAACGGCTCAAAAAGAAGCTGTGAAGCTGTCATTGCTGGCGCTGACTACCACCACGTAGAACAACACATTCTTCCACCAGAGGCACGCTCTTATTCTGAAAAATATTGGGAAAACCGAACGATGTCGCCTTCCTCACTCCTCTTTTACATTGGGGTCGACAAAGAAATACCAGAGCTGCAACATCACAACCTGTTCTTCGATGCTGACTTCGGTCAACACGCCATCGAAATTTACGATACCAATCAGTGGCCTGAGAAACCACTTTTCTACGCGTGCTGTCCGTCAAAGACAGATGATTCCGTAGCTCCAAAAGGAAAGGAAAATCTATTCCTTCTCATTCCGGTAGCTCCAGGCTTGGAAGAAAATGACGACACCCGCGAGCATTACTACAACCTCATCATGGACCGTTTGGAAAAACACGTGGGAATGGACGTTCGGAACCACGTGATTTATAAAAGAAGCTATGCGCACAAAGAATTTATCGAAGACTACGGTGCGTACAAAGGGAATGCTTACGGCCTAGCGAATACATTAAATCAAACTGCCTTCCTTAAACCGAAGCTAAAAAGTAAAAAACTTCATAACTTATACTTTGCCGGACAGATCACCACGCCAGGACCTGGAGTACCTCCAAGTTTAATCAGCGGACAAGTTGCTGCCAAGGAAGTGAACAATTTGATGAGTAAACGTGTTGTTTCTCACATCTAGTGATAGAACCTATGAAAGAACTGTTTGACAGCGTATCAATGGCATGTAGTGTGATGACCACAAAGTCTTACAGTACCTCATTCTCATTGGGGATTCGTTTCTTGGACAAACAATTTCGTGATCCCATTTATGCTGTTTATGGTTTCGTGCGCTTTGCCGATGAAATCGTTGATACTTTCCACGATTACGATAAAGAGAAACTGCTGAATAAATTCGAAGAAGACACCTGGAGCGCCATCGAAGACCGCATCAGCTTGAATCCAATTTTGAACTCTTTTCAGTGGGCCTGCCATAAATTTAACATTGACAAAGAACACATTCAGACGTTCTTGCGAAGCATGCGCATGGATCTGAACAAAAGTGAATATGACCGCGAAGGATATGAAGATTACATCCTTGGATCTGCTGAAGTAGTTGGATTGATGTGTCTGCGTATTTTTGTCGAAGGCGATGAAAAAATGTACCAACATTTGAAACCTCAAGCCAAAAGACTAGGCGCTGCATTCCAAAAAATTAACTTCTTGCGTGACCTTCATGCTGACTACCTTGAACTGGGCAGAGCCTATTTTCCTGGACTAGATGTGCAAGAGTTTGATGAGGACACCAAAAAGCTCATCGAAGAAGAAATTGAGGCTGATTTCAAAGAAGCGTACAAGGGAATTGTGCAACTTCCGAAGAAGGCTAGACTAGGCGTTTATGTGGCCTACGTATACTACTACCGCCTGTTCCACAAAATCAAGAACCTCCCTAGCAGCCGCATTTTACAAGAACGTGTGCGTATCCCAAATCAACGTAAAGTTGCGTTATTTGTAGGGTCTTATGTGAAGCACAGTTTCAACTTGATTTAACAATGAAATTTGCCCTAATTGCAGCAATTTGCACGCTGTTTTTTGCCAAGCCTTCGGCCGAAGTAGACTCGTGCAGAAGCATCTATTTTTCTGAGCCGTCAGAAGAACAAGCGCTTTTGCTTCAAAAAACAGCCTCCGAAATCAAAGGAAACGAAGCCTTGAAACTGGCTTACTTAGGGTCTGCGGAAGCAATGCTGGCCGAATATGGCTACAATCCGTTCTCTAAGTTCAAAATGTTCAAAAGAGGAACAGAGCAAATAGAAAAGGCCGTACTCCTAGCACCTGAAAATCCAGAAATCCGGTTTTTAAGACTCGGAGTGCAAACAAATGCACCTTCATTCTTGGGCTACAACACCAATCAAAATGAGGATGTAGGAATGATTCTTAAAGGCCTCGCCAATGGTGCTTTTCAAAACGAATCAAGCTATAGAACGAAAGTCATCAACTACATTGCAAATAAAGCGCCACTAAGCGAACAACAACAAGAACAGATTTCAGCACTAAGATGAGTGAAGAAGTAATTTTGGTCGACGAATTAGACAATGAAATTGGTACAATGGAAAAG
>CAYGUR010000261.1:0-4908 GCA_964353035.1 uncultured Comamonadaceae bacterium | reverse complement strand
CCCTACTATGAGCGAAGCCATCATGGAAGCTGCCGCTGCAGCCTACGATGAGGTGATTCACTTGTAAGAAAAGTACATTTTTGAAAAAGGGGAGGCATTGCTTCCCCTTTTTTTTCGACTTTAGTTGCCGCATGCGACTTCCATTCTTGTTTCTCCTTCTGTTTTCCCTGCTCTCAGCGAGTTCATTTGCTCAGGTCAAAAGCGAGACGTTCACGTTGAACACCTCGCGTAAAACGAACATACTCTTTTCTGGAATAGGCCTTTCATCTGCCATTGGTGGGGCCTTGTTAGAGCGCAGTGTGGACCCCTACTCAGTAAATGAAATCGATGCGCTCACCATTCCGAAGCTCAATAAGCTAGATGCACAAAGCATCAATTGGTACAGCACACAATTTGCTTCCATCAGTAATGTACTTGAAATCTCGAGTATCGCATTGCCATTGTCCCTTTTCGCCCTAAAAAGAAGCAAATCTGAACATGAACAGCTGCTCTTTCAATGGTCTCAAGTGACGTCGCTAACTTACGGAATCACCACCCTCACGAAGAGCTTGGCGCAAAGAGACCGTCCGTTTCTATTCAATCCGAATGCTTCTTTGGAGGAAAAGCTGAAGGCAGACGCCAGGCTATCTTTTTTCAGCGGACATACCAGTATATCTGCTGCTTCATGGTTTTTCTTTGCTCAACATGTCCAACGGTACAGCAGTAAAAAATGGGTCAAAACTTTGGTGTGGATCGGTGCTATCACAGTTCCGGCGCTCACTGGATACACGCGTATGCGGGCAGGAAAACACTATTTCACTGATGTGGCAGCAGGTTATGTTTTGGGTGGAAGCATTGGGTTTTTCATCCCAAAAATTCACGCCAAAATTGGCCAACGCCAGAGCAAACCCCTACTGCATTAAGACTTGACTTTCGCCGCTTCCTTTTTTTCTTCGTTGCGCTCAATTTTGTGTCCTGGTCTGCTCCATTTGATTCGCTTTTCAGGATCATCATTCATCTTGTAACGCTCATTCACCTTTGGTTGCTCACCTTTTTTGTAAGGTTCCATAGGTGTAATTCCAAGCACGTTGAACAGCTCCATGTCTTTGTTCACATCAGGATTTGGCGTGGTAAGCAATTTATCTCCAGCGAAAATAGAGCCAGCACCTACTAAAAAGCACAGCGCTTGTCCTTCATCAGACATTTGCGTTCTTCCGGCTGATAGTCGGACCACTGATTCCGGGATCACAATTCGCGTAGTAGCAATCATGCGCACCATTTCCCAAATACTCACAGGGGTTTGGTCTTCGAGTGGTGTTCCTTCAACTGGCACCAAGGCATTCACAGGGATACTCTCAGGAGGCGTCTCCATTGAGGCGTAGGTTGCAAGCATGGCACATCGGTCTTCAGCTGATTCTCCCATACCAATAATTCCTCCTGAACAAACAGAAACACCTGCTTTACGAACGTTATCAATGGTCTCCAAGCGGTCATCATAGCCACGTGTTGAAATAATCTCTTTGTAGAATTCCTCAGAAGAATCAAGGTTGTGGTTGTAAGCATACAATCCGGCATCAGCCAAACGTTGCGCTTGCTTTTGAGTCACCATACCTAGGGTACAACAAACTTCCAATCCAACTTCATTGATGGTGCGCACCATTTCAAGCACGTGGTCAAACTCATGGTCATCTTTCACATTTCGCCATGCAGCCCCCAAACACAATCGCGATGAACCCGTTGACTTCGCACGAAGTGCTTGTGCTTTCACATGAGACAAGCTTAGAAGGTCTTCATTTTCAACATCGGTGTGGTACCTAGCCGCTTGCGGACAGTAACCACAATCTTCGGGACAGCCGCCTGTTTTGATGCTTAGTAGCGTGCTCACCTGCACCTCATCTGGGTTGTGATGTGCGCGGTGTACTGAAGCGGCATCGTAAATTAAGTTGATCAATGGTCTATTGTAAACCTCGAGGATTTCTTCCTTCGTCCAAGTTTTTCTGCTCATGCTGTAAATTTCTTTCAAAAGTTGCTCTCAGCCAAGGCCAATAGATTCAACTTTTCACCATTTTAACTTGCTTTCGGCTTATGCGCTGACATTCAATGCACAAAGTTTTTCAATTCGCTCTAGGGCGAAGTCAACATCTTCCACTGTTGTGTTTCGTGAGAACGAAAATCGAACACTCACACGATCGGGATCTACAGCGTTGATTCCATGCAAAACATGCGAACCTGTTGAGGCTCCCGAAGAGCAAGCGCTTCCTCCAGAGCAGGCCACTCCTTCGATATCAAGTAAAAAGGTGAACATTCCCGCATTTTTATTTGGTGGGAATTTGACGTTCAATACGGTGTACAAACTTTCTGGACTCGCAGAATCTCCGTTGAAGCTGACACCAGGAATGCGTTTTTTGAGTTGCTCAACCATGTGCAACTTCACTCCGAGCACATGTGCTTTGTGTGCATCCATATCGGTATACGCCAATTCCAAAGCCTTCGCCAGTCCAACAATTCCTGCAATGTTTTCTGTACCACCGCGAATGCCGCGCTCTTGTCCGCCACCAACAATCATGTTATTGACCTTCAGCTTTTTGTTGATGTACAAGAACCCAACACCTTTTGGTCCGTGCAACTTGTGTGCAGCACAGGTAATAAAGTCAACTTTCAATTGAGATAGATCGTGCGGGAAGTGCCCCATTGTTTGCACGGTATCGCTATGAAACACAGCGCCTGCTGCTTCACACATTTCACCTACTTCTTGGAGTGGAAGCACATTAGCGATTTCATTGTTGGCATGCATGAGCGAAACAAGTGCTTTACCTTCTTGTTGAAGCAAGCGCGCCAAATCTTGAAGGTCAACGCTTCCATTCTCTGTCAACTTCACCAAACTGAGTTTCACCTTGTTTGATTCAGCCAATCGCTGAGCAGTTTTAATAACCGCACTGTGTTCAACCGCACTGGTAATAATGTGGGTGCAGCCCAAATCGTTCACCGCAGCGTTGATGGCCAGGTTATCTGCTTCGGTGCCACCAGAAGTAAAACAGATTTCCGCTGGGGCGCAGTGCAGTAATTTAGCAATGCTTCGTCTGGCAGTTTCTATGGCAGACTTCGCCTTTCTTCCGTAACTATGAGAAGAAGAAGGGTTTCCAAATACGCCCCCTAAAAATGGCAACATTGCTTGAAGCACATCCTCATCTACCTGAGTGGTAGCAGCATTGTCTAGATAAACCGTCTTTCCTGTACTCATAAATTGGCAATTTCTTTCAATTCCACCATAAACCGCTTCGCTAAATGATCTGCTTCTTCCGCTGTTGGAGCTTCAGAATAAATACGAATGATTGGCTCTGTATTTGATTTTCTCAGGTGCACCCATTGATTGGCAAAATCAATTTTCACACCGTCAATGGTGTTGGGCTTTTCACCAGCGTATTTCGTTTCAATTTCTTTCAAAATGCCGTCTACATCCATTCCGTCTTCGAGCTGGATCTTGTTCTTCGACATGGCGTAATTGGGGTAAGAAGCGCGAAGTTTTGAAATCGTCATTTCAGACTTTGCCAGGTGCGTCAGGAACAAGGCAATTCCTACCAGCGCATCTCTTCCATAATGAAGTTCAGGGTAGATGATTCCGCCATTTCCTTCACCTCCAATGACCGCATTGGTCTCCTTCATTTTTTCTACCACATTCACTTCGCCAACTGCCGAAGCCGTGTAGTTTCCATTGTGCTTCTCAGTTACATCTCTCAACGCGCGGGTTGAAGACATGTTGCTCACGGTATTTCCCGGAGTTTTACTCAAAATGTAATCAGCAACGGCAACTAAAGTGTACTCTTCACCGAACATGCTTCCGTCTTCGCAAACAAATGCCAGCCTGTCAACGTCAGGATCTACTACAATGCCTAAATCTACCTTGTTCTTTTTGATCAAATCAGCGATTTCAGTCAAGTACTCTGGAAGCGGCTCTGGATTGTGCGGAAATTCGCCGTTGGGCTCACAAAATAGCTCATGAACTTCACTCACTCCTAAGGCTTTTAGCAAAGCTGGAACGAAGATTCCGCCCGTTGAATTGACACAGTCACAAGCTACTTTGAAATTTCTTGCACGAATGGCTTCAACGTCTACCAAGGGTAAATTGAGAATGGCATCAATGTGTTTTTGAAGCCATGAATCATCTTTCGTGTAGCTGCCCAAATCATTCACAAATGCAAACTCAAATGCATCTCTTTCAGCTAAATCTAGCACACGCAATCCTTCTTCGCCCGAAATAAACTCCCCTTTTCCATTGAGTAATTTGAGTGCATTCCATTGTCGTGGATTGTGACTTGCAGTGAGAATAATCCCTGCGTCAGCGCCTTCCGCCGGAACGGCTACTTCCACTGTAGGCGTAGTGCTTAAATCAAGATCAATTACGTCTACCGACATTCCGCGAAGCGTTCCAACCACGAGGTCTCTGACCATAGCACCACTAATTCGCGCATCTCTTCCAATAACCATTTTAATTCTAGGCTTCCCTGTTTGTTCCTTGATTACAGTAGCGAAGGCAGCTGTAAAACGAACAACGTCAATGGGAGTCAGTCCTTCGCCAGGAGCACCACCAATGGTTCCTCTGATTCCAGAAATCGATTTTATTAGAGACATATATTAATCTTAGGGTGATTGATTCCAAGCACAAAAGTAGCGATTTATATATGGTCTTGAAGGGACAATGCCTGTAATAGAATTGTAATTTTTACACGAAAGTGTTTCAGTATTTCAACATTTGGCTTCGGGAGTTCGTAGCTTGAACTGTATCTTTACTACCAAACTGCTAGAAAAATGCGCCAAAACATCTTTTTACCTCTTTTCTTGATTGCATTCATTGTTTCTACTGGATGTTCAGAAAATCCTTCAACTCCTGAGGAACCAGCGGTTGCCAAACTAGACAAACTGAGTGCTCCG
>CAYGUR010000260.1:0-4943 GCA_964353035.1 uncultured Comamonadaceae bacterium | reverse complement strand
ATCAGTGTTTCTCCTGACGGGCAAGAGCTTTACTTGTATTATGACAAAGCAGGTGACGGACAACTTTGGAAATCAGTGCTTGTGGGAGAAACATGGAGTGATCCTGAAATGCTTGGTTCAAACATCAACACTGATGCTTGGGAAACACACGTAACTGTATCTGCTGATAACCGCTTACTCTATTTTGTGAGTGATCGTAAAGGAGGAAAGGGCGGAAGAGATATTTACCGCTGTGTGAAGCTCCCGAACGGTGAGTGGTCAAAAGCATTGAATGTTGGAGATGTGATTAATACTCCTTGGGAAGAAGATTCTCCTTTCCTTTCTGCTGATGGAAATACACTTTACTTCTCTTCAAGCGGCCACAACAGTATGGGCGGATTCGATATCTTCTACTCTACACTTGGTGAAGATGGAGAATGGTCAAAGCCAGTGAACATTGGCTATCCTGTGAATACCGTGGATGACGATGTGTTCTTTGTGCCTACGGCCAATGGAAAACGTGCATACTATTCGTCTAGAAAAGAAGAAGGCGAAGGATTGAAAGACATTTATGTCGTAGACATGCCTGATAGTCCGGTTGAGCCAGACTTGTCAGTATTGAAAGGATTCATTTATCCTGCTCAAGGTGAAGAACTCCCTGAAGATACCTATCTATTGGTAACCAATAAGGAAACAGGTGAAGTGACTGAATACCGTCCTCGCTCTAGAGATGGAGCCTACGTTGCCGTGCTTCCTCCGTGCACTTCATACAAAATTGAGTACTTCGCCAACCAAGAAATGGTGCACGAAGAATTTATCAATGTGCCGTGCGATGCAGCTTACAACGAAATTGAAAAAGAAATCTATCTACTCCCTGTGAACCTTGGCGGTGCTACTGCTTCTTCTGATGAAGAGCCGAAAGATGTGCCGAAAACAAAACCTGGAGACATTCGTCCAACTACACCAGACGAGGTAAAAGTAGATGAAGTGGTCGGTACGGTCTTTGACGATGTGCAAGCCTACTACCAGCGTTACTTTATTTACGACATGGGTGAATGGGATGATGCAGCAGTAAATGCAAAATTTGATGAGTTCATTGACAACGTTGAAGCGTTAATCAAAGAAAACGGTGCTTGTCGTATCCTAGTTGAATCAAGTGCGTCGAAAGTACCTTCAAGCAGATTCAAAAGCAATGATGAGCTTACAACATTTAGAAATAAGCTGGCAACCAATGAGGTAACCGCAGCTTTGGAAGCGAAAGGATACAAGCTTGGACAAGACTTTGCTTTTCAAGCACCGCGTAAACTGGTTCAAGGACCTGCTTACCAAAATGATGCGATTGCTAGAAAGGCGATTTATGAAGAATCTCAATATGTGAAGATCTGGGCTGAGTAAGTATCTTTCACATACCGTATAAAATCAGAAAACCCTTCCATTCCGGAAGGGTTTTCTTTTCTGCCTGTTTGTGGTCTCAGCTTTAATGAGACCTGCTACTCTACCATCTAGATAACGTATCCTCTTTTGGGTTTGGTATCCGCAGGTTGAAATAATTATTTCGACTCCACTTGATTTCAAGCAAAGGTGGAATGCCCTCCCCTTAAAGAAGTCGAACTCTACATCACACAACGACGACCGTTCCGCCATAGCCATCTGAAGCTTTCGTGAAGAATGGCGCAAGAGGGGCACTCGTTTACCCGGTGCGACAGACCCCCACCTTTTATCAAGAAAAGGTGGAAAGAAGTCCCCTTGGTCTACTTCGAATTGGTATTTTCGTTCTATGGAATTAAACCTCAAACGCCCGCTTGTATTCTTCGACCTAGAAACAACTGGAACCAATGTAGCGAGTGATCGCATTGTTGAAATTGCACTCGTGAAAGTCATGCCTGACGGGTCTGTAAACACCAGACCAGAGAAGCCAGGTAAAGAACATCGGTTCTTGATCAATCCTGAAATGCCCATACCAATCGAGTCTAGTCTAGTCCATGGGGTGTATGACGAAGACGTTAAGGATGCTCCTACCTTCAAAGATGTAGCAGAGAAACTCTTCAAGTTCTTGCACGATTGTGATTTGGGAGGATTTAATTCCAATCGTTTCGACATTCCACTTCTTGCAGAAGAGTTCTTGCGTGTAGGTGTGGATTTCAGCATTGAAGGACGAAACTTGATTGATGCCCAGGTCATCTTCCACCTGATGGAACAACGCACTCTGAGTGCTGGCTACAAATTCTATTGCGGGAAAGACCTCGATGATGCCCACGAAGCACTGCCTGATACCATGGCAACCTTCGAAATTTTCAAAGAGCAAATTCGCAGGTATGACGGAATGAGCGCCAAAGACATTCGCACCAAAAAAGACATTGCCATCACCAACGACATGGAGCAGATTCACGCCTTTTGTACCCGAAATCGACACGCTGATCTCATGGGAAGATTGGTCTTCAATGACGAAGACGATGTTGTTTTCAATTTTGGCAAATACAGAGGCCAATCTGTGAAAGACGTATTGGCGAAAGATGCTGGCTACTACGGATGGATGATGCAAGGAGATTTCCCTAACTACACCAAAAAGGTGCTGAAACAAATCAAGGAAAGCCTATAACGAGATGAGACACATCACCGTTCTTGTATCCAATGACTTGGTCCACGACCAGCGTGTGCGCAAGGAATGCGATGTGTTTCTGAATGCAGGACTCAATGTAACCCTTGTAGGAAGGGAAATGGAAGGTTCTGAACCCGTAAAACGTCAGTACGAAACCAAACGTTTTCGACTACCGTTTAGTGGTGGGGCACTTTTTTATGCCACGCTCAACATGCGACTCTTCTTCTACCTGCTCAGCAAAAAGACAGATGCCATTTGGGCCAATGACTTAGATACCTTGCTGCCTGCATTTTTGGTCTCCAAGCTCAAAAGGATTCCATTGTTTTATGACAGCCACGAATACTTCACGGAAGCAGCAGGTTTAGCCGGAAGAAAATTTCCAAAGGCGGTTTGGGAATGGGTCGAAGGTTTTATTTTCCCACATTTGAAGCACGTGTTCACTGTGAACGAAAGTATAGCTGAAGTCTTTCGCACCAAGTACGGCGTAAAAGTGAACATTCTTCGAAATGTGCCTGAATTCAAAGAAGTGCAGCGCACCCTTTCCAGAACAGAACTCGGATTGCCAGAAGACAAAAAGATTGTGCTGTTGCAAGGCGCATTTATGGACAAAGACCGCGGGGTGTTGGAAGCTGTTAGAGCTATGAAACACCTGTCTGATGAATACATGCTGCTGCTCATTGGAGCCGGAGAAGAGTGGAATCAAGCTGTTAACCTTCGAATAGAACTTCAGTTGGAAGACAAAATTATGTTGCTTCCGAAGCAGCCTTATGACCTACTGGTCAATTATACCCGAGCAGCAGATGTAGGACTGAGCTTGGACAAAGGATTGTATTTCAATTACTTCTTCAGCCTTCCGAACAAGTTGTTTGATTATGTACACGCGGGAACGCCTGTTTTAGCTACTGCCTTGCCTGAAGTCAAGCGGGTCATGGAAGATTATCAGCTGGGAGGAATCGTAGAAGAGTGCACACCCGTGAATGTTGCGCAAGGCGTTGAACGCATTGTTGCAGAAGGAAAGGAAACGTTCTTTCCAGGACTAAAACGGGCGCAACAAGATTTTCAATGGCAAACTGAGAGCACAGTCATACTCGATGAAATGCGCGCAGCGAAGTTGATTAGCTAAGTCGCTTTCGCAGGTATTTAGTTGCTAGAACAGCGGGCTGGTACCACAAACTTTTCGCTGAAAGCACCTCCTTTTTCACCTCCCATTCTTCGCGGTACAGTGCCAGGTTGAACGTCTTCGACAGTCCGTCAGAAGCACAGTCAGCCACATGAATAGACCTTAACTCAGCCTTCGCCCCTTGATTGAAAAGAGATAAATTCAAATGGTAGTCAGCCAGAATTTTAAAATGGACAGGGAAACGATAGGTGTCAAAAACCCGCTTCCGATAGGCGACGCCTTGATGATGAACGATGTTCTTGATGCGAAGCTGTTTGTCCCACTTCGCTAGGTACCATTCAGGCACTTTGGAATGACGCGGAGGCAGGTTGTGGGTTTTACCAATGACCAAATCGCAGTGTTCAGGAACGGTAGAAGTGAGCGCTTCAAGGCTTGTATGAGAAGCCAAAACATCATCAGCGCCTAAGAAATAAATCCACTCGCCGGATGCAAGGTCGAGCCCCTTGTTCATGGCGTCATAAACTCCCTGATCAGCTTCAGATACATAGTGTGAGATCTGCGCGATGAAAGGGGCAAGTGCTTTTTCCGTGTCGTCGGTTGATTCACCATCAATCACAATGAGCTCAACTTCTGCAGTCTGATTGACACAACTCTTTAAGCAGTTGGCAATGGTTTTCGCAGCGTTGAAACACGGAACAATGACACTTACTTTCATTTATTTGTAGGCGAAATCAGAGAAGTGATTGATGCTGGCGGCGTCTTTCAGCTTGCCGTCCATACAAACCAAGGTGCGCGACTCAAACTTCTTCATGGAAGCGTAATCATGCGTGGCCATCAAGACGGCTTTTCCACTTTTAGATATTTCAAAGAGGAGTTGAAGAATACCTTCAGTAGTCGTAGGGTCCAAGTTACCCGTTGGTTCGTCGGCAAGGATGAGGTCCGGCTCGTTCAAGAGCGCACGTGCAATGGCAATACGTTGTTGCTCCCCTCCAGACAGTTCATGCGGCATTTTATAGCCCTTCGTTTCAAGTCCTACTTTCGCCAAAACTTCTTCGCAGCGCTTCAGCATGTCGGTTTTGTTTTTCCATCCTGTTGCTTTTAGGACGAAGAGCAAGTTGTCATTCACACTTCGGTCTGTCAGCAGTTCGAAATCTTGAAACACGATGCCCAGTTTACGACGAAGGAAGGGAATTTTCTTTCGCCTTAGGTTGGTGAGATCATGTCCGCACACATTTCCTGTCCCAT
>CAYGUR010000259.1:0-4977 GCA_964353035.1 uncultured Comamonadaceae bacterium | reverse complement strand
GGTCTCCCCTACGTAACGAATGCCCAAAGCGAACAAGACCCTTGGAAAAGGTTGTGCTTTCGAAGCTTCAATCCCCTCCAAAAGCTTTTCTACTGAACGTTCAGCCATGCGTTCTAAAGGAAGCAAGTCTTCAGCATTCAGTGCATAAAGTGAGGTGTAATTGGAAATCAAGCCTGCGTTGTAGAGTTGCTCAATCGTTTCAGGTCCTAAGCCGTCAATGTTCATGGCCTTGCGTGAGATGAAATGCTCTATGCGTCCTAGAATTTGAGGCGGACACCCCGTCTCGTTCGGACAATAATGTTGCGCTTCACCTTCCTTTCGAATGAGTTCTGTGTGACATTCTGGACAGTGAGTAGCGTACACATGCGGACCATTATCCACCTTTCTAGCGTCAATATCAACCGCCACTACTTTAGGAATGATTTCTCCACCTTTTTCGACAAAAACCAAATCGCCTTCACGAATATCAAGCTTTGCAATTTGATCAGCATTGTGCAGTGATGCCCTTTTTACGGTTGTACCAGCCAGTAACACGGGCTCTAAATTGGCTACGGGAGTGATGGCGCCTGTTCTTCCGACCTGATAGGTAATCTTGTCCAATCTTGTAGCAACACGTTCAGCCTTAAACTTATAGGCTATGGCCCAACGTGGCGACTTCGCTGTCATTCCCAGCACCTTTTGTTGTCTGTAGTTATTGACTTTGATCACAATTCCATCGATTTCGAATGGCAGGTTGTGTCTTTCAATGTCCCAGTGTGCAATAAAATCCATAATTCCGTCAATGGACTTCGTGCGCTCAATATAGCGTTTAGAGGATGGTGGCACTTTGAAGCCCCACTCCTTCGCCCACAACAAACTATCAAAGTGATTGTCAAACTGTTCGCTTTCAGCATAGATGAAATAGAGGAAACAGTCCAAGTTTCGCTCTGCGACCAATTTACTGTCTTGATTCTTAAGCGTTCCAGAAGCCGTATTCCGCGGATTGGCGTACAAATCTTCTCCTGCTTCAGCTCGTTCTTCATTTAGCTTCGCGAAGGCGTCCAAAGGGAAGAATATTTCACCGCGTATATCAAAACTTTCAGGCCAATCTCCTGCGTTCAATGTCAGTGGAATCGTGCGAATGGTGCGAACATTTGTTGTGACGTCCTCCCCAACACTTCCATCTCCGCGGGTGACTGCGCGAAGCAGCTGACCGTTTTCATATGTCAAACTGATGGCTACACCGTCATATTTGAGTTCCAAGACATACTCTACTTCTTCGTCGATGCTTTTCTTGATTCGATTTTCCCATTCAGCTATTTCTTCTTTGGACTTGTAGTTCGAGAGTGAGAGGATTGGAAAAGGATGGGTAACTTTTTCGAATTTATTGGTAATATCGCCTCCTACACGCTTTGTTGGCGAGTTCGGATCAGCTAATTCGGGATGTGCGGCTTCAAGTATTTCAAGCTCTTTCAATAAGAGGTCAAATGCTTCATCCGAAATAGTAGGATTGTTCAGAACGTAATACGCGTGGTTGTGTTCATTGAGCTGTGCTGTAAGCTCTTTGATCCTTTGAGTTGCCTCAATATTCATATTTAACTTGCTTATTTCCAATGGCACGAAGCATTTTTCCAAACCTGAACTTCGCCTTAGCAAGATACACAGTAGAATCGTAGATGTTGCCTAATTCAGTTGGGGTTTGCCCTGTCCAGCGGTGTCCAACTCCGGCGCCAACTGAAAACCACCAAGTTAAATGGAAATAAGTTGAAGCGGAAAGCTCCATAATTCGCGCTTCAATTGGCTCGCCGATGAATCTTTGTGTTGAGTCTTTGGGATTGTCATAGCTGACTTTTATTTGACCTGCACCAAGATGAGCTGTGCCTGAGATTTCCCATCGTTTGCTGAAGAAGAGCACACGTTCGTAATAGATTGAATTGTAATCGAACTTCAATTGGGCTGTCACATACTCTCCTTCAAACGTTTGGAAGTTATCTCGAGTGAGTTCTGACAACCCATAGACTCCTACCCCAAATCGGTGTACCCGTTTGTATTCAAGTCCAAGCCGCAATCCTGCCACTCGCACAGGGTTTCCGTCGTCAAATGAATTTCGTCCATCAAGCACCATGTCGAACTTCCATTTTCGGAAGCCTTTTCCTAGAAATTTATCGCCTCCTAAAATCCACACACTTTCATTCAGTTGCGCCACTGCAGAAACAGAGCAAACTGATGCCAGTAAGATGAGAATGTATGAGCGAACAAATTTCATGTTGCAAAAGTAGTCAAAGACCGTGCCTTTTAGAAGTTATTCCTGATGATCGCGCTTGTTTGAGGCAATCACCATTCGATTTTTGCCTTGTAAGTCCCTTACTAAACGTGAACTTTCAAAGAAAATTTGAGTTCGCTCATGCACTTGTTTTGCAAAGGCTTCATGGCATTCAAAATACAACTGTCCCGTTGGTGCTAAGTTCGACTTCGTTAATTGCAGAATGCGTTCATAGAACACCAATGGTTCGTGATTTTCTACGAAGAGAGCCAAAGACGGCTCGTGCTTTACAACACGGTCATCCATTTGATTCGCCTCGCTATTGGGAATGTAGGGCGGATTGCTAATGATGACTTTATAGGTCTGTGGAAGTCCTTCAGTAAGAATGTTCAACTCCAGGAACTCCACTTCCACCCCCATTCGATCTGCATTCGTTTTGGCTACAGCTAAGGCTGCTTTCGAAACATCGCATGCCGCTACGATCAAGTCCTGACGCAGGGCTTTCAGTGAAACGGCGATGCATCCTGTCCCTGTGCCGATGTCCACCACCGTTGCTCCAAGGGGAATCGATTGAACAGCCTGCTGCACTAGTTCTTCTGTTTCTGGACGAGGAGCGAGCGTGTCTTTGGTGACAAAAAAATTAAAGCCTAGAAAATCAGCATGTCCAAGCACATGCTGAAGAGGCTTCCCTTCAACCAGCTCTTTCAAAGCGTCATTCAACTTATTCAATTCAGACTCTGAAAACTTGTAGTTGTTCACCAACAACAGTGCACGTGATTGTTGACTGACTTCTTCCAATAAAACACGCACCACATTGCTTGTTTCTCTTGGATCAAAAGCAGTGGAAAGTTTATGTTCAGCCCAGCTACGGACAGCAATAAAGGTATTTGAAGACGGCCAGTTCACGCCGCAAAGGTAGTTAAGTGATGCTCTTAATTAAACATTCTGCTGTTGCCGGATTTGTGGCAAGCGGAATGTTGTGCACATCACAAATACGCATTAACATACTGATGTCTACTTCGTGCGGGTGTTTCCCCAGAGGATCTCTGAAGAAAAGTACCATTTGCACGGTCCCTTCTGTGATTTGAGCTGCAATTTGTGCATCTCCTCCAAGAGGACCACTTGCAACGCGCTCTACTTCCAGTCCAGCATCAATGGCGTGCTGCCCGGTTGTTCCTGTAGCTACAAGGTGAATGTCTTTGTCCAGAAAAAAGGCTTTGTTGTTCATTAAAAATTGAACCATGTCGGCCTTTTTGCCATTGTGTGCTATAACAGCTATACGCATTGCGTAAGTTATTTAGTGAAAACTTGGTATCCCCATGCAGGTAGAACAAGTTCTCCATTTGTAAATTGAGAGAGCACAAGGTTGTCAAAAATACTACTGTATTCTCCCTCCAGTTGCTCATTTAATGTAACCGTAACAGATTCCTTTGAAAGGTTCACAATGGTGATGACTTCGCTCTCATTTTTAGAACGAATAAAGGCGAAGATTTTATCATCATCATTGGAAGGAAGTCGTTTGAAATCACCCCCATAGTGACCGTTCCACAGTGCTTCTTCTTCGATGTTTACTTTCATCAAACGCGTGTAAAAGTCTTGGTATTTATACTCGCCCCATTCAATGGTGTCTTTCTCAAAGAACTCCAGCGCTTTATCAAGTCCAGCTTCTTGTCCAGAATAGATCAACGGCATTCCATTGATGGTAAACGCGAGTGTTGCAAACGCAAGGTGTCCATCACCATAGCGATCAAACACAGTCCCATTCCATGAGTTTTCATCATGGTTAGTGATGAACGTCATGCGGTACGCACTTTCAACAAAGTTGGTATCTTCTTTCGCCATGTAGGTTTCAAGGTCAGCCAAATTCTTTTCTCCCTTGGCAATTTCATTCATGATGTGCATCAACTCCCAACTGTAGCTCATGTCAAATGCCCGGGCATGGTGCTTCGGATTTTCTGCCTCAGCAAGCATAAAAATGTCTGGATCGGCCTCTTCTAACTTCATTCTCGCCTGCTCCCAGAATTCTGTAGGAACCATATCAGCGACATCACATCTGAATCCGTCTATTTTCGCTTCGCGAACCCAGAACAACATCGCATTGGTCATCCCCTCCCAAAGGTCTTTATTTTCGTAGTCCAGCTGAGCTACATCATACCAATCTGTGTTCAACGGAGGCTGCACGTTTCCGAGTGAGTCCAATAGATAATATTCAGGATGCTCCTTCGTCCATTTATTGTCAAACGCACTGTGATTTGCCACCCAGTCAATGATCACTTTCATGCCCATTCCATGTGCATCCGTCACCATATCCTTGAACTCTTGCATGGAACCAAATTCAGGGTTTACCGCTGTATAGTCTTTAACAGAGTAATAGCTCCCCAATCCACCTTTCCTGTTCTCCAAGCCAATTGGCTGAATGGGCATGATCCACAAAATCTTTACTCCAAGATTTTTTAGTCGTGGGAGATCATCTCTAAAAGCGGCAATGGTACCTTCTGCCGTGTGCTGACGCAGGTTAACCTCGTAAATCGTTGCATTCTTGGACCAATCTGCATGGTCAAGCACTTCAGACTCAAAGGTTTCACTAACAGGATTTGCTTCTGTTGTTGGGCTTTCCGCTGGTGGCTGTCCGCAAGCGCTAAGGACAGCAATTGCGCTAAAGAGAAAAAGTCTTTTCATAATACAAAGATGTAGAAAACGAAAATAAGAAGATAGTGTAGAACTTACACTATCTT
>CAYGUR010000258.1:0-4978 GCA_964353035.1 uncultured Comamonadaceae bacterium | reverse complement strand
CCTGATGGATGCATTGAGATGGCCTTTATTCTGTGAGACGATATATAGCGATACACTTCAGGAGATGAGTTTATTCTTCAACCACGCGCAATGGTGCTCGGACAAATCATTGAGCCCTTTTACATTGAGCCAACAGGATATGTCAATACATTTTCCATCCGCTTTTACCCTTATGGATTCACCAATTTCGTCACTGAACCAATCAAGAACTTAGCGAATATAGAGACCCCCTTAGAATCATTATTTGAAGATCATGTAGCCAGAGAATTAGAGCAAAAAATAATCCAGGCGAAAGACAGTCTAGAACGTATAAAGATTATAGAGGGATTTCTCATAGAAAGGATTACCGAAAAATCTATTGTTGACAGTATCGTGACATCAACAGTTGATGCTCTCATAGCAAGCAACGGAAATGCATCCATAAAAACCATTCTTAAAGGAGACTTGTCCAAAAGAAGACAGCTCGAGCGAAGGTTTGAAAAACAAATTGGAGTAAGTCCAAAGCAATTAGGTAAAGTCATTAGACTACAAACCGCGCTAAAAATGCTTATTAACAAGGAGAAAGAGAGCCTGACCAATATCGCTTACGGCAGTGAATACTATGACCAAGCGCACTTCATTAAAGATTTTAAGGAATTTACAGGAGCGAATCCCAAAGCGTTTTTAGAGAGTGAGAACTTAACACTTTCAGCCATTTTCTACAAGTAAACTGAGTGTCGCATTTTTACAATTTCAATCCGTCAATAGGGTATACTTTTGAACAATCAAATTAATCAAGACAAGTGAAAAGAATAATTAAAAGTGCCCACATTCTGTTTATCTTCAGCTGCATGGCTTGTACCAGTCAGACCACCCCCATTTCAGAATCACAAGAGCACGAGTTGACTTCAGAAAAAATAGATGATATGAATAGTTTCGTTTCCCTTTTTGAAATTCCAGCAACGGATATTTCACGAGCTGTAAATTTCTATCAAGCCATTTTGGACATTAAGATTGAGAGGATGGAAATGCAAGGCATGGAAATGGGAATATTTCCATACGAAGAACAAATAGTAACTGGAGTTATAATGAAAGCAGATGACTCCACACCTTCAGCAGATGGGCCAATCATCTATTTAAACGGCGGAGATAATCTTCAAACCATACTTGATAAAGTGGAAAAAAACGGTGGTAAAATCATCGTCCCAAAAACCCCTCACGCAGATGAAAGTGGATTTTTTGCCCTGTTCTTAGATCCGGAAGGAAACAGACTCGGTCTAAATTCTCCAAACTAATAAAAAGAAAAGGGAACGCGCAATCAAGTAGACGGCCGTGAGCCGCGCAAGATCCTTTCTAAGAGTAGCAACCTAGCTACCTGCTAAAAGTTCAAAGCCTCACCCGCATCAGTAAGGGACTTGCACCCTCTAGATTAATGAACTAGTTTTAACTAGCATAAGATGTTCATGCTGGGCATACACAACACCTATACGCAATACCCTTCGGGATACTGCGCATAGCCAAACCGTTGTGCCGCATACCCTGTCGCCAACCCGCTCACTTCTCGCAACAGTTTTCGCAGCTGATCACCCCATTCAAAACGATATTGGAAACCAATGTGCTCAACCGGTTACCGCCTGGCGCAGCCCGACGAAAACCGATTGCAAAAAGCTTCGCTAACACTATTCGGATAATTGCTACCTTTTCGGTAGTAAAAAATGTACTTGCCACACGAGGTGTGTATTACACGCGGACGAACGGTTACATGCAGCGTCACAATACATTATGTGAATCAACCAGACATAAAATGAATAACCCAATAGTTGAATTTTTATCCCAGTACATCGTTCTCACGAAAGAAGAAATAGCTATTCTTTCAAATCAAAACGTCATCCGAACGTATAAAAAAGGAACTATTCTATTATCCGAAGGAGAGGTAGCGAAAGAGTGTTTTTTTGTTCTTAAGGGGTGCGTCTGTAGCTACTATTTGGTTGATGGACAAGTAAAAGTTACTGAGTTCTTTACTGAAAAGCAGCCCATAACTCCAGTAAGTTACACAACTAAAGAGCCCTCAAAGTATATTCTAGAATGTTTGGAAGATTCTATTATTTCCATTGGTACCCCTGAGAGAAATGCGGAACTTCTTAGAAAACTACCCAGGATGGCTGCTTTGGGTTCCAGTATTATGGAAGATCAATTGGCAAATCAAAGAATGAAGTACGATGAGTTCATCAAACTGACTCCGGAGGAACGCTACCAAAACCTACAAAAAACATCTCCAGAACTTCTGAACCGAGTGCCACAGTACCTCATCGCCAGTTATTTGGGAATAAAACCGGAATCCCTGAGTCGCATCCGTAAACGATTATTCAACTAATCTATTTCTCTCTTTTAGTCGAAAGAATTGGCTGCAGTTTGATTTCTTAACTCAAGTCAATGAAAAGCGTGGTTCATACTTCGAGATTTGCACAGAAAAAAATAATTCTGTCAAATCTTTCATTTTTATGAACCATTTTCTAAAAAATCGCTTAGCCAAACATGTGGACGAAAAGCGCATTTTAAAACTCACATGTATCGTATTGGCCTTCTCCGTTTTAAGCAGTTGCTCCTCCAATAGAATCAACCGACTAAGGCACAAAAGCTATAAAGAATGGAGTGAATATCAATGGGATGAAATAAAGAGTAGTCCAGATAAAGATGAAAATGAATGGACTATTTATTCGAGAAAAGTAAAAGGAACTAACTTTTCAGAATTTAAGATTGAAGGAGATATAGAAGCAGCTCCAAAAGCTTGCGTTGCAGCCTTTAGGCAAGACATCCTCAATCAATCTACTGACTTGAACAACAAGAAGTTTCCAACCTATGAAATCGCGAGTGATTCGAACGATAGTCTCTTAACCTACGTCATTCACCACGAGCCTTTCCCATTGAAAGACACAGAAATGAGTGTTATGTATCTCTTTTTCAATCATGATAATGGAAGCACAGGAGTAACATGGCGTGAAGCATGGGATGAAAGTCAAATTCAACCTTCTAAAAAGTTCAATCGAGTGGAAACGTTTAGAGGTTCTTGGAGTTTCGCTCCAACTTCTGGCAACTCTTGCCGAGCGACTAACAGCGTGCAATTCGACCCGAAAGGAGTGCCTGTATGGCTGATTAGACCCATGGTAATCAATTTTTTGAAAAACGGTCTGCAAGACATTCGAAAAGAGACTACCAACTAAATCCAAACAACTTATCACTTTAAGAGGAAAATCACCTTCACGCCTATAATCCTAGTAGGGCTTATCTCAAGTTGAACTGATCTAGAATTTCATTGGAATTATTCTTTAGATCAACTTAAGGAAGCACATCAATAACCAATTAAAGTTC
This sequence comes from uncultured Comamonadaceae bacterium, assembly GCA_964353035.1. Taxonomy (GTDB): domain Bacteria; phylum Bacteroidota; class Bacteroidia; order Flavobacteriales_D; family Sanyastnellaceae; genus JAQWQB01. The sequence goes on along the minus strand of CAYGUR010000258.1, from coordinate 1,630 downwards.
ATACAACGCATGAAATCAATAAGAAATACAACAGTCCTGCTGCTTTTTGCTGTTTCTTTTTCAATACACGCATTCGGTCAAGAAGATCTAAGTCCTGCAAACAACCCAGCAAATAAAACTCTTCTCAAATCCGAGACTTCCAAGATGCACTGGTTTATACTGAAAGATACGCTCAAAATTCTTATAGGAACTGTGGAGACCAAAATACAGAAAACAAAAGAGAAAATATACTTGATAACCACAGTCGAACTGACACAATCACCCACAAAATGGGTAGACAGCACCGTAGTTCGATCAACAAATTTCGAACCCCTATATCACTCCTCAAACAATCAAGAGAGAGAACTGGTTTTAAAATTCGAGAACAAGATAACAGGTCATTATTTGGATCAACAAACAGGAACTAGAACACAAATAATGGAAGAGTCCGAGAAATCCTTTTTTGACAGCAATTTTTATCCCCAATTGATTAGGCTACTTCCGTTGAAGAGTGGTTACTCGAGTATCATTTCAATTTTTGACTACAATCCAAAATCTCATATTGGGGTAATTACGGCAACGATAAAAGACACTGAAGAATCTACATTAAATTACAAGGGCGAGGATACCGAAGTCTGGAAAGTTAAAACTACAGATGAAATCGCAAATAATTCTGCGACAAGTATCTTTTATATCGACAAGACAACCAGAAAGATTCTTAGACAGGACATCGATTTTGGTGGTAGAAAGATGTCAATGGAAGCAGTGGTTGAATGAAAAAGAATGAACAACCTGCGCAACAAAGTGTAAAACAATTTAGACCGGTTATCTCCACGACTTACAGTTGACTTCCGAAGAGCTGTTTTTCTCTTGCTCTGTCATGAGCCAAACGGCACAACTGTTCTTATACCGAACGTTTTACTTCATTAGAATTTTCTAACTGTAACAATTCAGACTTCAGCCCCTTTTACGAACAACTATAAATTCAGCACAATGAAAAAATATTGCTCATCTCTATTCATATCAATCCTATTTACATTTTCTGCAACTATGACAAAAGGTCAAACAGCAATGGATTCAACAATCACCTACATTCACTCAGAAAAGGCAAGTTTTACCTCCAAGATGATTCAAAACATGTCCTCTCTCTTTGGTGTAAAAAAGGGTAGCGACATACTTAAAAAGGTAAATCAAAGTTCATCAACTGAAGCTCCTACTCCCGTTTCAAAATCCATGTACAAAAAGTATAACGTTCAGGAATCTGTTGTAAACAATAGAAAAGTTTGGAAAATCAAACCCAAAGAAAATGGTTCTGACAAGGTTGTTCTGTATTTGCATGGTGGAGTGTATGTTTCTACACTAAAAAAGTACCACTGGAAGTTTGTAGAAGAACTTCTCCTCAAAACAAATGCAACTATAGTTGTGCCGGATTATCCGTTGGCTCCAAGTTCAAATTGTGAAAATGCTTTAGATCTTGTTAGTCAGGTGTACCAGGAATTACTTAAAGAACACTTACCAGAAAACATTGACTTGATGGGTGACTCATCTGGTGGAGGCCTCGCGCTTGGGTTTGCCATGTATTTGAGCAAAGAAAATAAACCTCAACCCAATCAAATCATCTTACTCTTCCCATGGTTGGATGTGACAATGA
>CAYGUR010000257.1:0-4981 GCA_964353035.1 uncultured Comamonadaceae bacterium | reverse complement strand
TTCCATCATTGTTGGCGAAGAAACTCAAGCCATCATCACCGCTGTCATACAAATGAAACGTATAGCAACCGGCATTCAGTTGGATGGTATCTCGGTAGTTGGTGCTTGCCTGATTGTAATCGTCCCTTGACCAAACAATTGTTCCATTGGCGTCCTCAATTTCAGCACTGGACTCCCATGGTGCTCCGTTGGTTTGAATCCAGATGATCAGCCTGTTGTCATCGTCTTCACCGGTTCCGTAGGTGTAGGTTGGTGGACGCACAAACTTGGAGCTTGTAGCGTTGTTCGATGGATTTTCATCTGTTCCCGCATTCGGACTGTCAACTGAGGCATGAAAGGTCATTTCCATTTCGTCATCACCTTCCCACAAGATGGGGGAATCATAGGTCAAGACAACGTCTTCCGTCTCAAGGAAACCTAAGTTACCTGTCCATGTGATGGTTTGTAAATCTGTTCCTATCCCGTAAGTAATCTCACAAGAAGTGAGCGGCTCAGATCCGTTGTTTCGAATTTGAATAACTGGGTTGTCACAAATTGGGTTGATTCTGCTTTTGATTCTCCAGTTACTTGGCGCAATGATATCGTTGATTTCCACATCATTCGTAAAGTTCGCTGGACCGTAGGCAATGATTTGTCCTTCAAACCTATAGTTTCCGTCGGGATCGTAATCAATGTTGTAGTCAACAGTGAATGATTCTTGTCCGCTTACAAGTGGAGTCAACTCTAAATCTTGCGTAGCAACAGGTGCTCCTGGACACCATCCTGCGCGGTCATATATCCATGTTCCTCCTTGTGGATACAAGGGATTATCTGCGCACTCCTGCATGATTTCCCAGCTCCATTGTGTTTCGTCATTGACCTCAACAGAATGGGTGTTGAAACAAAACTCACCGCAATTGTTTCCTGACCCAAAGCCATGTCCTGAAGCTCTTGTCTTCAACCTAAACATCTCTTCTCCTTCTTGCACTTCGAAGGTGTGGTTCGTGACATTGTCATCAAAAGAGTTCAAATTGTAAGTCCCTTTCCAGAAGGCATCAACACGTTTCACCTCTCTTGGAGGCGTTCCTTCGATGAACAAAAATTTCATGTCTAGAAGTTCTTGCCAATTCCCCGCCTCTAGCTCCACATCGCCATGAAGTAGCGGCTCATAGTCAGTCACATCAAAGACCCATGTCCAACCTTCTTCAAGGTCAAGATTGATTCCATACGGCGTTATAAAGCGTCCCAATTCAAATCTATTCACCACTTCAAAAGGTGCACTGTAGTAGCTTAGGTCATCATTCGTAAAAGTCGTTAGGTCACCTGTGATTGGTGTGCTGTCTAGTTCATTTCCGTCTTCGTCATACGTAAACGTCTCTCCTTCCTCCCAGAAAAACTGGAGATCAATCAACTCTACCCCATTTCCAACAACTTCCCAAGTAGACAAGATTACTGGCGGTACTTCCACCAACACATCATAAGTTGTAAGCACATTCTCTAGTACTACATCTCCTTGTTGAAGTGTCATTTGCGGACGAAAATCTACTGCTTCAGCGTCCAAAAAGAGGTCATCAGCATTGTAGGCCACTCGTTCTGGCGCCCCTTGTGGATACGCATCGAATCCATTCGGTCCGTTGTCTAACACATACGACTGGTTGTTTTCATCGAAGTTGTAATACGCGCGAAGGTTATTCCAATTCGGGTGCGAATCATCCACGCGTTTTAACATCCATTCAGCAATGGTCGCTTCGTCCAACTCCACATCCCACACTTGAAATTCATCTACACTACCTCGATAGAAATTGCTCCATCCTGCTGCTCCACCAATGCTAAAATTCACAATTCCAGCAAGTGAGTTGTCTTTGTCTTCGCCCGTATGCCAGAGCTCACCATTGAGGTAGATATTCATAATTCCAGTGGCAGTGTTCTTCGTGAAAGCGTAGTGATTCCACTGTCCTTCATACTCAGAAGCGCTCGCTTGCTTATCAATTCTGTCATAGCCACCATCATCACCTGCATCCCAGTAAACGCGTCCATTGCCCCAAGGTAAGTGCGAATTCAACACACGAGCATTGGCTGAATTCACGCCTTCAAAAACGGTGCTGTTTAGCGGCTGTGCGTCTGCATCTCCATTCACCCAAAAAGCAACAGTTACCTGTTCGTCTAACGTTTCGAAAACAGCTTCAGGCACAATTACCTTATCTACATCGTTAAAACGCATGTAGTTATTAGCACCTGCAGCAGCAATTGCTTTATTTGAAATGGTCTGACCATTCACATCTGTGGCAGTCCCCGCTGTTGCATTGTGCGCAGACAACTCCACAACAATTGAGCTTTCGCCATCCCAAGAATAGGGCGCGTAGAACAAAAATTCATATGAGCCTTGTGCATCAGGGGTGAATGCATTTGAATACACTTGCATTAATTCACCATCAAACAGCGACAACAATTCAGTCTCGCTTGTTGAGCCCAATTTGATTCGCAACAAATCTGCACTGTCAAACTGTGCGTTCAAACTCAAGGTCAGTTTGGAAATGTTTCCCGCTGTGAGGCCAGCACTTGAAAGCTCATCTGCCGTATACAAAAACTGGAAACGAGCGTTCATTTCATCCGTGGCTAGTGGCTGATTGGAAACTGATCCATCACCAAAGAGGTCTCCTGAAAAAGTGTTTTCTTCTGACACCACAGTAGATTCGTACATCTCATATTGAATGGTATTGAATTGTGGATCACCAATCAGATCAGCCGTATCAAAATCAGCACCGTTCAATAAATAATACGGATGGCTCAATAGGTTTGAATCCAAGTCTCCTGTGTGTTCAAATAAGTAATTGTAGGTCAAATAGTCCCACTCACCACATGGGAAACCTAGTCCACCAGCAGTGCCGTCTTCAAAGCACTTCAAGGTGTAGTACATTAAAATTTTCTGGTACGATGTTCCATCATCAGGAAACTCGAACCACCTTCTTCCTGGGCTATCATAGGCCGCATCAGGATTGTTTTGCTCTTCAAAAGTGAAGGTTTGAACTACTGTGGTATCGCCAGGATCTGCAAAAGACGTTGTGCTGGCAAGCAATAAAACTACTAGTGTACTTAGAATTCGGTTCATGGATGTAGGATTAAGAAGTCACAAGTTAATCCATCAATTTGATTGTCTCAAATCTTTTTCGAGTATAAACCGTATGTTATTCTGCCTGAAAGAACAACGATAGAAGAAAGAATTGACTTAATTTCACACGCGTAAAACCACGAAAGCATGAATTACCTATTTATAATGTACCCATGGGAACGAATTGTCCCAGAATCTGACAGTTCACTGAGACTTCTTCATGAGGTTGCATTAAGAGGCTATACCCTTGGAGTCACTACTGCCGCAAATTTGACCGTGCGTGATTGCCTAGCGCAGGGATTTGTGAAGATTTTAAAGAAGAAAGAGAAGACGTCTAAGTCTGTTACTACTTTCTACAAGCAAGCAGAGTTCGAAGAAAAAATGGTTCCATTGGCAAGTTTCGACGTGATTTTCATGCGCGCGAATCCACCTTTGGACAATTTGGTATTGAACTTTTTGGACAGTGTGAAGAACGATGTGTTCATCATCAACAATGTTGAAGGGCTTCGCGAAGCAAATAACAAACTGTACACCGCCGCTTTTTACGATCCGAAGAACGAAATTATTCCTGCTACACACGTTTCGAAAAACAAGGAATACCTAAAGAAGGTCATTCGCGAAAGTGAATCACAAAAGATGATCATGAAGCCCTTAAATGGTTATGGCGGAAGCGGTGTAATTGTGCTTGAAAAAGACGCGCGCTCGAACACGAATTCGTTGCTTGACTTCTACATTGACGGAAAGGATGGTGAAACGAATTACGTCATCATTCAAGACTACGTGGAAGGAGCAGAGTTGGGAGATGTTCGTGTTCTTATGCTTCATGGAGAACCCATTGGAGCGATGCGAAGAGTGCCTGCTCAAGGCGATGCGCGCTCTAATGTTTCTGCCGGTGGGACCATTGCGAAGCACGTTTTGACGAAAAACGAAAAACGCTTGTGCAAAATCATTGGAAACAAGCTTGTTAGAGACGGACTGTTCTTTGTTGGGTTAGATTTGATTGGTGAAAAACTGATTGAAGTGAACGTGTTGAGTCCGGGTGGAATTACCTACATCAACAAGTTGAACAAAGTGAAATTGCAAGAGCAAATCATCGATTACTGCGATGACCAAGTGCTCTTAAAAAGCTCTGCTACAAGCCGACGTGAAGAATTTAGACAAGCTCTAAGAAATGCGTAAACTTCCGGTTGATGAAATCATCCGCAGAATTGAACAAGGCGTTACCTTTCAAGCGGAGAGTATGGATGGTGGATTTAGAATCTCCATCAATGAGTATGTTCCTTATGTCTGCACGGCTATCCATGACGGACATCGATTTCGGGACGAATTAAAACTTAAAACACTCCTTTCAGACTATGACAGGTGGTACGAAGAAGATCCTTACACTGGAGCCTTCATCTCTTCGATGCCCATTGTTTTGGTTGGAAATGACAGTCGGTTTGAGTACGACCTAAACCGCTCTCCTGAAGACTGCATCTATGATGTTGCTTGGGGAAACAAAGTGTGGAAACGTCCGCTCACCAAAGCAGAGCGCTCACGAAGTGTAAAAAAGCACGATCAATATTACCGTGTTACCAAGGCGCTCATTTCTAAAATCGAAGAGCTTTTTGAAGGATGTGTAGTCTATGACATGCACTCCTATAACTACGTTCGGTGGGAACGCGAAGTACCTGTTTTTAATACGGGTACCGAGCGAATTGACAATGAACGCTTTGGGGTTAGCGCTGATGCTTGGAAAAACGAACTAGGGAAGATTGACCTCCCAAATGACATTGATACCACTTCAGCCATCAATGACACCTTTTTCGGACGGGGATACAATCTACAATTCATCACTTCGAACTTCAAGAACACCTTAGTGCTTGCTACGGAGGTGAAGAAAATCTATTGCAA
>CAYGUR010000256.1:0-5013 GCA_964353035.1 uncultured Comamonadaceae bacterium | reverse complement strand
CTCAACTGGCTAGAGCAGCACACTTCTAATGTGCAGGTTCGGGGTTCGAGTCCCTGTGGGATCACAAGTATCCAAGAGTGACTGAATCCAGCATTCACTCTTTTTCTTTCAACACTTTTTTCGTTGCCGCTCATCCCTTAACTTTAGCCTATGAGCAATCAACTTCACTTGGATCAAGACTTTCGTTCTAAGAAATTCGAAGATGCATCTCTGGCGAACGTAGAGTTTGAAAATTGTACGTTTCAATCGTGCACTTTCACAGATGCCGTATTCAATAAAACAGTTTTTATCAACTGTGAATTCATCGAATGTGACTTTAGCAATGCCAAACTCAAAGGTGTTGCCTTTCGCGGAGCAGAATTTCGCAATTCCAAAATGATTGGACTTGATTTCTCATCGTGCAATCCCTTTCTACTTGAATTGGAATTTGAGTTGTGCGCCTTGGACTATTGCGTGTTCAATAACTTAGAAATCCCAAACACGGCGTTCAAACATTGCAGGTTGATTGACACCGATTTCACCGACACAGATCTATCTGGTGGCATTTTTACCGGAAGCAACCTCTCTGGAGCTCACTTTGAAAACACCATTTTAATCAATGCTGATTTTCGCGAAGCAGCTAGCTTCAACATTGATCCTGAATTAAATAAGCTGCGAAAGGCGAAGTTCGAAAAGGAACAGCTAGACGGATTGCTTCAAAAGTATGCATTGGATATTGTTTAGGTAGCTTTTTGGCGAAGAGGTCTAAGTCGAAAACAGAACTGTTATCTTCGTGCCATGCACATTTTTAGATTTACCACCCTCCTACTCCTTGTCTTCTGCGGAACGTCTACAATGGCGCAAATTACAATTGGAGACACCCACACATTTCAATCTGCCGAACTCCAAGAAGAGCGAACCTTGAATGTCTACCTTCCCGAAGGATATTCGCCTGATTCTGCTCAAACCTACAAGGTCATTTATCTCTTGGACGGGACCATTGGCGAAGATTTCCTGCACATTGCCGGACTGTTTCAATTCATGCACATGTACGAAATCATGGAGCCCGCTATTCTGGTGGGAATAGCGAATGTAGACCGCTACAGAGATTTTAGTTATCCTTCTTCTGACCCCGAAGATTTAGAATCATTGCCTACATCGGGCGGTTCTGCAGCTTTCATCCGTTTTCTAAAGAACGAAACCTTTCCCTTCATTGAGGAGCACTACAACACCAATGGGGAACGCAGCATTATCGGACAGTCGATGGGTGGATTGTTGGCGACTGAAGTCCTCCTCCTGCAGCCTGAGCTTTTTGATGAATACGTGATTGTTAGTCCGTCTTTGTGGTGGGACAAGGAACATTTGGTCAATCAAGCTGAAGATCTGCTGAACGCGAAAGTCTACGATGTTGACCGTATTTTCATTTCGTTAGGAACAGAGCACCCTGTGATGCACGAAGTGGCTGATAAATTAGTAAATGCGCTGAAGAATTCGCCCAATCAACCTTACAGTTTGACCTTCCATCCGCTTCCTGAGGAAGACCACGCCACCATTCTCCACTTTGCTGTTTACCACGCATTGAGAATTGAAAGACCTGAAGAATAACCCTTCACTGCTCACCCCCTATTTCAAGAACGTTCAGCCCTTTTTGTTGACCGTTTGCCCAAATTTGAATGCATACAGGACTTTCATTGTGTAGTTTCATTGGCAAACCACACAACATGAACGAATACAACCAAAACACATCTCACGCATCAACTCAAGGTCTAACCCCACCAAAAAACTGGCTGGTAGAATCTATCTTGGTCACTATTTTCTGCTGTTTGCCTTTCGGTATTGCAGGAATTGTTTTCGCAGCGAAGGTAGAATCGAAATTCTATTCAGGCGATGTAGCAGGAGCGCAAAAAGCGGCAGAAGAGGCCAAGAAATGGACAATGATTAGCTTTGTGCTTGGAATTGTTTCAGCAGTGATTGGATTCCTTTTTGGCATAATCATCCCATTTGCATCAGGTGCACTCTAAAAATAGACTTGTTTACATCGGATTGGTGGTCTTCGGACTGGTGGCATTAGGTATCTTTTTCGCCTTTGACCCCAGCGAAGCCTCCTTCTTCCCTGCTTGTCCACTCAAATCAGCTACCGGATTGGACTGTCCGGGATGTGGCTCTCAGCGCGCCATCCACCAGTTGCTTCATCTGAATGTGAAAAAAGCTTTTATGTTCAATCCGCTGTTGGTGCTTTCTATCCCCTACCTGCTCTTCGCTATTTGGGTTGACCGCATCCGTCCGCAAGCAGCCTGGTCTCAAAAGTGGCGAAAGCGATTGATGGGACCGAAGTCAATCTGGGTGATCCTCGCCATAGTACTTCTCTTCTTCGTCTTAAGAAACGTATTCAGCTTTGCGCAGTAATAAGTAGAGCGAAGGAATTTCAACTTCGACCTCACTCAAGTGCAGACTTCAAATGCTATCTTTGTTGCATGACGATGTCCCCTGAAAAATTTCTTGAACAGACTGAGCAAGGCGTTCTTTTCGACGTGCGGTCTCCAGGAGAATTTTCCAAAGGACATCTACCCGGAGCCATCAATTTTCCTCTTTTTTCAGATGAAGAGCACTCCATTGTAGGAACGGTTTACAAGCAGGAAGGAAAAGAGCAGGCCATTCAACGCGGTCTTGAGATGATTGGACCAAGACTTTCTACCCTGGTCACGGAGGCAAGGTCTTTAGCAGATAAAAAAACCATTTTCATCTATTGCTGGCGTGGAGGAATGCGCTCCAACTCCCTTGCTTGGTTATTGACCACGGCAGGAATGACGGTGCACTTGCTGCAAGGTGGTTACAAGGCATACCGAACCTATTTGAGCAACAAACTCATTGGCGAAGGCAAGCTCTTAGTCCTCGGCGGATATACCGGTAGCGCTAAAACCCACATTTTACACATCATGCGTTCAAAAGGCGCACAGGTGTTAGATTTGGAAGGCTTGGCGAAGCACAAGGGCTCAGCCTTCGGCAACCTCTATGAAGATGAACAACCCGAAATAGAACAGTTTATCAATTCCATTGGCGAACACTTTCGACGATTCGATTTTTCACGTCCAATCTGGGTCGAAGATGAGAGCAGAACAATTGGAAATGTATGGTTGCCAGAAGAGTTTTACCGCAGATTGAGAAGCTCACCGGTGATGGCCATTGAGCGCAGCAGAGACGAGCGGGCAACCTTCCTTGCCGAGGATTATGGCAAAATTGATCGCACAAAATTAAAAATAGGATTTTCAAAAATTGAACGTCGGCTTGGGGGCCAAAACGTCCAAGCAGCGCAGGAAGCTGTTGATTCTGGCGACTTGGTTGCGGCGGCGAAGATCGGTTTGGCGTATTATGACAAAACTTACGAGCACGGACTGTCTAAACGCGATACAGGTTTGTTGACGCGATTAGACATGAAAGGAAAATCACATGAAGAAATAGCAGACTATCTGCTGTCAAAGCAAGAAACATGGATCAGAAAGAAGTAGTGAGATTAACACAGTACAGTCATGGGGCAGGTTGCGGATGTAAATTATCTCCTGCGGTGCTTGATTCCATCCTTACAAAGGTGGGGAAACAAGGTCCGAACGCGCAATTGCTGGTTGGAAATGACTCGAAGGATGATGCAGCGGTGATGGATTTAGGAGATGGAACGGCCATTGTTAGTACCACTGACTTCTTTATGCCCATTGTTGATGATCCAAATTCTTTCGGACGAATTGCTGCAACCAATGCCATCAGCGACATCTATGCCATGGGGGGAACACCCTTGATGGCCATTGCCATTTTAGGTTGGCCCATTGACAAATTGGACCCTGCAATTGCTGGTGAGGTGCTTGAGGGCGGAAGGGCGATTTGCGAAGAAGCGGGGATTCCACTTGCTGGCGGACATTCAATTGACTGTCCTGAGCCCATCTTCGGCCTTGCTGTAACAGGAAGAGTCTCCATTTCAGAGTTAAAAAAGAATGGGGGTGCCCAAGCGGGAGACACCTTATTCTTAACGAAAGCCGTTGGTGTTGGTATGATTACAACGGCGCAAAAACGAAGTCTTGCCTCAGCAGATGATGTTGCTGTTGCTGTAAAAAGCATGCAAACACTCAATAAGATTGGTCAAAATTTGGCGAAGATTGACGGCGTAAATGCCATGACAGATGTCACAGGCTTTGGCTTGCTTGGTCATTTGGTTGAGATGTGCCAAGGCGCGAAGGTGAGTGCCGAAATTCAGGCAGATCAAATTCCTCAGCTTCTTCCTGGCGCTTTGGAGCGCTACCATCAACAAGGCGCTGTTCCGGGAGGAACCAAGCGTAATTATGCCAGTTATGGGCAACATGTCAAAATGGAAGCTGGATTTTTGAGAGACCTACTGTGCGATCCTCAAACGAGCGGTGGGCTATTGGTTTCTGTGGCTCCAGACAGTGTTGAAGCGGTTGTTCAACTCGGGAAAAAGTTCGGATTGGACTTATCTCCAATAGGTGTAATCATCCCGCCAAAAGACACTTTGATTACAGTGAATTAGTCGTCAATACTCGTGACTTCTTGATTATCGAATAAAGGGAAGCACACTTTGAATTCACTCCCATTTCCTTTTATGGAAGACACTTCGATGTCCCAACCTAACATTTTAATGTATTGGTAGGCGATGTTCAGCCCTAAGCCATGTCCTTCACTTTGATGCACTTCTTGCCGTTCTTCACGTGTATATGGTTCGAACAAACGTGCTGCAAAGTCACTTTCCATGCCGATACCTGTGTCAAGAATGGTTAAACACCCACTTTCTGGATCATCTTCCATCACATCCAAACTCACAGAAATAGAACCTTCTGGCGTGTATTTGATGGCATTGCTCAACAAGTTTGAAATGATTTGTGTTAAGATGACCGGATCTACCAATGCAAGAATTTTAGAATCACTCTTCGCATAATTAAAATCCAAACCTTTCTTTTTACTCAGAATCACATAGGGTCGAACGAGCTCATTGACAAGCTCGTTCAGGTTGCAAATCTTTGCAGTAAATTT
>CAYGUR010000255.1:0-5016 GCA_964353035.1 uncultured Comamonadaceae bacterium | reverse complement strand
GACAAAATCGTTGCGAATGCTCGCGAAGAGGTTGTCAATGAAAAGAATGCTGCACTTGCGGAATTGAAAACGCACGTTGCTTCTTTGTCTCTTGACATTGCAGAAAAGATTCTTCGCTCAAACTTGTCTAACGATGAGAAGCAAACAGAATTGGTAGGTAAATTACTAGAAGAGACTGATCTCAACTAAGAATTATGCTCAATCCGAAAGTTGCACAACGGTATGCTAAATCACTCATCAATCTTGCTGCAGAACGCAATGAGATTGACGCAGTTGAGAAGGACATGAATCTTATTCTTTCAACTTTGGAAGAAAGCAAAGACTTGCGTCTATTGCTCCAAAGTCCTGTGGTGAACACAGACAAGAAAGAAAAAATCCTTGATGCCATCTTCGGTGATCACATCACTGAAATGTCAAAGGGGTTCGTAAGGATTTTAACTTCAAAAGGCCGTGAATCGCTTCTTTTGGAGGTATCAGCTCGCTTTGTTGAACTTGTGAAACAAGGCAAAGGCATCCTTACCGCTAAAGTGATTACTGCTACTAAGCTTTCTGACGCAGACCGCGCTACCATCAATAAGATGGTGGAAGGTATTAGCAAAGGCACAGCAGAAGTCGAAGAGGTAATAGACCCAAATATTGTGGGTGGATTCATCTTGAAGGTTGAAGACAAAATGATTGACGCTTCGGTAACTTCACAGTTGCGTAAGCTTCGTCGTAACTTCACTGACAAGTCCTACGAGTCTGCTCTCTAAAGATTTAAAAATCGCATTCTTTGTGAATGCACCAAACGTCATTCAATGGCTGATTTGAAACCCGCAGAAGTATCTGCAATTCTCAGAGAGCAGCTTTCAGGCATTAAGTCTGAAGCTGAGCTAGAAGAGGTAGGAACCGTTCTCCAGATTGGAGATGGTATTGCCCGTATCTACGGATTGTCGAACGTACAATCAGGAGAGCTTATCGAATTTGAGAATGGTGTTCGTGGAATCGCACTTAACCTCGAAGAAGATAACGTTGGAGCCGTATTGCTCGGAGCGTCAGGTGATTTGAAGGAAGGTGCTAGCGTTAAGCGTACCGGACAAATTGCCTCAATCCAAGCAGGAAAAGGTCTTCTCGGACGTGTTGTAAACACACTAGGACAACCAATTGATGGTAAAGGACCAATCGGTGGTGATCTCTATGAGATGCCAATCGAGCGCAAAGCGCCAGGGGTTATCTATCGTCAGCCAGTAAATGAGCCACTTCAAACAGGTATCAAAGCGATTGACGCAATGATTCCAGTAGGAAGAGGCCAGCGTGAGTTGATCATTGGTGACCGTCAAACAGGTAAGACTACCGTTGCGATTGACACCATCATCAACCAAAAAGAATTCTACGATAAAGGCGAGCCTGTATACTGTATCTATGTGGCCATTGGTCAGAAAGGATCTACGGTAGCGGGAATCGTTAAGACATTGGAAGACGCAGGAGCGCTTGACTACACTGTAGTTGTTTCTGCATCGGCTGCTGACCCAGCACCTCTTCAGTTCTACGCACCGTTTACCGGAGCGGCAATTGGTGAGTTCTTCCGTGACACAGGTAATCCTGCGTTGATTGTATTTGACGATTTGTCTAAGCAAGCCGTAGCTTACCGTGAGGTGTCTCTTCTTCTACGTCGTCCTCCGGGTCGTGAGGCTTATCCTGGAGACGTATTCTACCTTCACAGCCGTCTTCTTGAGCGCGCTGCAAAGGTGATTGCTACAGATGAGATTGCTGCACAAATGAATGACCTTCCAGAGTCATTGAAAGGAATTGTGAAAGGAGGTGGATCATTGACGGCATTGCCAATCATTGAAACACAAGCAGGAGACGTTTCGGCTTACATCCCAACCAACGTAATTTCGATTACCGACGGACAGATTTTCCTTGAGTCTAGCTTGTTCCTTTCTGGTGTACGTCCTGCAATTAACGTAGGTATCTCAGTATCACGTGTAGGAGGTTCTGCTCAGATCAAATCGATGAAGAAGATTGCAGGTACATTGAAGCTTGACCAAGCGCAGTACCGTGAGCTTGAGGCTTTCGCGAAATTTGGTTCTGACCTTGATGATGCTACAAAAGCGGTTATTGAGAAGGGAGCACGTAACGTGGAAATCTTGAAGCAAGCACAAAACTCTCCAATGAGAGTTGAAGAGCAAATTGCCATTATTTACTGCGGAACAAAAGGTTTACTTACGAAAGTTCCTGTGAACAAGGTCAAAGAGTTTGAAGTGGAATACTTGAGCTTTATGCGCAACAAGCACCGCGATGTGCTTGACACGTTGAAGGCAGGAAAACTGACCGATGAGGTAACTGACACGCTTGAGCGTGTTTGTAAAGAAATGACGGCTAAATACGCGTAATCATGGCAGGAGGGCTTAAAGAAGTACGTAATAGAATTGTCTCTGTTCAATCAACGAGTCAAATCACGCAGGCCATGAAAATGGTATCTGCTGCGAAGTTACGCCGTGCCCAAGACGCAATTGTTCGTATGCGTCCGTATGCTGAAAAGCTGCAGGACATTCTTGCCAATGTGAGCTCTAGTCTTGATTCATCAGAAGGAATTTATTCGGTGGAAAGAGAAGTGAAAAAAGTGCTCATGGTGGCCATCACTTCCAATAGAGGTTTGTGCGGAGGATTCAATAACAACGTAATTAAGCGTGTAAATCAATTGATTGCCTCTGATTACGCCGGAATGGATGTCAAAGTTCTTGCGCTAGGAAAGAAGGCGAATGATGCTTTCAGAAAGCTTGGTATTGTCACAACCAAAGGGTTTAGCGACGAGCCGTTTACCATCTATGAAGATCTTACATTCGAGGCAACCTCTGAGGTGGCACAGTCGATTATGGATCAGTTTGTAGCGGGTGAATATGACAAAGTTGTAATAGTTTACAACCGATTCAAGAATGCGGCGACTCAAATTCTTTGCACAGAACAAATGCTTCCTGTAGTTCCTTTAGAGACAGAGGGTGATGTTCCTGCAACAGCCAATGATTACATCTTCGAACCAAATCGAAAAGACATCATTGAGCGCATCATTCCAAATTCATTAAAGGTTCAATTGTTCAAAGCGCTACTAGATAGTAATGCATCTGAGCACGGAGCACGAATGACGGCCATGCACAAAGCTACTGACAACGCGAACGACTTGGTGAAAGAGCTTAAATTAAGCTACAACAAAGCACGTCAAGCGGCAATTACGAATGAAATCCTTGAAATCGTGGGTGGTGCAGAAGCACTGAACGGATAAAAGGAATTGAAATAGACTTTAAAAGGCACCCTTCTGTGGGTGCTTTTTTTTTGACTAAAACTAGCATGATATTTGTAGTAATGGTCGCACGCTAGAATAGGATTGCATGGCGTATCTTTCGAACACATGGCTAGATTTCCATTTCATTTAACCCTCCGTCAACGCATTTACTTCTCAATGCTGACGCTGATTCTATTGTCATTCGTGGTGACCGGAATTACAGCGTTTTACAATTTTAAGAATCAAGAAGAGGAGTACAACCTATCTCGGTTGAGCCGAAAGGAAATGGCTGTACAAGAGAGCATGCGGTACTTTCTTGCTACCAATGGCGGATACATTGCTACAGAGTCTGTTCCCATCATTTTCTCAGATAAGGTGTGCGAACTAGCGGATGTGCATGGTTTGGCCATCAACTTCTATTCACTCAGGGGAGATTTGTTGATCAGTTCCAGCACAACCGATTTCGATGAGCTGGGCTTTACACAAAAGATAGACTATTCCGTCATGAAGCAACTGTCGATGGGCAATTCTAGGGCTGAAATGGCCAAAGACATTGACCATGGCACCTACATTATGGCCTATTGGTACTTTCGTGATATTGAGGGAAAGCCAATTGCCATCACCAATGTGAGGTACGATAAGAAAGAGGTGGACGAAGGGGAATTGAAGTCCTTTCTAGGCCAGTTGACGCAAATCTATGTTTTGCTGTTTGTGGGGGCCAGTTTGTTAGCCTTCGTACTGTCAAACTACATCACCTCTTCGCTGCAAAAGGTTGGGAAGCGAATGCAAGCGCTTGAGCTCGGAAAAACGAACGAACCTTTAGAGTGGCAGAGCGATGATGAAATAGGGGCGCTAGTGAAGGAATACAACCGAATGATGAAAGAGGTAGAGCATTCTGCAGGGGTCTTGGCAAGAAGTGAGCGGGAAAGTGCCTGGCGCGAAATGGCGAAGCAAGTGGCGCATGAGATTAAAAACCCACTGACTCCAATGAAATTGCGTGTGCAACACTTGAGCAGGTCCTATGACGGAAAAGACGATAAGTACCAAGAGAAACTGTTCGCTTTTAGAGACGCCATGATTGAGCAGATTGATGCTTTATCCAATATTGCAAGTGAGTTTAGCAACTTCGCTAAGATGCCGAAGGCGCATAATGAAGCGGTGAACATGCATGAGGTCATTTCCAAGTGCTTTGATTTATTCGACAAGACGGAAGGAGTTGAAATAACCTATGACAATCACATCGAAGGACAAGCGCTAGTCTTCGCCGACAAAGACCAGATGATTCGCGTGTTCAACAACCTTGTTAACAATGCCATTCAGGCTATTCCGGAAGAAACGGAAGGGGTGATTCAGATTCGACTGACGGAAGAAGGGTCTGAGATCGTAGCAGAGGTGTGTGATAACGGCAGTGGTATTCCAGAGGAAATGAGGTCGAAGATTTTTGAACCGAACTTTACCACAAAGTCTACAGGTACTGGACTAGGCCTGGCAATGGTTCAGAACATCATCCATCAAGCGCAAGGCGACATCAGCTTCGCCACCTCTCAGAACAAAGGAACGTGCTTTAAGGTTCGTTTACCACGCTATACAGGCTCTGCTTTGTAGATCACAGGCCTGCTGGGCGTTGCGTCGTTTACAAAGGGTGCTGTTTGGAGGTTTAAGAGGTACAATCCGTCTTCTACGTGATTTGGAACGAACACAAGCTCTGTTATAGTCGCGCCTTTTCTAGGGGAGTTTGGAAGGCCCCAAAAAGC
>CAYGUR010000254.1:0-5022 GCA_964353035.1 uncultured Comamonadaceae bacterium | reverse complement strand
CGCTAGACAAGTTGGAGAAGACCTACGGAAAAGGGGCTGTCATGAAACTTGGAGATGATGCAGTTGAACAAATTGAAGTCATCCCTTCGGGTTCATTGACAATTGACCTTGCATTGGGCATAGGTGGTTTCCCTAAAGGAAGAGTAGTTGAAATCTACGGACCTGAGTCTTCAGGTAAAACAACACTTGCCATTCATGCAATTGCTGAGGCACAAAAACAAGGTGGTATTTGCGCATTTGTAGATGCAGAGCACGCATTCGACAAGTTTTATGCCGAGCACCTCGGTGTAAAAACGGAAGACTTGTTGATTTCGCAACCAGACAATGGCGAACAAGCACTCGAAATCACCGAGAACCTTATTCGTTCTGGAGCAATTGACCTCATTGTAATTGACTCTGTAGCGGCACTGACACCTAGAGCTGAAATCGAAGGTGAAATGGCTGATTCACAAGTTGGCCTTCAGGCAAGATTGATGTCAAAGGCACTTCGAAAGTTGACCTCTACTATCAGTAAAACTGGATGTTGCTGCATCTTCATCAACCAATTGAGAGAGAAAATTGGAGTGATGTTCGGGAACCCTGAAACAACAACCGGTGGTAACGCGTTGAAATTCTACTCATCAGTTCGCATCGACATTCGACGATCTTCTCAGATAAAAGATGGCGACAAAGTGATTGGAAACAGAACGAAAGTGAAGGTGGTGAAGAATAAAGTAGCTCCTCCTTTCCAAAAAGCTGAGTTCGATATTATGTATGGAACTGGTATTTCTAAAACAGGCGAAATCATTGATATCGGCGTTGAACTCAACATCATCAAGAAAAGTGGATCGTGGTTCTCTTATGGAGACACGAAACTTGGTCAAGGACGCGATGCTGTTAAGTCACTTCTGATTGACAATCCAGAGTTGATGGATGAGTTAGAGGAAAAAATTAAAGCAGAATTGAGAAAATAATCATTCTTTTGTTCCGAAAAGCCCAGTCATTGTACTGGGCTTTTTTATTTTGCATTCGTTTATAGCTGTATCTATGAAGTATCTTCTCATTCCAATTCTAGCATCGCTTGTGCTTTTAGCTTGTGACAACTCTCCTGAGGTTGCTCAACAGGAAAAAGCGGAATCAACAACGCTGGTGAGTCAAACAGACACGATGCTTTCGTATCTGAACAATCAAATCATTGAGTCCCCTTCAAATCCAGATGTTTTTCTAGAGCGCGGACGTTATCACTGGAAACAAGGAAATGATTTCAACGCCTTGAATGATTTAGACGCAGCCCTTTCGATTGACTCAACACGTGCCGACATTTATTTAGAGCGTGGTGAGCTTTATTATGAAAGTCAAAATTTCGAAGCTGCGTTGAATGACTACAAAAAATGTGTTGAAACAGATCCGACTAACACTTCGTGCCTGCTGCGTTTAGCAACAATGAATATCCATCTTCGCAACTACGAAAACGCAATACAACAATTGAATCAAGGACTTCAACAAAACGATCAGCTTTCAGAAGCCTACTATCTAAAAGGTCGAATCTACAAGGAAATAGGTGACACAGCCTTATCAGCATCTAGTTATCAAACTGCCATAGAAGTTGACCCCAATTATTACGACCCCTATATTGAAGTTGCATTGCTCTATGCTAAAGCAAAAAGTGATTTAGCGATTGAATACAATCGAACTGCTATTGAAATTAAGCCCCAGAGCATTGAAGCACGCTACAATTTGGCCATGTACCTTCAAGAAACGGGATTGCGTGATACAACGCGTTACAACGAGGCACTGGATCAATATGACAAAATACTCGAAATTGATCCCAAGAATGCTTCAGCCTCCTTCAATAAGGGCTTCGTTTATTTGGAATACCTGCAAGATTACGAAGCAGGAATAGCCGCCTTTACACGTGCGATTGAACTGCTTCCAAATTACGCTCAAGCTTATTACAACAGAGGTTTATGCTACGAAAGTATAGACAACACCGCTGAAGCACTAAAGAACTACAACACCGCCTTGACCATTGACCCAACATTCACTGCCGCCGCCATTGCAAAGGGACGCGTAATTTCTAACTGATTACAAATCCCCGAAAGGATTCCATTTGATATCGTGGTTGGGTTTTACCGAAGCGTCATACTCAAATGGAACTACCAGCAAAATAGGTCTGAAAAGTACTTCATTGGTTTCTACGTTTCTGACGGTGCAATAAACCTGCACGCTGAGGTACAGGTTCATCTCAGAGCCAGGAACTTCTGTTTCAATAAATCCTCTAGAAGGTGATCCGCTCACGAGTGTATTCATGCCAGCTCTTTCCATAAAGACTTCATTTCTTCCATCTGACAGCCACTCATACTTATCACCGAGGTCAAATTCAATGTATACAGAATTCATTCCGCGTCCGATAGGCTCTGCGTCTAGCACGATCTTATCGCCTTCATTGAATGCCTCTACCCCTTCGAACAACTTTCTATAGTTGGTGAAATCAATGGTTGCTGTTTTTCCTTTTTTCATTCGGACCTTTCTCAACCGTTGATTTCCTTGGTCTACGACAATTAGATCTTTGTTGTATATAGCTATACCTGTTGGATGAAAGAACTGGGCTGTTTTTCCCTTTTTACTATCAGCAAATCCAGCTGCATCACCAGCTAAGACCTCAACATCTTTACCTTTCACTTTGATTATTCTATTCTGATAAGGTTGTGTTAAGTACATGACATCGTCATTGAACAGCAATTCACCGAATCCTCCAAAATGCTGTGAAGAGTCATTGGGAAAAAGATTCATTTCTACGAGGGCATTGTCTTTCAATTTTTTCAGGTGTGTAATTGATCCATCTACAATGTAAATCTCACCACTCTTGTTGGTTTCAATCACTGTTGGTTGATAGAGAGCTGCGCCGCTCAATTTCAATGGCAGCGCACTTTTCACAGAAACATCATAGCTCCAGACCTGACTATGTCCGGTCATAGCGATTAGTAACTTCCCTTCTTTGAGAAGTAACCCTGAAGGAAAACAAATTGGTGCGCTTGTAGAATCTACTCGAGATTCAGGAGTGTATGCTCTTGTACCATTCCCAAGAAGTGATTTAATGGTTCTTTCCTTGATATCAACAACCTTCACTTTGTGGTTCCAAGTGTCTGCTACGTATAACAAATCTTTGGATTCATCAAGTTCCAAATAAGTAGGGTGATTCAATTGACATGCGCCCCACTTTCCATCGCGGTCACCAGCTACCCCAGTGCCAATAATATCAATTACTTGTCCGTCAATATCCATGACTAGGATTCGATTGTTTCCTGCATCCGTCACATACATTTCACCGTAGCGATTTGAGACAGCCACTGACTGAGCGAAGTTGAGTGCCTTTTTTATGTTCTTTAAATCTGCTGTCGCATTGAAGTCACTGGTTTGTATATCTATGGCTTGCAATTTCTCTTTCGAGAGTCCAGCCAAAGTCAATTCCAGTTGTTCGATTCCATCTTCGCCAATAAACTCACCATATTGTTGAGCGTCTTCTCTCACGCCCTTAATCACAGGCAAGGTCTGGTCTTCCTTCAATTTAAGACCTGATAAATCTTGTCCGACAATGACAGGATGATTGATTTTGTATTGTCCAACCAGTGCATTTATATCCTTTTCAGAAAGTTGCGTCGCATTCTCTGCGGAAATGACCGAAACAAAAACAGTGAATACATATTCATTTTGGAGCCTATTCACTTCAGCAATTGAAGCTTGGCAATTGACATCGAATGGGTCCCAGACATGAACAAAAAGTAGTCTATCAGGAATATCAAAAACGGTGAATTGTTTCTGAGCATTGAACCACTTGGCTTGTTTAGGAAGTGTGATTCCTTGTTCTGCTCGTTTAAAGTAATAGAGTGAATCTCTTTTTGTTTGTGACGATGCTGCAATTGAAGAAAGGCAGATCAAGATCATCAGAGCGAGTCTCATAGATATTAGTTTGAAGGTCTGTGCCGAAATGCGAGTTAACACTTGCTAAAATAGGACAAAAAAAAGCCGGCTAAGAGCCGGCTTTTTAAATATGGTCATGAATTACTTCACCTGATCCACAACAGCTTTAAAAGCTTCTGGGTGGTTCATCGCCAAATCAGCTAGTACCTTACGGTTCAATTCGATTCCATTGTCGTGAACTTTCCCCATGAAAACGCTGTACGACATTCCGTGCTGACGGGCTCCAGCGTTGATACGCTGAATCCAAAGGCGGCGGAATTGACGCTTACGTTGTTTACGGCCTTCGTATGAATACAAAAGTCCTTTTTCAACAGCGTTTTTGGCTACGGTCCATACATTTTTACGAGCTCCGTAGTACCCGCGTGCCATTTTAAAGATTTTCTTTCTTCTGGCTCTAGATGCAACTGCATTTTTTGAACGTGGCATTCTATTCTTGTTTTTTGGCTGAGAGCGGTTGTAAAACGCTTAAGACTAACAGCCGGGTTAAAACATACCTGAATCAGGCTAAAATTGGTTTACTTACAGAGTTGAACTTTAATGTTCTTCACATCTGCTTTGTCCACAATACCGGAAGCGGTAAGATTACGCTTACGCTTAGTAGCTTTCTTGGTCAAGATGTGACTTTTGAAAGCGTGCTTACGCTTAATCTTCCCGGATCCTGTGAACTTAAAGCGCTTCTTGGCGCTTGATTTGGTTTTCATTTTCGGCATGACCGTCCGAGTTTATATGGTTTTTACTTTTTCTTTGGGTTAAACATCATAATCATCCGTTTACCTTCAAGTTTTGGAAGTTGTTCAACAGTAGCGAACTCTTCTAATTCTTGAGCGAAACGCAGAAGAAGGATTTCTCCTCTTTCTTTGAATACAATGGTTCTTCCTTTAAAGAATACGTAGTCCATTACTTTCGCTCCTTCGGAGAGAAATTTTTTGGCATGATTCAACTTGAATTCAAAGTCGTGGTCATCAGTGTTGGGTCCGAAACGAATTTCTTTCATCACCACCTTGGCCTGCTTTGCTTTCAATTCTTTGTCTTTCTTTTTCTGAGAGTACAAGAATTTATTGT
>CAYGUR010000253.1:0-5030 GCA_964353035.1 uncultured Comamonadaceae bacterium | reverse complement strand
TTTTGCAATTTGATTTTGCTTTGATAGTCAATCTTTGTTCGGACAATGAAGATCAGAAGGTAAGAAGCCGCAGCATAAGCAGTGACAACAAATACACCCAGCAACTTTTCTTCAGGAGGGAAAATGAAGATCAGGAACAACAATATTGCATTCACCGAAATCAAATAGCGCCTTGAAGCGACCAACGACTTAAAGGAATTAGAAATTGCTTGAAGCGTGATGAACATTACTAGCAAGTGAATGATACTCCATCCACTTAGCACGCTTGAAAAAATCACCTGAAAACTGAATATATAGAACAGTAGATTGCAAAGCTGAAAAAACGTTTTACGCCTGACCTTCGAATATGACACTAGGTAGACAAACAATGCAAAAACACCAATAATTACCCTGTCCCAAATAAGTTCATGCTCACTTTCAACCAGAAACAAAAACACAAACGCAAACAAGCCTGTGGTGACAACGCCCACAAGACTCATCATTCTATAAAACCGCAAACCTTGAGTCCGATCAAGATCTGTAGATAGCATTCCTTGCATCTATATTCGTATTTTCCGCACTTGTATCAGTGAATTCGAACAATATTACATTTTCTACGGTGACTATTTCTCTTCGCCCATCTGGTTTTAAGCTATTTCAGATTTTTCCTACAGGACTGCTTATTGTTTTCCTGCAACTAGCTGGTTTTACGCAGGTTGAAAGCGATTCGTTGCAGGTCAACCACAAAAGGCTCTTCACTTCTATTGGGGCTGGAACTGTCATTGGCGTTGGTTCATTGTACGCGTTGAATTCTGCATGGTATAGTCAATATGACCGTGAAAAGTTTCATTTTTTTCAAGATGGACAAGAGTGGCTGCAGATGGATAAGGTAGGACACAGCACCACTTCATACTTTTTGGGAAGGTTTTGTGGACAAACATTGCACTGGACGGGAGTGCCGAAAAAGAAGTCTGTATTGATTGGAGGCGGAATTGGATTGGCCTACCTAACGGCGATTGAAGTCATGGATGGATATTCAGTAGGTTGGGGTTTTTCTCCGGGCGACATGCTCTCAAATACCTTAGGGACGGGTCTCTATGTTTCCCAGGAACTCATCTGGGAAGAGCAGCGAATTTTGCTCAAATACAACTACCTCCCCTCAAAATATCCCAAATACCGACCTGAACTTTTAGGCGTTGGCTTCTTTCCTCAGGCTTTGAAAGACTACAATGGTCAAGCTTATTGGCTGGTAACAAATCCTTCTTCTTGGAATACCTCCTCACGGTGGCCGAAATGGTTGAGTCTGGCATTCGGCTACAGTGCTGATGGACTCACTGGCGGAAGTGAAAATCAATTTCCACTCTTGAACCCAGATGACCCTGTTCCCGATTTTGATCGAACACGGCAGTTTTACCTTTCCGTTGACCTGGACTTATATCAAATAGAGGCTCGAAGAAATTGGTTCAAAGCAGTCAGGTCTGTTTTTGGTTTTGTGAAAATACCCGCCCCAGCTGTTGGTGTTGATAGTCAGGGAAACTTCCTATATGGAATTAGGTAGTTTCAATCGAACATATACTGGAAGGTGATCGCTGTAGCCTCCTTTGTAATCGGTGCCGACATAGGTTCGATTTGGAGTGCTTGATTTCCCATCTTTGTGACGAAAGAGGACGTCTCCTACACTGTAGATGTACATTTTATCTTTGGAAACATTGACTCCCACAGGATCCAATAAATTTTCTGAAACAATAATTTGGTCGAACATATACCACTCATGTTCATGTTTGCACGTTCCCAAACCGCGTGTAAAATGAGGCCATGCTAGATTGACCAAATCTCCTTGTCCGCGCTTTCCAGCGCCAAGTATGGTCTTTAAACTTTTGTTGTTCGGCCCATCATTAAAATCTCCAATGATGAGCACTTTCACGTTTGGATCTTCTTCGCGAAGCAAATCAATTTGTTCTCTTAAAGTGCGCGCCGCCGCAATGCGTTTGAACTCGGTTTCTTTCGGACCTGCTCTTCGCGAAGACCAGTGATTGATGAACACATGCAGGTATTCTCCACTTGGTAGCACACCTTCAACATGGAGGATGTCTCTAGCGAAGAATACCGCTCCAGTGCGCTCTTCAAAATTGTGCATTTGATGTTTGACGACTTTAAAAACAGACGGACTATAAGCCAGAGCAACATCTATTCCGCGGATATCCCTGCTCTCCACATGCAGAATTGAATAGTTTTCTCGGTACAACCTCGGATGTGCGACTAGCTCTTCGAGCACTTTTCGATTTTCTACCTCACAAAACCCAATGAACGCTGGCAAGACTCCTCCGTGTGACATGCCTTCAATTACCTCAGAAATGGATTCGATTTTCTGTTGATACTTCACTTCATCCCACTTAAAATCTCCTTTTGGGGTGAATGAAGTATCCTTTTTGGCCGGATCATCTATTGTGTCGAAAAAATTTTCAACGTTGTAAAAGGCGAATGTGATTTCCATCCTAGCGCTTTTTCACCCCCAATGCGCCTAGAATTCCACGGGTAATTTCACGAAATATGGTTCTTCCAATTTGACGCACCATGGTGTTCTTCGTTGCTTTTTCAATCAAGCTTGGTTCAGCTTTAGATGATCCCCTCTTGGATGAAATCTCTTTTTCAGCTTTAGCCTTTTGTTCTTCCATTTCAACCTTGTGATCTTCTTCCGCCGCTTTTTCCATCTTTTCTTTCAAGATTTCATAAGCGCTTTCTTTGTCAATCACTTCATTGTACAAACGTGCCAAGTCAGAACTCGAAACCAAGTCAGAAATCTCTTCTTTGGTAAGAATATCCATACGTGTTTTAGGAGCATTCAATAAGGTAGCAGCAAGAGGAGTAGGAATTCCTTTTTCATTCAATGCGGTGACGAAGGCTTCACCAATTCCCAGTTTGGTGATAACCTCTTCTGTTTTGTAGAATTCGCTGATAGGGTAATTTTCAGCAGTTTTGTTGATAGCCTTTCTATCTTTCGCGGTAAAAGCACGAAGTGCATGTTGTACCTTTAATCCAAGTTGACTTAGCACCGCATCTGGAATATCAGTTGGGTTTTGCGTGCAAAAGAACACCCCAACTCCTTTAGAACGTATTAGTTTGATGATGGCTTCAATTTGGTCTTGTAATGCATCACTAGCTTCTTTGAAAACCAAGTGAGCTTCGTCAATAAAAATGCACAGTTTTGGAGCGTCTTGATCTCCACGTTCTGGGAAAGTGGCATATACTTCAGCTAGAAGACTCAGCATAAATGTTGAGAAGAGCTTCGGGCGATCTTGAATATCCGTCAAACGCATGATTGACAGCACACCTTTGTCGCCTACTTTTCGACACAAATCATTGACATCAAACGAGCGTTCTCCAAAAAACTCATCAGCTCCTTGTTGTTCTATTTCAATGATTTTCCTGCTGATGGCACCAATTGAAGCGGGAGAGATGAATCCGTATTCTTTCGATATTTCTTCTTTCCCTTCGCCCATGAGGTACTGCAGGGTTTGCTTCATGTCTTTCAAGTCAACCAGCGCGAGTCTGTGGTCATCACAATATTTGAACACTACTGACATCACGCCAGATTGGGTCTCATTGAGGTCCAATATTTTCGACAGCAACACGGGGCCAAATTCAGAAATGGTGGCCCGCATTTTCAGGCCGGGCTCATTTGAAATTGAAAGCAATTCAACTGGCATGGCTTCAGCCTTGTACGGAACACCAATGGCTCCTTGTCTCCAGGTGATGTGGTCATTGAGTGCTCCTGGTTGCGCCAAGCCACTCAAATCTCCTTTCAAATCCATCAGTAGACACGGAATTCCTTTCAACGACAATTGCTCAGCAATGACTTGCAAGGTTTTTGTTTTACCCGTGCCCGTTGCACCGGCAATGAGTCCGTGTCTGTTCAATGTTTTAAGTGGAATTTTGATTTGGGCGCCTTCTACTGGTGCACCATCAAGCATTCCAACTCCCAAAATGAAGCTGTCTTTTTTAAAGGTGTTTCCACTTTGAATGTGGTCAACGAAATCTTGCGTTTTACTCATGTTTCAATGTAATCTGGCAAAGGTAAGCCGAAGGTCGCAAAAAGGAACAAAAAACCCCGGACGAACCGGGGTTTAAAAATTGTTGAGGTGGGATTACTTAGAAGCAGCCCACTTACGGATTTCAGTTCTGAACCATTCATCAGCAGCTTCTGTCCACTTGTAGTTGTCACGGATGTAAGACATCGTGTCTTTTTCAATATCAGTGTAAGACGCTCCATCTTTTACTGCATCAAGAAGTTTAGATGCATCTTCTTTGGAGATTCTTCCGTCTCCACCACCTGAAGTTAAGCTATCTGCCAATTCGATGAGTTCCCCATCGTACTTTTTACCGTCGATTGTTTTGTAATATCCCATTATCGTAAGAGTTTAAAAAGAGTATTTCAATTATTTAAATAGGCCGCCAAGCATGCCTTTTGCTTTATCCATTAATCCATCAGTGGCACCGCCACCCAGAAAAGAGGTAATACCTCCAAGGTCTGCTTCCTGTCCTGAGCCACTAAATTTACTAACGATAGTTTGAATTACCATAGGAATAATTGCAGAAGCAATTCCTCCCGAAGCGCTATCTCCCATTCCAAGGGAAGAAGTAAGCTTGCTAGTAAGGCTGCTCACAATTCCACCAACAATTGGGTTTGAAGTATCTGTAGCGCTATTTCCTTTGAAAAGATCAAGAACACCGTCTAGGTTTCCAGAGGTAGCCTCAGAGATCAAATTCTCCTTAACTGTTTCACCAGATAGTTTTACAACATCGTCAAGTTTATCTGTTCCAATGCCTTTGTTTGAGAGGACATCGCCTACTTGACCTTTTACTGCATTTAAAATTGAATCTAACATAGTTATTTGAGTAGTGCTCCAGAACAATTAGTTCGAGGAGCGAAGTGATTGTTCTGTTGCGTTGATTTTTTCTCGCAGTGCTTCCATTGCTTTTTTCGCACGTACGATTTTCGTGAGCTTCATTTCAATTTCTTCTTCAGTCATTGAACCATCTGCCTTAGCTGC
>CAYGUR010000252.1:0-5048 GCA_964353035.1 uncultured Comamonadaceae bacterium | reverse complement strand
ATAAATGCTGTCTGCGGCTCCCGTTGAATTAAAAATATTCCAAAGCCAAAGAGAGTTTCTCCCAATTGGCACGGATCCTTGACTCAATCGAAAGTTCGATTTTTCAACTCCAAGCTCTTCGGCTATTTTTTGGTGAAAAAAATAGATTCCTATGTCTTGATTAGATTGCTTTTGAGCAAGGGTGTTTAACGCATTCGAGAAGAGAAGAATACAACAAAGGAAGATTAAAGGATGTTTGGTTTTCACTGAAGAGAAGAAATGTAGAGGCGCCATCAAATTGAAGGCGCCTCTTTGTAGATATTTCAAGAAAAAATAGAAGACATTGGTGTTTGAAGTATTCCTATTATTTGGGGATTTCCCAACGGAATACTTGTCACAGCGGTCATTTTACCTGCATCATCAAATGTGACCTTGGTTGTTTGACCTCCAGAAACGGTGCCGCTAAAAAATGGCCAAATCCCTACTTTCGCAGCAGCTTCAATGTCTGTTTGATCTGAGCTACTAAACGTGGCAGATGACGTCATGGTAATCTCAACACCATCAGCTACGACTAACGCAGATGTAAGTCGCTGAACAAATCCATTTGTTCCGAATGCTTTCTCCCATGTTGTTGGCTTGGCATTATTCCATACGGTGTTATCTTTGGTTGTGTAGGCCAATGCCATTGCAGCGCCGTTATACCATGGGGAAAATCCACTTAATACTGGGTCAGAAGCATCGTTTTGAGAAAGTGGTCCAGCTTGAAAAGTCGTGAATTTCTGAAACGACGCATCAATACTGATCCCAGCGGTTGTGGTCTTTTGTGTGAGATGATCATAAGAACCAGACCCTCCGAAAGAAAAGATATCGAAAAATGCAGATACTCCTCCTTTTGCCCAGGTGTGATTTGTGTCAGAACTAGCTGTGGCGCTATCCATTTTGAATGATTTTGCGGCACCACCATTAAGAGCAGTTTGCAAGTCATTGATTGTTTTGTTCCAAGGGTACTTGCCCCCAGCATTTTGCAACATTTGGTTCGCCAAATTCACTGGGTTGTTATACATTTTTGTCAAGTTCGACAAGCACCCTGCTTGTGATGGATGCGTTAAAGCCCAACCATTGAAGACTTTTGTGATGCTAGCAACATCTAGTGTTTCAGGCATGTTTGCTATTAAATACTTATTCCAGTCTAGGTAAAAATCACCCATACACGTTTGAAAACTGCTGTCTCCACCTTCCTTAATCGAAGACAAGATTAAGCTGTAATCATCTGAAAAATTATTCGCAGACGCAGGGTCATTGTAATTGTTTATTGTTGCCGGTGGTACTGCATTGAACAAATTCCACATCGCTTGCGAAGTTGACATCATAGAGTTGGGGCCTTGATACAATTGAAAAGAATTTGAACTCAATCCTAATCCGGTAACAAGTGCGTTATACCATTGTGCAGTTAAGTCCTGCATTGCTTCATTTACTTCTGACATTTTCATTGTATTTCGTTCTTACTCATTTGGCTTTTCAGAATACGCCCATGCACTTCCTTGCATGAAGGTTCGTTTGATAAGTGGTATCTGCTCCACTATGGCTGGCCAGCCTGCACAGCAAAAGTGGTTCGAACAATTTGTACAAAATAGATGAGAACTACTCGATTATCAGATTAGGTAAAACCACGCAGCTAAAAAGGGTGATTGGGACAGTTGAAGAAGGGTGATAATTAATCACTATCTTTATCAACTAATTCTCACAGAGACATTCTTTAATCCCTTTCTAACTAGCTTTGATCATGAAACCAGTCTTAGAAGAGGATCTCACTTCAATTAATTAGAAACCAATACAAATAACTCAACCATGCCATTAAAGTTAAAACCGACTGTTGCGTCTTTGCCATTGGCACAAGCCATTCAATGGACCAAGAATTGGCGCATGCTCATGAAGAACTTGGTTAAGCCCGGAGGACCCGCCCAAATTAACGAGGTTAGAGCATTTAATATGACGATTGCAGAAATTGAAGCTGCAATTAACCCGCCAGATGGAGCGCAAGTGCCTGTTTCTGCCCGAATCTATCTTGGATGTGCAGATAGTAGCCCAAAGACGGCATCAGACTTTAAACTAATTATTGTCGGTGTTGATGCCAACGGAGAGGATATCTTAACCAACATTGGTGATTTTTCGCACCCGTGTCCGACGTTTTGCGACCCAAAAAGTCCATTAAACGGTTAAGACAGAATTTGTTTGAATGACCTTTCATGGCTCACTATTTACCCGCTTTAGGAATAATTGTAGCACTTTTGTGTGGGGCGTTAAAATGCAAACGAAATCATCCTTACATATATATTGTTGTTCTTCACTTGAGCATTGCACTCGCAGCTGAGCTCTATTCTTTGTCTTCTGCCTCAAGTGGCACGAATAATTTAACTGCACTGAGGATCTATACGGTTGAAGAGTATCTTCTTTTGTCACTTGTTTTCGCGCGCTACATTCGCACGAAGTTGTATGTTAAAGCCATACTCGTCTCTACCTTGATTTTCATTATGATTTGTGTTCTTGAGGCTTGTTATGCTGCTATTAACTCCTACAATAGTGGCATAAGAGCATTGGAAGCAGCACTTCTAGTTGTTTTAGCAATTGTGTATTTAGCAGATCGAACACAGCAAAAACCTAGAAAAGAAGATTTTGCGCTCGACCTATTTGCATTTTCAATCTTAGTTTATTTTGGCAGTTCCTTCTTATCTTTTCTGGCAATCAACACCCTAATTCATTCACTACAAGATGAAATTGTTCAAATGATTTGGAAAGTTCACCTCTACCTTTGTTTTATTTACTATTCATTGTTAGGGTTATCTTTTTTAAAGTACAAAGCCTCGATATTATGATCCCTTTCCTTTTTGTTGGTACGCTATTCATTTTCGTCCTCGTCCTTTTAACCATAAGCCTCTTCTTGGTGTCACAAAAAAAAATTGCAAAAAAGAACCTCGAAATAAAAGAGAATGAAATACAATTCCAGAAAGAACTAATTGAATATAACACTCAAATTTCAGAGGCAGAACGGCGAAGAATTGCTTCTGACCTTCATGATGACGTGGGCGCTAGAATTGCATCGTTCAGACTCTATTTAGATCAGATAACTTTGCTTGATCAGGATAAAAACAACTTGAAAAATGAGGTAGATGAAATTCTCCAAACAGTAAGAGAAATATCGCATGATTTAATGCCTTTATCATTGAAGCATTTTGGTGTAGAAGTTGCCATACTTCAGTTAGTTCAAAAATTCAATCATAGTACAAAAACGAAGTTTGTTGCCAACCTTTCTGCCACCAACAAGTTAAATGAAGAATGTGGGTTGGCGGTCTTTCGAGTCACGCAAGAACTCTTCGCTAATGCATTAAAACATTCTGATGCTTCTCTCGTTGAAATCAGGTCGACAAATGAAAATAGTGGTGTCAAATTTACTGTCTCAGATAATGGGATAGGTCTTCAAAAACAACATGCCTCCTCTCTTGGCTTAGGTCTTAGAAGTATTACGAACCGTCTTGAATCTGTTGGAGCTGATATGAAGTGGAGCAATGAAACTCAAGGCTTAAAAGTTCAATTCATAGTAGGCATTTAAACTATTGACCCATGAATACCATCAGAATTGGCATCGTAGAAGACCAAAATTTATTTCGAAAGGGGCTAGTGGCCATCCTTAAGGAAGAACCTTCATTTGAAATTGTGCTCGAAGCCTCGAATGGAATTGATTTCTCTGAAAAAATTTTCAGCAATGGTGTTTCTATCTCTATTGATATCCTGCTATTAGATTTAGAAATGCCTAAAATGAATGGTCTGGAAGTAATCTCTTTTATGAACGAGAATCACCTTAGCATAAAAACAATCATCTTATCAGTCCATGAAGACCCAATTTACATCGCAAAACTGATTGAAAAGGGAGCAAGCGGTTACGTGATGAAAAATGAGAATGCTTCAGATGTAATTCACACGATTCAACAAGTAAATAGTAATGGCTTTTATATCAATGAAAAAACCATTCTCGCTATGCGATAAGGAATGAATCAACTTAACAAAGACATTCTTAAAGGTGAAATTGATCGATTAACCAAGAGAGAAATTGAAGTTTTAAAGCTTATTTGTCTTCAATACAGTTCAACTGAAATTGCTCAAAAACTTTTCCTTAGCGCTAGAACCGTTGATGGCCATAGAGGTAACTTATTGCTTAAAACAGGATGCAAAAACATCGCTGGGCTGGTAGTTCACGCAATCCGCATTGGTGTATTTAATCCTCAAATGCAAAAACTGCAATAATGTAAGAGCAGGTCAAACCCGCAGATTTGCTTCATAAAAAGCTGATTCCTCAACTGGTTAACCTCCTCGTTCTATGTGATTAATCAAAAGACTGGCAATACTGTCTATAAGTGTCTGCATTTTCTGCATGTTCAAGCCAACTCAATCCAGCAAAAGGTGCTTCCCAAGAATATGCATTGTCTTTTGTGGCCGCTACTCCGTGAGATAATTCATGTAAAATAGTCCCTGTCCCTGAGCGATCTCCTGGGGTTCTCGGTATGAACACATCTCCCGTATAAAAAGCCGGACAAATAAACATTTTTAACTTCGTGCTCTTAGAAACTCCTGCCTGAATTACAAATGCTTCAATATTCTTAAATTCAATATTGGGAGGCAGTGCACCAACATTGAGTTTATTAAAATCAGCAATTGTTGGAATGTTTATGAGCTCTAATTCTTGATTTGGAAGCACAATTCTGTTCAACATGAGCTCAATTGTGTCTTGTACCAATTGGAGACCACGTAACATTGGGTCGTTAAAAGTTGCCGTGTAAAACTGTTTTGCATCAGCATCTCTGTTGACTGATTTAGCCGCAATTAATGATTTAGTGAGCATGTTCTCCGTGCGATCGAGCGCTCCTTGCACTGTTTTGTTTCTTGATGTCCCTGACCAAGATGAATCCCATATTAATGACATGATTTTTTTGTTTTTCGTGTTTCTTTTACTAACCTTTTTGTGCAGAATAGTTTTGAGCAAACCGGGCAAGTGTTTCTTGACATAAATCATAAAG
>CAYGUR010000251.1:0-5101 GCA_964353035.1 uncultured Comamonadaceae bacterium | reverse complement strand
GGTGTAGCCATGGGGATTCAATACCGGGAACAACAAGAAATTGACGCTCCAGAAAGAGGTGAAGCCCCAGTAGTAGTGTGCTCCATTGGTGATGCAGCTATGACAGAAGGTGAGATTTCAGAGGCCTTTCACATGGCGGCGCTCAAAAAACTCCCAATCATCTTTCTTGTGCAAGACAATGAATGGGACATCAGTGCTAACGCAGAAGAAATTCATTTCGGAGACGCCACCACCTTCGCCAAAGCATTTCCTCCCATTGAATGCCGAAGTATTGATGGCACTGACTTCGAAACGTGTTACAACACCTTCAATGAAATACTGCACATCGCACGAACAGAAAGACGTCCGTTCATGCTTCATGCGCGCGTTCCGCTCTTGGGGCACCATACCAGCGGGGTGCGAAGAGAATGGTACAGAGATGACCTTGAAGAACACAAACAACGAGATCCACTTCCGAGATTTAAGAAGGCTTTACTAGACTTAGGCATCAACGCTGATGACCTCGCTCGGATTGAACAGGAAACGAAAGACCTTGTTGCCACAGATTTCGATCGCGCACGAAATGCGGATGACCCGAAACCAGAAGACATCTACAATCACATCTGGGCGCCTACTGAAGTGACAGAAGAAAAGGGCGAACGTGCTCCAGCTTCTGGGGAACCAACCTTGATGGTAGATTGCGCTTTGTTCGCTGTGCAAGAAATTTTAGAAGACCATCCTGAAAGCCTCCTTTACGGACAAGATGTGGGTGGTAGACTAGGCGGTGTGTTTCGCGAAGCAGCTACACTAGCTCAAAAATTTGGAGATGACCGCGTATTTAATACGCCCATCCAAGAGGCTTTTATTATAGGTAGCACCGTTGGAATGAGCGCTGCAGGTTGCAAACCCATTGTTGAAGTGCAGTTTGCTGATTACATCTGGCCAGGCCTCAACCAACTTTTCACTGAAGCAAGCAGAAGTTATTACCTCTCAAACGGACAGTGGCCCGTGCATTCGGTCATTCGTGTGCCCATTGGAGCGTATGGCTCAGGAGGCCCCTACCACAGCTCAAGTGTAGAATCTGTATTGACCAACATTCGTGGAATTAAGATCTGCTACCCTTCCAATGGAGCTGACCTGAAAGGCTTGCTCAAGGCCGCCTACCTGGACCCCAACCCTGTGGTGATGCTTGAACACAAAGGACTCTACTGGTCGAAAATTGCAGGTACAGAAGATGCAAAAACCATTGAGCCTTCGAAAGACTACATCTTACCCCTCGGAAAAGCGCGTACCGTGTTATCAGCAACAGAAGAAGATTCCATCGCCATCATTTCCTATGGCATGGGCGTTTACTGGAGTCAAACAGCCGCTAAACAATTCCCAGGAAAAGTGGAACTCATTGATTTACGCACCCTCGTACCACTTGATGAGGAAACAGTTTTCGCGGCAGTTCGAAAGTGTAACAAATGCCTCGTTGTCACTGAAGAGCCTGAGGGAAATACCTTCGCACAAAGTTTAGCCGGACGTATCAGTGAGGTTTGTTTCATTAGTTTAGATGCTCCTGTGCAAACAATTGGGGCCATTGCAGCACCTGCAATCCCTCTCAATAGCGTGCTGGAAGCGGAAATGCTACCTAATTCAGATAAAGTTGCTGAAAAGATTTCAGCTCTTTTAAAATGGTAGCGAACGCTTTTTATAACTTGCTGGAAATAAATCGATCAACACAATGAAAGCACTTTTCATTTGTATACTAGTTCTATTCGGCGGAGCGTCGTCTGGTTTTGCACAAGACCAGTTCGAAGGTAAGGTCATCTACCTTCCTGTTGAATCACAATCGGTTTCAGCGGCTGTCAAAGAAAACGCCCCCATGAAAGTGGTTGTCAGAGCAAAGGGAGACCTGGTGCGCTGGGACGAATACACTGAAAAAGGAAATCGGTCAATTGTCACTGACTTCCATGCAATGGAGCAGTTCTTACTCGTTGAATTCCTTGGGAGGTTGTGCGCAATTGAAACACCTCAAGAACAATTCACCAAGCCTCTAGAATTGGTCAACGAAGGCAAAAAGCACGGGAAAATAATGGATCAAAAGTGCTTGAGCGCTGAAATCAATGGCCATCAAGTGGTGTGGATTCCCGGTAGCACGTTAACTCACCCGCTCCTTCCAAAGGTAGAAGGCATTCCCGTAGAGTTTTGGCATAAAACAGCCCAAGGTGAAATGTTGTACAGAGCCATTAGCGTAATTTCAGAACCACAAAGTGATACATTTTTCGCAGTGCCTGAAGACTATGTAAAAGTCAAAGCAGATGAAATGTCCACTTTATTCAGCCTAACTAAGCAGGGGGAATAAACTTCCATGAAGAAGCTAGTGCCTTACCTGTTTATTGGCCTCTTACTTGCTGGGTTTTACATCTGGCGCTACCGCATAGCACCTGCAGTTGTTGTGAACGAAATTGCAATTCTCCTAGACGGTCAACCTCAAAAGCTCACACAACTTGAGAAAGGTGACCTCTTGGTAAACTATTACGCTCGCTGGTGTGGAGAATGCATGGCCGAAATGAAAACCCTTGAAGCACTTCACCAAACGGGAAAAGTAAAAGTTGTAGGCCTTACCGACGATTCTCTCGAAGAAATCGCTTTCGTTCGTGAAAAATTCGGTGTGACCTTCCCCATCTACCAACTTGTTGGTTCCCTCAAAGATGAAGGCGTTTACACCATTCCAACCTCATACCTTATCAATGCCAACGGCGAAACTGTAAAAAGCTTTGTTGGCGCAAAAGACTGGATTTCCGAAGAGATGATGAACAATTACGCTCCTTGGTTGTCTATCCAATAGCATTTTGAAACCTATGAAATTCCATTCCCTTAAAATAAAGCGTCTTGACCGCTTAACAGCAGAAGCTGTGAGAGTCCACCTCGACACCTCCAGTGCTCCTGAAGCATTTCAATTTGACGCAGGACAATACATCACCTTCCGATTCAACCTTAAAAACGAAGAGCTGCACCGTGCCTACAGTATTTGTAGTGCCCCGTATGAAGGTGAACTGCAAGTAGCGGTGAAGGAAGTGAAGGGTGGAAAGGCTTCTTCACACATCAATCAACACCTGAGCGAAGGAGATACCATTGAAGTGATGGCTCCGCAAGGAAATTTTACCATCAAACCTGACAGTAGCAAGTCTAGACACATTGTGCTCTTTGCTTCAGGAAGCGGGATTACCCCCATCATCTCCATTGCGAAAGCAGTCCTGCACGAAGAAAAACAATCGAAAGTGACCCTTTTTTATGGAAACTCGAACAAACAAAGCATCATGTTTTACAACGAACTGGATGCGCTTGCTAAAGAGGACCAGTTCAATGTAGTGCACGTTTTAACGGATGGCTCCATGGATGTGCCATTGTTCAACGGACGCATCAACTTTGGGAAAACACTTGAATTGCTGCACAACTTCGTGAAAGATGACCTACCCAAAGAATACTTCATCTGCGGACCTGCAGGAATGATGTCGGCTGTCAATAATGCCCTTCAAGACAACAACGTTCCAAAAAGCGACATTCACATTGAGTTTTTTGAAAACCCAGGTCAAGAATTCCAGAAAAATGAGCCTAGCACGCCCACTGTAGAAGTCATTGAAGAGCCGTTTGAAGGAAAGGCACAGGTGGAAGTGACCCTAGATGACGATGTCAATTTCTTCGAAATGAAGGATGACAACATGAACATCTTAGAAGCGGCCATTAAAGCGGGCATTGATCCTCCCTACTCTTGTAGAGGTGGTGTTTGCACTACCTGCAGAGCGAAGCTTACTGAAGGGAAAGTTCGTATGGACAGCAACTTCGCACTGACAGACGATGAGTTGAATGACGGATACATTCTAACCTGTCAAGCGCATCCATTGACGAGCAGCTTAAAAGTCAATTACGACGATTAAGGCACCCCAATGTACTTGTGCGTCTGCAAACTGATTTTCCAATGTGCATGCTCCCGAATGTAATTGAGAATCATCGGAATACTCTCCTCACGTTCATCCCATTCTGGCTGAAAATAAGCCGCGGCAGATGATGTGAGTTGGGCGTAATGTCCTTCACCCCATTGCAAGTCGTGCTTGTTGTACACTATCACTTTCAATTCATGTGCCTGCGCATAGAATTCTGGACGTGCGGCCTTGAATTTTTTGGGCGAAAGGGTAATAAAATCAAAACTTCCCGTCAGCGGATGTGCCCCTGATGTTTCAAGATGCGTTCGCAGTCCTGCCGCTTGCAAACCCGCCGTAAGTTCAGTCAGATCATGCATGCAAGGTTCACCTCCTGTGATCACCACAATGGGGGCACCTGATTCTTTTGCTGACTCCACCAGGGTAGAAATAGACAGCTTCGGATGTGCATCTTTGTCCCAACTCTCCTTCACATCGCACCAAAAGCAGCCCACATCACATCCACCCAAGCGAATAAAATACGCCGGAGAACCTGTGTAGGTACCTTCGCCCTGAATGGTATAAAATTGCTCCATTACAGGCAAAGTGGTTTGCACGTCAGTTGGTGTTTTGATGCGGCAAAGGTAAGGATTCGCTCACGGAAAAAAAGCGCCTTTTTCAGCTCTTCTTTTCACCCACGAAATAATCGTTTTTCGACTTGAACAAGGTGTTGAACGAAGTCATGCTGCCATAAATGCGCGTGATGTACTGCTGCAAATTCACCTTGTCTTCGTCTGTCAGCACCTTGTGACTGTTGATATTCTGTTCAAGCACACGCAAGCGGTCACGCATCATCACAATTTTGTGAAAGAAAGTCTCAATCGGAATTTCCTTGTTGGCCAAGCCGTGGTCTGCTGGTTGAAGTACCAAGGTTCCCCCCTCCCATTTATCGCCCAAGTCTACAATTTCCTGCGCATCGTAGTAGCCATCAAACACGCTCTGGACCGCGTCTACCAAATCTTCCAGCGACACTCCTTGGGCCCCTTCGAACTGGGAAACTTCCATCACAGTCATTCCATCGTAGGCCTTACCAATGTGCTCTTCGCCCTTCTCCTTGAAGAAAATTCTCCATGCTTGATCTGTTTCACCAAAGATCACTCCTCCGCCCATTGAAGGGTGATTTACTTTTGTTCCAATTGTCATTTTTCTACTTCGTT
>CAYGUR010000250.1:0-5119 GCA_964353035.1 uncultured Comamonadaceae bacterium | reverse complement strand
GGTTGGACCGTTGATTCCTGCATTGAAGAAATAGTTAAGCACTAAAAAGGTCTGGCTTAATATGGCAAAGACATACCTTCCTGCGTTGTACTTTTTACGAACTCTAGAAAAATAGTACAAAATGAGTTGCACCGCGAATAATCCAACTGCTGTGAGTGCGAGAAAAGGTTCGCCAATAACTACATTCACTACACTCGTGTAGACAAGTGTACAAAGCGTTAAAAACGCAATCGCGTTAAAAGCTCTGTTTTCATCTGAAAATGAGTTCGTGTCGCCAGAGATACGAATCCACAACTCTTTCAATCTTTTCACGCTCTAAATGTAAATCTAGATCCGAAGCGAAGTTACAATATCATTTTTTATTCAGAACTTTTTTCCACTCTTTGGCCTTTAGCGAACCACAGTAATAGCTCCATTTCGTTGACCGTAAATTCCGTCACCTACCCAATAATAAACGGCCTCTGACAGGGGCTGGTCATTGGCATCTCTTCCATCCCAAATTAAATCTGGGGCGAATAGATTTTGCACCTTTTCTCCCCATCTATTGAAGATGGTAACTTGTTGGAACTGCGCATTAAACACACTGAAATCAATCACGTCATTCATACCATCGAGGTTTGGAGAAATGATGTTCGGAAACACATCGACACAGTCAATGTCAGGTGCAATTGCACTTGCAAAGACCTCACACCCTTCGGCGCTTGTTATTAAAACTGATATTGGCCCTTCGCCTTGGTAAATTGTAATTGGAGCTGCGGAACCATTACTCCACAGGTAGGATACAAAAGAATCATCAACAAAGGCAGCTGACTCCTCTCCCATACATTCAAATCCGATTTCTACTGTAGGAAGGCTTTGAACTTCGACAGATAGAGGTTCTATGAAATACTCGCACGCTGCATTCGTGACTTCAATGGAATAAATACCAACATGCTCTTCTGAAACATTCGTGATTTGTAGTGTTTCTGTTTCTACAATTCCAGAGGGTGTTAACCAAACGAAGCTTTCAATGTCATTGGTTAGGTTTGACACAGCAAGGGTAAGAACACTTCCTTCGCAAAGTATATTATCACCTGTAACTACAAGCGGCACTGATCCATTTATTTGAACAGAGATCAAAGTGGGATCACTTTGGCAGTTTTCGTCAAACGCAAATACGCTATACTCTCCTAAATTCGCACTGCTCGTCTCCGAAATTTCAACTTGAGAACCTTCGATAATTCCAAGCGGAGTATTCCATTCGTATTGAACACCTTCTTCTTCTTCGACATAGAGAAACAGAAGATCTCCTAGGCATATTGTATCAGTTCCTAGGATGTTTGGTGAAATAGAGGACGGAAAGTAATTCGGCTCAACCTGCAATGGAACCGATGAACAACCATTTTCGTTAACAGCTATAAACACATTCGAAGGCATTCCACAATTGACGCAAAGAAACTCAGCTCCCTCCCCTATTATTTCAGTTCCGTCAGCGTTTGAAGTCCAGATAATATTCCCCTCTGCATCAGAAGAAATCATCACATCCTCGCCAACACATGATTCATTCGTCGCATATTCCGGACTCGAGACTTCAGTTTGACTGACAAAAACAGAGTCAGCTGATTCACATCCAAATTCATCATAGGCTACTAAAACTATCCACTGGGTGGAATCAACAGCAATTTCAGGCGATATGTCGCCCGTACTCCAATTATAGACCTCGAAATCAGAAGAACCAGATAGAGTTGCAGACTCTCCGAAACAAAACGTGGTATTGTCAGCAGTGATTTCAACGGGTATTGCATCCTCAATCTCCACGGAGATGACCTCACTCTCACAACCAAAGGCGGTGATAGAATATTCACCTGCCGCTGATACTTCTACAAAGAAAGCATTTCCGGAGAGTGGTTCGTTCCATTGAAAATATTCTGGATGTGGAGTTTCGACACTCAGAAAGATTGACTCATTCTGACATAGAATCGGAGACGTTTCGAGTGTAATTTCTGGAACAGTGTAATTTTCAATATTGATGGGCACGGTGGACATGCTGCACCCGCTGGCTGTCACTTCGCAGTAGTAACTTCCTGCTGTGCTAATTTCGAATTCACTATCATTACTCAAAGGTTCATTACCTACCCCTATCCACTGATATGTCTGGGCAGCCGGAGAAGTTGAAAGCGTTACCGATTCGCCCTCACAGATAAAATCGTAAGGAGACACCTCTATTATTGGCACTGGCACATATTGAATATTGTGAATGATTGTCTGTGTCGAAAAACAAATTTCGCCAAGTCCCAGCCCAATGAATCCTACATTGCCATTTCCAAGCACATAGCCAGTGCTATCACTCAGTTCGAAGAAGGTTGTTGATTGATTTGTAAAATACCAGTTGTCTGTTCCAGATATTTCGAGAAAAACTGTATCGCCAACGCAAGGGAATGCGGGTGTCTGCTCTACAGATAACAGCAATTCAGGTTCTTCATCGTCGATGTTGAATTCAGCATCTACCGGTTGATGATCGAACTGTTCTCTCGAGCTATTTTTCGCGACTTGCTCGATTAACACCACCTCAAATTCATAAAAGCCACTTCCTTCTAAGGGAATGCCATTATTCCAGGCAGTTGGAGCGGTTTCTGTCCAATAGACCACACCATCTTTTCTTGCAGTCCAAATGGAACTTGTGAAATACTCTGTTGTTGGCTGTACCCATGAAGGCGAGTATCCTTCCAATGGTGAACCCGAGCAGATAAACAAGGTGTCTCCTTGTTCTTCTCCTTCAAAATTATAAAGTACGATTGGAGCTTCTACAGGTGTAAGAGTTATAGGTTGGTCAACATCAATACCCAAGACGGCCTCAGAAGTACATCCAAATTCATTTTGAACCACGAAGGTTTCAATTGTTTCACTTGTTGTCGTGAGCTGTCCATCATTGGAAGTTGACTCCCAATAACCATCACATTCTGGACAACTAGAGTAGTCTGCAGTGAAGTTGAGTGTCATATCTCCGCATAAAGCGACTGCGTAGCCCATGTTTGTAGGCTGCCCTTCACCTTCTATATTTGTGATAACCGCCAGATCAGGAGATTCGAAAACTACGAGTTCTAAGGTATCGCCATAAGATTCACAACCGTCAATTCTAGTAAGTGAGTACCAATAATCCCCAGATTCTTCAGCTGAAGGTCCTTGGCAGAATTCAGTGGGCGTTTGTATGAAGTTAGGCGAAAGCGTGAGATTAAATAATGGTGCATAGTACCCTGTAGAGTCCATAGCTGTGTTGAGCGTTAAGCATCCATAATCACAAATTTCAAGGTACTCTGTATACTGACCATTTACATCCAATGAAATGAAGGGTTGAACGATGTCTTTCGGACAGGGAGCTAGTTCATCTGTTCTTCTAAAATAGTCCAATAGAGGCTGATCTGGATTGTACACTGAACTCACAAAAGCATTGATGTTGGACTCTGTAAACACCGAAAGCCAGTTTCCGTAGCCTTCTACTTCACAAATCGTTTGATAATAATTCGGAGGGAATACTTCGAATCCAAGCCAATTCTCAGGCCAATTAAAATTTTCTGGAAAAGTTGTTACATCAGGTCCAGACGAAAAGTGAAAAGTAGAGTTGAATGAGCCATTCATCAAAACGGTGCCATCATCTAGCGGATAAATATTCCCGAGGGCATCGTTTCTATTGCCTCCTAAATGTCGTTTCCACAATTCATTTAAGTCCTCATTAAATGCGGCTACGAACAAATCATTGTAGCCCAAACTATTGAAAATAGCTGTTCCTAGTTCCTCCGAGTATTGTGAAAATGAACATCGAAATTCACCAGCTAAATAAATGTTTCCCGTCTCGTCAGATCGAATCCGAGATGGATTGAGTGTGTTTGCACTTGAGATAGCAACTTGATTTAACAAATCGCCATTTGGACTGAGTAAGAATATGTGTGCGGCTTGATTGTACTCCTCATTAAACGTCTCAGGCGTTTGTCCCCAAAACGTGAGTCCACCCACAGCACCCACTGCTGCTATGACATTGCCATTTAAATCTGTTGCTAAACTTTTTATTGAAGAGTTTCCTGAAGTGAATCTCGAAAACCAGATTTCGTCTCCATTCGAATTGATTTCGAAAAGCATTCCAGCTTTAGAGGAACCATGAGCGTGGGTTTCATCCAACGTTAGGTCCTCTGAAAACTCTCCTGCTATATAAAGTTGATTTGTATTTGATTGAATAAGAGCGAGTGCTTTGGTGTCCCCAGAGGATGTTAGCGTCTTGACCCACAACCATTCTCCGTTCTGGTCAAGAAGGGCAATAAATCCGTCAGTACTGTATACTGAAGTCTCTTCATAAAATGCAGATTGGACGCTTATGTTCCCAAAAGAACATTGTCCTTTGAACTCTCCAACAACTAATATCGTTCCGTCATTTAGTTCAATGGCTTGATTGATCTGTTCATTTCGAATTCCACCTGCTTTTGAAAACCAAAGGAGCTCATGGCTGTCATCGAATTTCGCCACAAAAGCGTCTGATGAATCTACCGCCGTAAACTCTTGACCTTGCACGTCGATAACCTCACTAAATAAACCCGAGACTAATAGTCCACCATCAGCAGTTGTTTCAACATCTGTTGCGCGATCATCACCTCCACCTCCAAAAGAGGAGAAACTAATTATTCCACCTTGACTGTCTGTGGTTAAGACAGCCACATCCGTCCCCCCGTTACTCGTTAGTATGGTACCCTGAAAATTGGTGAACCCAGTAAAATATCCCGATTGATGAATCGTTTCGTTCGATACTTCCATGTCAATCAAAAAATCTTGTCCATTGCCTCCGTAACTCCTAAGCCAAGTATTTTGGGAATTGGCGTAGAAAGGAATGCAGAAAATGACTAGGAATGTTTTGATTTTTAACACACTACAATTTAGAAAGAAAGTATCGTAAATACTATTTACTCCTCAACATTGGTTCTGAAGAAATGCAGAAAAGAGGCAATCAGGGAGCCTTTTTTACAAACATATCCTTCTCGATCTTCTATGAGTTCTTCTTCTTCTTGAAGCATTTGATTTTTGTATTTCCTCGAACGATAAAAAATCGATGAGGATTTTCCGCGCCATTGGGCAATGGTTTCTTGTCTGCGGGGGC
>CAYGUR010000249.1:0-5136 GCA_964353035.1 uncultured Comamonadaceae bacterium | reverse complement strand
GAGTTCAAATTGTTTCGTATTCCTCCCATCATTCTGCGTAGGTTTTTGAAGGCGTTATTCAACAAACCGAAGTACCCCATTAAGTTGGCGTACAAGAAATTGAAACCCAATTACGATTTGCATTTGATGTGTGATGAAGACGCCGCAACATCAATTGATCCTGTTGATGTCATTCGGTTTTACGAATCAAGGGGCTATGAATTGCTTGAGCCGATGAGCTTCAAACAGCGAATGTTTCTAGGAAACAGGTGGGTTGGGTTTCGAAAGAAATAAGTTTTTTTCTCTTTGATCACCGTCTTTTTAACTGTCGACGTTTTCTAAACTGCCACCAGTGGATTCTTACTTCCTCTATGTGTGAATCATACATCAGCGGCGGAATTCCCATAATATGCTCATCTCTTATAACGCAAACAGGCATGGTCACGATTTCAACGGATGGCAGTACGTTTGAAACTCCGAAATCTACTTGGGTATAGCCGTTCTTCAAGTAATTGGCTTCCAATATTTTCTTTTGGGTCTCAAACGTTACATGAGAAACCTCCAAGGTTAGCGTTTCATTTCGAAGTGGTTTCGGGATTTCTAGAGTGAAGTTTCCTTCAAAATCAGTCTTTGTACCAATAGAGTGTCCCTTGATCTGAACAAGAGCGAATGGCATTGGATTGTTTGATGCTAAATCATATACTCTTCCGCTGACGGTATACGGAGGAATTATTTTTTTAGTCGGTTCTGCAGGTTTTTGGGTGGAATCAGCGGCTTCAATCTGCACAGATTCCTTCGGCACACTTTGACCTTGCGCGTTTCCTACTGCCAAGGTAAGCAACAAAGACGCCGCATATTTCAAGTATTTTGGACCTTCACGTTCTTCGACCTGAATGAAGTCTCTGTTCATCTGAGTTTTGTGAAACCTTCCACAGATATTTCCTTCGTTCGCCTCAATGACCTTGAACACTTCGGCATCAGATAGAATTGAAAAGTCAACTAAATCTCTTTCACATGCGCTGCAAAACCTCCCTTGTTGAGTAGGAGTCATTTTCGACCAATCTTCGTTGCATGGATTTTCAATGGTGAGATGAAAGCTTTTCATAGGTTCGTGGATTCAATTGTTGCTTCTGTTTTTAATGAGATGCAAGCACTAATTGAATTCCATACGAAACTGAAAATAATTTCAAACAGTTTCCTCGTCCTCCTCTCGGTAACCTTTCTCCTTTCGAATTTCTTCTATTTCAGGAATAGGATTCTTCTGATGTTCTTTCGGCTCGAGAATGTTCTGTCCTAACAACCCCACTTCTGCCTCACTTTTTGCTGACGGATCATGTTTTGGCACACCTGAAAAAGATCCTATTACATCTCCCATAATTACATCTACAGAAATCTTGTTTGGATGATCAAAATCAATTTCCAGCTCTTGACTTTTATACTTCAATCGTTCTTCTTCGAGCTGGATTGTTACTTGATTAAAATTATCATGCACTGTCATTTCGAGTTCTCCTTCACGCAAACTTTGCGGGAGTTCGAAACTGAACAGGAGTATGTTATTACTTTGAATGACAGGAACTGCCAAACGCTTTAGACCTTTTTCGCCTTTTAGGGTGAAGATGACTTTTTCTGGAACGTGAGATGCAAAATGTATTTTCCCTGCGATTCTGAAAGGCTTAAATCGTTCAGAGATTTTTTTCACTGAAGAAAAAACGGCACTTTTTTCGGAAGTTGTGTGTAATTCCAATTGCACTGGAATTGCAGATGGCTGTGCAATCGCGTTGCTTGCCAACAAGCTGAGTAAAATAGAAGTTGCGTAACTCAGATAGTTAGATGCTTGTTTTGAAGGCACAAGCTCAAGCGTGCGCCCGACCTGTGTTTTTCTAAATCGACCGCACAAATCACTATTATTCGCGTGAATAATTTTCTGGATTTCAGTGTCAGTCATTCGGGTGAAATCAATCACGCTTTTCTGACAACTAGCGCAAAATTTACCCGTGAACGTTGAAGACATCTTCGTCCAATCTTCTTGGCAAGGCGATTTAATTTGAATTTTCATGGAGTCAACACTCAGCAGTAGCCCATTAAAATATAGAATAGCTGGCGATGTTACAGTCTAATTCTCAATCATTAACATTCGTATCATCAATGATTTCCTTATGCTCATCTTGCTTCTTCTCCTCTTCCACCGCTTCGAACACTAAAATTGCCACTAAGATGATCATGACC
This sequence comes from uncultured Comamonadaceae bacterium, assembly GCA_964353035.1. Lineage (GTDB taxonomy): Bacteria > Bacteroidota > Bacteroidia > Flavobacteriales_D > Sanyastnellaceae > JAQWQB01. Next base: position 2,931 of record CAYGUR010000249.1, on the reverse strand, counting down.
AGAAATAGAAAAGCTTTAGGGTCTTTATAAAGAGGCTTTTTATGCAGACGGTTCAAGGTAGACTCATAATTGGTCACCAGCTTGCCAAAATCCTTGTATTTCGAAGGATCTTCTTTTGGTAAATCGTCTTTATCTAATTTAAACTTCTTCATGACTTCCCTCCCATCATTGTACGCAATTTAGCCACAATTCGGTACACTCGCTTTTTTGCTGCTTCTTCGGCGCAGCCAAATAAAATAGACACTTCTTTAAAGGATCTTCCTTCAAAAAAACGCAACTCAATCAGTTCCACTTCTTCTTGATTCAACTGATTCAAGGCAACGATTAACGCTTCTCTTTGGGCAGTTCGTTTGTCGGTTTCATTTGAACCTGCCGCATCTCCAAGGATTTGATCCAACTTCGCTTCTGACAATGGAACTTCCACATTCGGGTGTTTTCGAAAGAACATCCTGATTTCATTTAAAGCAATTCGGAACAACCAATACTGAAATGGGACACCCCGCATTTCGTATTTTTTGATGTTGTGCATGGCTTTAATGAAGGTTTGACTGGTGATGTCTCCTGCTAATTCGTAGTTCATTGTTCTGTTCAGTACAAAGCCAAAAACAGCATCAAAATACCGTTCATACAACGGACCAAAAGCCCGATGACTCTGTTGAGCAGCGCGTATAAGAAGTTCTTCTTGGTTCAATGAAAACGGTTTCCTTGTTAACGAAGAAATGCACCAAGTATTGAAAAGGGACATTAATCTTTGTCGTTTATCGAAACTTCTCCCTTTCCTACACGTATATAGGCACTGAGTAATACCCTATCCAATGATCAGAATGCTACTCCTTTCGATATTCTTTTTAGGCCCTATGGGGCTTCAAGATGACTTGATGGAGAAACATATCGTCCGCACCCACAAGAACGGCAGTCCGTACGTAGTTATGTACACGGTTGGCGAAGAACACGAGCGGGTGAAAGAGGAGCTGTACTTTCCAAACGGACAGCTTGACTATGTTGGGCACTATAAAAATGGCGTTGAACATGGCGAATGGATTTATTACTACCCTACTGGAAAGCTGAAATCCTATGAGAATTACCTTCGTGGATTGGAAGAAGGCATTCATTACGATTTAGATTCAAGCGGAGTTCGTGTAAAAGAAATTCATTACCGTAAAGGTGTTGTGCTGCGCGAAGTCGACTTTTCACGTCGCTCTCAGAACTAAGCCATCTGCGCACACAAAGATTTGATCATTTTTTTTCGGCTGAATCACATGTGACCCTGTGAAATAGCCAAATGACGGAAGCATTCCTTGCTTTTCGCCAAAGTAAAAACAAGGCACACGTAATCGCTGTCGCCCACTCCCTTTTAATCGCACCGCTGGATGAATATGTCCGCACAAATTGTACCCTTCCCACACAAGCAGAGGCTCATGACTAAAGATGAAAGGCCCTTCAATGAGTTCATCTAGCACAACAATTCCAGCATTGGTGAAATGATGATCTGGTAGTACATCGTGATTTCCACGAATCAAGACTTTTTCAAGTTTGGGGAAATTCGCCAACATATCTTCAAACTGTTCCCATTCTTTATTGAAACTGCTATGAAACAAATCGCCCAGGAGCAGTAATCGTTTGGGTTTTTGGTCTAGCAGCAAACCTGACAATTTCCAAAGGTTTTCGAGATTCACTTGCACAGGCATGGCCAATCCGTTCTTACGAAAATGTCCGCCCTTACCAATGTGCAGGTCACTCACGATAAGGGTGTCGGTATTTTTCCAGAGGATGGCGTGCTCAGGAAGAAGTTGAAAATCTTGATTCAGAAACTGAAAATGCATGTGCAAATTTAAGTCTATGAAACGAAGCAGCTGGTATACAGGCACAAATAAAGCGCAGAATTGACATTCGTTCTAACACTGCCTTAACCTTGGACGTTACACCATTGATTTGCTGATAGTTAACAACTACTTTTTCACTGTGATCCTTCGCCAAGAAATCAAAGATTCATTAACCTAGGCATGACGTCACATTAACTACAAGTGTCTTTAATCTGCCCCAATTTTGCACCGAAATCTAAAAACAAAACCAGTGAAAAGAATCATTCGTTCTCTCGCTTTTATTGCCTTCGCTCTAATGAGCATACAGTCAGTTGCAGGTGAAATTCCGACCTCTAGTAACGCCTCCATTAAAAAAGAAATTACGCGCACAATGGGATACCCTGTTTCCCTGTCAACGTCGAACAACGTTGAGCTTGTGTTGGTAAGCTTTGAGGTGCAACCATGCGGATTGATTACCATTTTGGAATCGAATGCCAGCAACAAGGAGTTTGAAAACTATGTACTACAGAAGCTTCGTGCAATGCACATCGAAAGCACTGATGGTGCAGTATTGCATATGAAATTCACCTTCACTTCGAAAGGTTGATTTCATTCAATGAATTTTGAATAGCACACTCGTGTTTTTCATGGGTGGCATCACTGCCACATCTGTTTTGGTTAACAGCAATTACTAAGGCCCTTTCTTAATGAAGACGGGGCTTTTTCATTTCAACGAATTTGGTGTAAGGATGCTCTTCGGTTGATGGTGGAGGAATGCGAAGCGAAAAGGTGAAGGATACTTTCAGGTTTTGTGAAGGGTTCGTCCTCGGAGGACATCAGAACAAAGGTGAATTTAGATTGCAGCTGTAGCAGTTGGAACGACATCTCATTTTAAAGGATTAGAGGTCGAATTGGACGTCTACAAAACAAACTGCTACGACTACAAAGTAGTTGTTGGGGGTGTGGAATTTGGGGGTAGATTAGGACGAAGAAACATAAAGTAAAGGAAAAAGATGAGGTAGAAATCGACAGATATGAAGTGAGGTGCTACGGCAGCAAAGTTGTTGTAGTTGGCTTGGGATCAGCTCGATGGAGTTTTGTAGCTTCGGAGGGCTGGTTGGCAAAGGCG
>CAYGUR010000248.1:0-5169 GCA_964353035.1 uncultured Comamonadaceae bacterium | reverse complement strand
GATATAAATACCGCTAGACAAGTTGTTGGCATCTAGAGTTTTAATTGTTGACTTAGTTAAAGTAGAACGAGACTGCACAAGGCGGCCATATTGATCAAATATTTCCAATACACCCTTTGAGCCTTCCGGCAAGCTTACAATTAAAGATGCATCAGCTCCAGAAGGATTGGGTTTGATGTCCATAAAAGGGTTTTCTAAGGTTTCATCCATCCGTTCTTCAACACGACTAGGTGCTCTGCTTGAACCACTTTCCAAAATCATAGCATCCCAGTATCCTTCGAACTCAACGAATTCTTTTGCGAGGGCCGTTCTTGCAGCTACATAGCCTGGCTCTCGGCTGTTTGCAATGTTCGTGAGCTCTAATTTTTGGCTACTTGTGAAGCGGTCACAGGAGCCGCTTTGAAGTGGACTTTGAGCAAGAATTCGTAAGACATCATCTCTTTTGTCATTTGAATTAAGCGTTAAAGCAAAGTCGTCAATGACCGAAATTGCTGCGGCATAGTCTTCACGTTGGATAAGTAAAGATGAAAGAAGTACAGGATCAAATTCTGGGTTTGCCTCTAACTTCAGTTTGGTTTTAGATGATTCATTCAGGCTATCCGAGGGAAGCATAGTTGCTGAAATGAAGTCACCATAATTGTTCCGGATGTAAAGTTGTTGATTCGTGAGTTCATTCTGAAAAACAAGCTGTGAGGTCACACCTCCATTTTGACCATCTAACACCAGTTGACGATAGAATGCATCCAAACCATACGTATACATCATGTCAATGACGCTTTGCTTTAGCGGAGAAGAGGCTAACAAAACTTGACTAATGTGCCAAGGGTCCATAGATGGAACACGCATGAATGCGTTTTTCCAACTATCCAATGAAATATGGGGAACACAAGAAAGCATTTCATTTCGAACTTCAGCTGAAGAGTTCAACGGATCAAGGATAAATGCCTTCAACGCATTCGGGTTCCCTCTATCTAGTTTACCTAAATAAACCTGATACGTTTCTAAATAAGTCTCATTTTCTCCGGCCACCCCATCTTCCCAAATAATATCCGGTGACCCTACGATCTGCGTTGTTTCAGGTGTGAATTGGGCAGCACATTGAGTTTGATTCTGTGGAGCTTGGAAAGGAGTGATACGCTGAGCAGTATAGCAATTCGGCGTTAGTTGTTCTTCTGGGACATCAGATTGATAATAATTGATATATGCGTTAGTCCAAACATTTGTTAGGTCTACTCTAAAATCGGCCTCTGAGAGAATACATGACTGTGAAAATAGATTACCCGCAGCTGAAAAGAATCCATCACCAAGTTGCCCTTGCTCAGGATTCAAACTTGTTTGATAGGTATTTCCATTAACAATGAATTCAATTAAGTTAATGTCTCGTTCATTGACATCCCATGCTTGGCCAAAGTTGTTACAGAGCAACTGAATTCCCGAAGGAACATCATCAGCTGCGCTTTGTCCATTTCTTCCTTGGACATGGATTGCTTCGGTGAGGTTATCAAAATTATTTCGGTAGACCATTTTATCTGAATGGTCGTTGGATGTAAGTGAAAGTCCGTATGCTGGAGCTAATGGTGAAAAACCAAGAAATAGCATATTATTCTCCTGCAAGTCAAAATGCTCCACGGCTTCAATGTCGATTCCGACTACTGGGTAATTCAAGCTATTATTTTCAACATCTGTTAGTACAATATTGTTAAATAATATGCGTGCATGGTCAGCGCCTTCAACTCGTATACCAATTTGATTACCCATGAAATTTGACTCAAAAATCTCTATCGGGTAGCTGACCAACGTGTGAAGAGAACGAATCCCTTCTTCTAACGTGTTGAATTCACATGGACTGAATTCAACACAGGTTTCTCCTTCATACATGGTGCATGCTTGTCCACATTTGAAGTACGAATCATAGGATATGATTCCAATACCATTCTTGGACACATCGTCAAAGAACCATGCATCGGGACTATCTAAGGCCGTGTTTTTAAACTCACAACCTAGAATATCTATCCCATACACATCTTCCAAGGTAATCCCAGATTTTGGCGATATACCACCTAATAACATCTTGGAAGTTTCAAATGTACAGCTATGGAAATACGACTTGTTCTTTTGTTCATCGCCATTGTTGAACCATACATAGGGAGCAAATACAGCACCGTTGTAACAATTTAAAAAATGCACTTCGTCCATTCTAGCAACTCCACCGCCTGAGCCAATTACATACTCGCAATCTTGATCGTTTTCTCTTACCCAAATACCGGCGTGTGCATTTTCAATCACACAGTCGTTAGCGATTACATATCCTTGATTTGGTTGAAGTTGCGACACACTTTCATCTCCCCATATTTCGATACCTGTCCACATGGCGTCACATGCATTCGTTAAATGCGCTCCTTCATTTAGATAAAGTCTACCCCCAGGCTTCACCTTAATACCACAGTGTTCAGCAAAATATGCTTCTGACTCAATAATCAAGATGGCACCATCATTCACAATGATATCTTGTCTCCATCTTGTTGGGGTTGTCAGCCTCAGTTGTTCGTCATTATTCAGCTCGTAGGCCGTTTCAATTTTTTCACAAGGGAGAGGGTGTTCCCAAACGCCTCTGCCTGTGCAACCATCACGTAATTTTTTATCAAAATAATTAAAATCAATATTACCTACTCGCGTGTGCGGAAGCAGCATGCCATATTGTTCCCAGACATCTGGATCATTTGTAGCACCAATGTTGGCATCTAATGTGCTCAGATTGGAGTGAAAAACACCCGCGTCTGTTGCGAGCCAAACATCATCAGACCCAGCATTGATGTATATCTCATCAACATGCACCCCAGAAAGATTAAAGGTGATATTCTCAATAACAAACTCTGGGCCTTCTGTAATATCATCTTCAATAATGTCCCCTACAAAAGTGTATTTGTACATTTGTTGGTGAGTTTTTGCTCCTGTTAGAACATAGAAAACATTTGCGTCTAGGGGGTCCGAAGCCATTGAGGCAACCCAAGTGCCATCTGGAGAGTCATAATCACTAGGCCAAGGGATTACACTCCAATTTTCAACCACTACCTCAACAGGTTGAGCAGCCTTATTCGTAAAAACCATGAAAAAATCATTGTCTTCTGTTGAAACAACAGTGCCAAAGAATAAATCCTTATGAGCTGTAGAAGGATAAACTCCAAAAGCCACTTATCGGCCAGAGTAATTTTGTCCAATGGAGGGAATCAAACCTAAAAGATCCGAAATGGTTTCCCAATCTTCACCTGTCGGTGAGCCTCGATCAAAATGACGTCTGAAATTTCTTCTTTCGGAGTAAATAATTTTTTCATCAAAATAATTAAGGGCCGCTTGACCTTCCTTTCTGCCTGGACCAGATACATTCATGAATACATAATCTGTTGATGCAAACCCATTGTCATTTCTTCTCACTTTTGTCCAACCAACCGTGTGATATGAGGTCACATCATCATAATTAGGAACTATCACTCCACTGCCATCTCCCCCAGCGACTTGTCGCCAAAAGAGCGTTAGATTTTCTGTATTGGGGTAGTTCGTTGTTTCTTGTGTACCATCATGGAACAATCCAACGCTCATTTTTTGCCTTTTATATCTCTGATTCGAAAAGCCCATCACTTCTGCTACGCCCAGTCCATCCATGTCTGGTATCCATGTTTCTGTTGCAATATCCATCGTATAAATGCCACCGTGAGTTGCAACGAAAATTTTGGAACCATCAGGCGTAAAAACAACATCTTCTACGTCATCATGATATTTATTAGCATTTGCAATCGCAGCGAATGTTAGACCATTATCGTAGGAAACAGCTAACCCAGGTAAATCACCTTCAATAACAAACATTTTGGAACTGTTGGTAGGTGAAACAGCAAAAGCATCTGCTGACATACAAGAGCCTCCTCCACTCCATGCAACGACGTCTGCCAATGCAGTTTCCGTCTCGCTTAATACATTAAACTTAAAAATTTGAGCCTCTTCACATTCAGCGGCATGAATGTAAAAATGATTTGGGTCGGCAACAGAATAATCTATTTCAAGGCGTGCATGATCTGTAACATCAGTTGACAAAACATATTCGCTCCAAGTACCAGCGTTCCCAACTTCCAAAAAATTGCTCGGGGAAGATTGAATAACTGTGCATGTCATCTCGCCATTGTCAAAATCACATGTTACTCCGCTATAATCTTCTCCATTCTCTACAAAAAGCTTTGATGCAGTTGCAACTACAAACCCACATTGGGGGCATTCAGTTGTTGGTTGAGGAATAAAATCCAAGTCGAAAAAATTTGTTTTCGAGTAATAATATCCAGCAGGTTCTTGAGAAACAATAAGGTCGTCTGCTTCAAGAACTAGTTCCCAAATGACATTTTCATCATTCGGATTATTGGTCATGAAGACGCCATGACTCGTAGAAATAAACATTCTGAATTCAGAAACAGCATCCAATTTTACCAACAGAATTTTTTTAATTTGAAAAATCCAATCAGTAACACTTAAATCTGTTTCAGGATCACATATGGTCTCCCACGTTTCACCTCTATCCAATGTGCGGTACACTCCTTTAGAACGAACATCACCACTCAATGGTCCATTTGAAAATAAACCGTCTCCTGCACCGTCGCACATGAACCAATTATCCTCATCGAAAGGATTTGCTTTACAGTCTGATACTGAAATTGAACCTGTTAAACATCCAATGCTCACCGGTTGACGCCAAACAGGGTTAGCATTATCCCTGTAAAAAAGACCGCTAGACCAACTTCCTGTAAACATGAGACCTGTAGTTGCATAGTCAGGAGATAAACTAATAAAATTTACTGGGCCAATACCAACTTCTCCTCCAGATGGACTAATATCAATCAGACTCTGATCTGGCATTTGCCGAGGGCCAAGTTCAATCCAGTTGGTGCTCTCAGGGTGAAGGGTTAAAGGATTTTCACATAGGAAATCTAACTGAGCTTGTGCTGAAGAAAGTAATTCGCTAGGTTGAAACCTTTGTAGCGTTTCACGTTTCCATTTTAGATAATGTACGTAAGGCGAACCTTCAGACTCAAAAGCCTCTTCTCCATACAGCAATATTTGTTCTTCCCAATAGGCGTCATGGGCACCTATATACTCACCTACCGTTGGGCTATTGGTGTATGGATTGGG
>CAYGUR010000247.1:0-5170 GCA_964353035.1 uncultured Comamonadaceae bacterium | reverse complement strand
TCTTCGACCTTCACCTCAATGTTAAATTGATGCGTGGGTGCACTAAAAAATGAAACCATCTCACTTAAAGCAGGAATCTGAACATGCAATGCTTTTTGCTCTGGGAAATTGGGAAGTGGAGACTGTCCGAAAGAAATGGCCACCAACTCATCGCGCATGGTTTGACGCACATGAACGGGAGTCTTGACTTGGTAATAGCTGGGCTGGAGTACTTCATCATGCACTACCACGAAGTCTAAATCCTTCGTTAACCGCACATCAATTTCAACGGCGAAGGCGCCAGAAGCAAAAGCTGCTTTGACGCCTTCAATACTATTTTCGGGGAGCACTGATCTGCACCCTCTATGGCCATGAATTCGAACCACCTTAGTTCAGCTTCGACTTCAAGAAGTTTTCTACTTGGAAAATTCGCTCTGGCTTGTCTACAATCTTCATGTCTTTGTCAAGCAAAAACAAGGTTGGAGTTTGTGTCACTTTGTAGTCTTGTGCAACGGGCGACTCCCACATGAGGAGTTGAGAAACATTCGGCCATGATACACCGTTCTCTTCTACCGCTCGCTCCCATGCAGCTCTGTTCTGATCAACTGAAACGCCAATCACACCAAAGCCTTTGTCTTTGTATTGCTCATACACACCTTTCAACACAGGAATCTCTTGCTCACACTTGTGGCACCAAGAAGCCCAGAACATCACCAAGGTGTAGTCGTTCTTCTTCACTTCTTTCGCCAGCTCAATGTTTCCATGGCTTAACGATGCAATATTGAAGTTAGGAGGCGTATTTCCAATCTTCAAGTTGATGATTCCCTGCGCACGCTGCTTCACAACGTCAGAGAGGTTCGCACCACAATTTTCATCGAAAATGTAGTTGTCCAAAATGTACATTGACACATCCTCCATGTTCGATTGATAAAATCCGTCGAACATTGTGTACAAGGTAAATTCCAATACTTGTGGATCCACTTCTGCCTTCGCCTTCAGCAAATCAATGCAGTTGAAAAAACCTTGCTCTTCGCCACCTGAGTGGGTTCGCATAAATTCTTGAATTCGATTTGGGATGACTGGAGTCCGAATGATAGAAACATCTGTAAAGTCAATATCTTCCCAGTACTTTCCTTTATCAGACAAGTGAGGTGAGTTGTACCAAGTTAGGTACTTCGCCAAGAACGTGTTGGGGTATTTTAAGATTGCCTCATCCTGCGCCGCACGCTTGTCAGCTTCTTTTTGTGCAATCTGCTGATCAATACGTTCTTTGAAAGAAGACTGTCCGCGTGAGCGACGAAGATTTCGAATCTCATTGTCGATTCTCTTTTCAACTTGAAAGTACTCAATCCAACCTTGGTTCTCAACACTTACTTTCGCCAGTGGCATAGATTCTAGACGTGTGCTATTGAAATCTACTTCAACTTCTGATTCATCAGGGTTCATGATCAAGGCCATCTTGTTGTTGGCATCAAAACTCACCATGTAGAACCCACGATGAAATTCTTGAACACCAAAATCATAGCTTCCACCTTTCACAGTTGTGCTGTCCATCACTTGGTCGTGCTTTCCTTCCGTTTCGCTCAAATAAATTGTCATTCCATCGCGCGCACCTTTGACCTTTCCGTGCAAGCGAATAGGACCTACTTTGTCTCCTGCATTTTCTTTCGTGATACCAGAAACCATTGGTGCTGCTTCGGTTTGAGCAACTTCCTGAACTGCTTGAACAGAAGCATTTGAATCATTTTCTGACTTCGAAGCGTCTGCATTTGAGCACCCGATGAGGGCAACAAGACTAAAGAGGGTAAGAACTATTTGATTCATTTCTTTCAACTTTGGGAGCGTAAATATACAAAATGCCTTTCTGAGAAGAAGTGAAAGTACGCCACGAACTCAGGAAACGTGGCAATATTAAGAATGCTTTAACATAGTTTTGCGGCATGAACGAAGCAAATGCGCTTTTACTTTTGGGTTTTTCCAGCAGACCTTCGGCAGATGAATTGCCCGACCTTATTGAGGAAAAGGTTTTTGAAGTGCGCACCTATTTTCTGCGTCAGCCTGTTGTGCCTGAATTGTTCCGAAGTCGCATTCGAAAACTCAATCAACTAGCAGAGGCAGCTGCACATTTAGGACTATCCTTCGAACCTCAACTAAACAAGACCACGCCACAACTCACTCAGACAGATCTCCTCTCGGTCTTGAACGGCTACAGCGCTGAAATGTCTATGTTGAAGCTGCATGTTGCTTCCACCCTCAACCCAAAAGAGCTGGCACATCTGGCTGAGGTCATGGTCACTTTTCAAATCCAATTCGAAGATTTGTTTTTTGAGTTGACGAAAGACTACCCTCTCACTGACGAGGTAGTCAACGCCGCTGCGGCCATGGATGCAGGTGAATTGTTGTTCGAACTAAAAAAAGAAAATACCCCTGCCGTTCAAACATTGATCTCCAAAGAACGAAATCGGATAGCCGCTCGTATGTTGCGTATGAAGTGAGGCGCTAGAACGAATACCAACACAATCAAGCATCGCTCAATCTATTCGCATGGATTTCCAATAAACCCATCTCTCTTTCAACCACGTACTCCTGTTTTGGAGTCGAAAACATCAGAATTTTCCTACGTAGGATTCCTACACAAAGTTGGTTCTATTTCCTCTGAATGGTTATTAATTCGTATATTCTCTATCGAAACCAATAAATCTCAAGGATTATGAAAAAAATGTTACTCTTCGGAGCACTTGCTCTGGCCTCTTTTACCTCATCTGCCCAAGTAACGGGCTATGCCGTTGGAGCAACGGTTGACAATTTCACCGTGACAGATGTCAACGGGAACGAACACGACTTGTACGCATATGCCGAAGCAGGCAAGTACATTCTACTTGATTTCTTCTTTGATACTTGTGGACCATGCCAGGTAACCACACCTATCTTCAACGAATTTCACGACAAATACGGCTGTAACGCTGGAGATGTGATCTGCATTTCCATGAACAACGGCACAGATACTGACGAAGAGGTAATTGCCTTTGAAGAAACTTTTGGTGGACCTTTCAACCACGCAGCGGCCGTTTCAAATGATGGTGGCGCAGGACCTGTAGATGACGCTTTCGGAATTTCTGCCTATCCTACATTCTGCCTCATTGGCCCAGACAAGACCCTTTTGAATGGCGATATCTGGCCTATTGCTGATGTAAGTACGTTTGAAAATGCATTTCCTGATGGAGCCATCACAGAGATGCCTTGTTCGGTAAATGTGACTGAGAACACCATTGAGTTCAATCTAGATCGCGTTTATCCAAATCCAACTTCTGGAAATGTAACCGTTGAATTCACTACAGCCACGGCTCAACGTGCTCAAATGACGGTAATCAACCTCATTGGAGAACAAGTAGCTGTTTTGTTCGAAGGGATACTTCCAGCAGGTCAACACAGAGAAGTGACTGATCTATCTGGACTTGCTGCTGGCATCTACATGCTACGTATTGATATCGCAGGAAAGACGACGACACGCAAATTGATTGTTGAATAAAGCTTCAACACCTCTGCATATTTAAGCCCTGACAACTTCGGTTTGTCGGGGCTTTTTTTTGACGATTTTTGGAGGTCGCCTGGTGAGGCGACCCTGCAGAAGCGACCCTGCAGATGTGACCCTAACAAGTTAGATTGCAGAGGCGATCCCCGCAGAGGAGCCCCTTCTGCGGTTCGTTAGGTTTTTTTTATGGGGAAGGTTTTTTCTAGAAATCCATTCCAACTGTCTCTATTCGAAAAGGTAGATTGGAACATTATGTATCCCCCCGATTTGAACTGTAAAGTGAATACATCCGTTCGGTCTTCTTGAATTTCAGATCGAATGTAGGAGATGTTTTCGAAATTAATCGGGATTCCGTACAACTCCAAACGGACTTTAAAAAAGAGAATTCCACCTTGAGCGGTACGCTGGATATTGCAATGAGCAGCATTGCTGGTTTCTAAGAGCAGCTCGTTCATGTCGCCTGGCAAGTGCAATAAAGTAGCACGTGGAGAACCTGTTCCTCCCGCTCGTATGCCCGCGAAAAACGAAAGCGGCTTGCCTGAAATAGCATGCACTTCAGCCCATCTTCCAGGGTCATTGTAGGTCAAATTCCAGCATCTCATTGTTCCAAAGTTGTTGGTACTTCCCATCTGGGTCATACATCTCTGCTTGTTTACGGGTGTTGAATTTTCGGTTCGGACGGGGATCATTCCCCACTCCTGCCAGGTACATCCAGTTTCCATAGTTGGAACAGGGGTCGTAATCGATGAGGAAATGCTCAAAAACAGCAGCCCCCATGCGCCAATCAATGTTTAAGTCATGCACGAGGTAGCTGGCCACATTTTGTCGGCCACGGTTCGACATCCAACCGGTGCGGGTGAGTTCATGCATGTTCGCATTTACGAACGGGTCTTGTGTATTTCCATCGATCCAATCTCCCACCAGTCGGTAATCTTGCTGCCAGCGCTTCCCCTCTGATTTAATTCCTGTTTCTTGGAAAATCTGGCGTCCGTATTTCATGGCCACAAGGCGGAAGTAGTCGCGCCAAAGCAATTCGAAAATGAGCCAATAGGTACTTTCATTCGAACCATGTTCAGCTTCATACAAACGCACTTCCTCTGCAATACTTCTTGCTGAAATGCTCCCATTTGCAAGCCAAGGCGAAAACTTACTGGAATAGTCTGCTCCAATCAATCCGTTTCTGGTCTTTTTGTACACGCCCAATCGCTTCGTTTCCCAGAAATAATGCTTCAATCGCGCTCGTGCTTCTTCGCTCCCACCCTTGAATTCAAGTACAGAACGTACATCTAGAATGGGCCGTCTTTGCTGGAAAGCTTCAAGTGTTGGAAGTGTGTCGTCAGGGATGGGCGGACTAGAAACGGAGGTTATTGTTGGAGCCAATGGTCGCCACGCCCCCTGTTTTTCAATGGCCTTTCGAAATTGTGTGAACTGGTCAGGGAGGTCTGCTAACGCGAAGGGCAATGCCGATGTATCGCACAAGGTCAATCCCTCAATGAGGTGCAAACAACCGGGAGGCAACAGCTTCGACACTTCGCTTTCAATCGCCTGCTCTTCGAAGGTGTGTTCTTTCTGGGCGAAAATCGATTCACATTGGTACTGCGAGATGACATCCTTGAGTACCGATGCCGTTTCACCAGAGTGAATGATCAAGTTGGAACC
>CAYGUR010000246.1:1519-5187 GCA_964353035.1 uncultured Comamonadaceae bacterium | reverse complement strand
CTGCTCAAGTAGCCGCGGAAGAATGTGGAAAAGAGGCGCACGAACTCGGACTGCGTAAAATTCGCGTTTTTGTAAAAGGCCCAGGTTCCGGCCGTGAATCAGCGATTCGCTCGCTACACAACCTTGGAATCGAAGTAATTGAAATTATTGATGTGACTCCAATGCCACACAATGGTTGTCGTCCTCCAAAACGACGCAGAGTCTAACTACTGAAGCAAAAAAGAAAGGGATATGGCACGTTATACAGGACCTACATCGAAGATTGCAAGACGCTTTCGCGAACCAATCTTCGGACCAGATAAAGCACTAGAACGCCGTTCTTACCCACCAGGGCAGCACGGACCAAACAAGCGACGCTCAAAGCAGTCTGAATACTCAGTTCAGCTCGCTGAAAAGCAAAAAGCGAAATATACTTACGGAATTCTTGAACGTCAGTTCTCAAACCTTTTCAAAAAGGCGTCGATGAAGTCAGGAATTACAGGTGAAATTCTTCTTCAACTTTGTGAGTCTCGTCTAGATAACACAGTGTTCAGACTCGGTCTGTCACCTACTAGAAGAGGAGCACGTCAGTTGGTTACTCACCGTCACATTACAGTAAATGGTGAGCTAGTGAACATTCCATCATACTCTTTGCGTCCTGGTGATGTAGTAGGTGTGCGTGAACGTTCAAAATCACTACAAGCTATTTCTTCTTCTCTAGCTTCTAACTCGAAGAAATTCGATTGGCTAGATTGGAACTCAGGCGATATGACAGGTGCTTTCCTTAATGTACCTTCACGTGAGCAAATTCCTGAAAATATCAAGGAGCAGCTCATCGTCGAATTGTACTCTAAATAATCTTAAGACCCTTACAATGGCCATTCTCGATTTTCAGAAACCAGATAAAGTTATTCTTCTAGAGTCTGACGATTTTAGCGGACAGTTCGAATTCCGTCCGTTAGAACCAGGTTTTGGAATTACCATCGGAAACGCGCTACGTCGTATCCTTCTATCTTCACTTGAAGGCTTTTCAATCACTTCATTCAAAATGGATGGTGTTGATCATGAGTTCTCAACTGTGAAAGGTATTGTGGAGGATGTGACCGAAATCGTTCTTAACCTCAAGCAAGTGCGCTTTAAGCAACAAATTGCTGAGACAGATTCTGAACGAGTTCTGATCACGCTTTCTGGACAAGATTCATTCACTGCTGGAGACATCGGTAAATTTACCTCTGCTTTCCAAGTATTGAACCCAGATCATGTAATCTGCCGCATGGAAAAGGGTGTTAAAATTAACATCGAAATCAACATCGGTAAAGGACGTGGTTATGTTCCCGCTGAAGAAAACAAAGAAGCAGGCGCTCCTATCGGAACAGTTGCAATTGATTCAATCTTTACTCCTATTCGAAACGTTCGATACAGCATCGAAAACTATCGTGTAGAGCAGAAGACGGATTATGAGAAACTAGTTATGGACATCGAATGCGATGGTTCTATCTCTCCGAAAGACGCCCTTCAAGAGGCTGCAAAAATACTCATCCACCACTTCATGCTGTTCTCTGACGAACGCATTACTCTTGAAAGTGAAGAGAAATCTGAAACTGAAGAGTTTGATGAAACGTCACTGCACATGCGTCAACTATTGAAAACGAAGTTGGTAGATATGGACCTTTCAGTGCGTGCATTGAACTGTCTTAAAGCTGCAGACATTGAAACGCTTGGCGACTTAGTTTCTTACAACAAGAACGACTTATTGAAGTTCCGTAACTTTGGTAAGAAGTCATTGACTGAGCTTGAAGATCTTGTTGAAAGCAAGAATCTTTCTTTCGGTATGAATGTATCGAAGTATAAATTGGATAAAGAATAATTGGATAGGCTATAAGCTTATTGAACACCTATAATCATGAGGCACGGTAAGAAATTTAACCACCTTGGTAGAAAGACAGCGCATCGTAAAGCAATGCTATCGAACATGGCATCTTCGCTTATCGAACACAAGCGTATCACTACTACTGTAGCAAAAGCTAAGGCGCTACGTCAATACGTAGAACCATTGATCAATCGCTCGAAAGAAGATTCAACGCACTCTAGAAGAATGGTTTTCCGTTACCTAGGGAACAAAGAATCTGTTACTGAACTCTTCCGTGAGGTTGCTCCGAAGGTTGGAAACAGAGAAGGCGGATATACACGTATCATTAAGCTTGGTCACAGATTAGGTGATGCAGCTGAGATGTGTATGATCGAACTTGTAGATTTCAATGAAATCTATGGCAACGAAGAGAAGAAAACCAAATCACGTCGTTCACGTCGTGGTGGAGCGAAGTCTAAAGTTGCTGCTGCTACTGAAACAGTAAAAGATGCTGCTGAAAAAGTAGCTGACAAAGCTGCTGATGCCGCTGAAACTGTTGCTGATAAGGCTGCTGACGCTACTGAGGCAATCGCTGACAAAGCAGCAGATGTAAAAGACGCTGCAAAGGATGCAATTGCTGATGAAAAGAAAGACGACGAATCGAGCGAAGAAAAAGCGTGATTCGATGAAATCGAATAAATCAAAGGGACAATCTTTATGGTTGTCCCTTTTTTTTGTCCATACGTGCAGAAAATGTGGATATTTTAATCACAATTAACGGTATCACCCAAGAACCTATCACCTTATCTTTGCGCCATGCAGAATGAGACTCAACGCCATAAAGCATTCCTTGTTCTTGAAGATGGAACAGTCTTCGAAGGAAATGCAGCCGGGAAAATAGGAACCACCCAAGGAGAAATTGCCTTCAATACAGGAATGTATGGCTACCAAGAAATTTTCACTGATCCTAGCTATTACGGACAAATACTAGTGATGGCAACTCCTCACATCGGTAACTATGGTGTGCACGATGAGGAAGTTGAGTCCAATGGATTAAAAATTTCCGGATTGGTAACGAAGAAATTCTCTGAAATCTACAGTAGAGCCGGAGGAAGTGGAACACTTCAAGACTACCTCGAACGTGACGGGATTGTTGGTATCTGTGATATCGACTCCAGATCACTCGTTCGACATATTCGACAAAAAGGCGCAATGAACGCCGTAATTTCAAGCGAAGAACTCAGTATTGACAAGCTCAAAGATCTTGTGAGCCAAGTGCCCTCAATGGAAGGGTTGGAGCTGAGTTCTAAAGTGACCTCAGAAAAACGATATGTGGTCAAGGCTGAAAACGAAATCGCCAAAGTAGCACTGCTCGACTTAGGCGTGAAAACGAATATCGTGAGATGTTTGACCGATCGTGGGTGCACAGTCGAAGTTTTTCCTAGCTCAACATCAGCTGAGGAAATCCTAAGCACGAATCCTGACGGAATTATGCTTTCAAATGGTCCTGGTGACCCTTCCGCAATGGACGGTGTGATCCAAGAAGTAAAATCCCTAGTGGAGTCTGGAACGCCTTGTTTCGGAATTTGTCTAGGTCATCAAGTAATTGCCCTGAGCCAAGGACTTTCAACGATTAAAATGTTCAATGGCCATCGAGGTGTCAATCACCCCGTAAAAAATCTCTTATCTGGGAAAGCAGAAATCACTTCCCAGAACCATGGCTTTGTTGTGAGCCGTGAGTCGGCTGATGCCAATGATAACATCGAAGTCACTCATATTCACCTGAATGATGACACACTCGCTGGAATTCGAGTGATCAATAAACCTGTGTTCTCTGTTC
>CAYGUR010000246.1:0-1509 GCA_964353035.1 uncultured Comamonadaceae bacterium | reverse complement strand
GTACCACCCAGAAGCATCTGCCGGTCCTCACGACTCAAGATACCTCTTCGATGATTTCGTTACTGCGATCAAAGAGCACTCAAAGAATTGATTATGAGTTATATTGGAAGAATACAAGCACGTCAAATCCTCGATTCAAGAGGTAACCCTACCATCGAGGTAGATGTAATTACTGACCAAGGTGTGCTCGGAAGAGCTGCAGTTCCTTCTGGAGCAAGTACTGGAATTCACGAAGCAATTGAGTTGCGTGACCTTGATGCTGGACGCTACATGGGAAAAGGTGTGCTTAAAGCTGTTGAAAATGTAAACACCATTCTCAACGATGAACTTCAAGGAGCTTACCTGTTCGATCAGAACCTGATTGATAAAGCTATGATGGGGATTGATGGAACTAAAAACAAAGCCATCCTCGGTGCAAACGCCATCCTCGGAGTTTCTCTTGCCGTTGCACATGCGGCCGCAGAAACACTCGGACAACCTCTTTACAGGTATGTAGGTGGAGTCAATGCCAACACGATGCCTGTTCCTATGATGAACATCATCAATGGTGGTTCGCACGCAGACAACAAGATTGATGTCCAAGAATTCATGATCATGCCAGTAGGAGCTTCTACCTTCTCTGAAGGCTTGAGAATGGGAACCGAAGTGTTCCACAATTTGAAGACTGTTCTTCAAAAGGCGGGACATTCAACGAACGTAGGTGATGAAGGTGGATTTGCTCCAAACCTCGGTTCAAACGAAGAAGCCATTACCGTTATCCTTCAAGCAATTGAAAAGGCGGGTTACAAAGTGGGAGAGGACATTCTTCTTGCGCTGGATGCTGCTTCGTCTGAATTCTATGACAAAGAAAAAGAACGTTACGTGCTTGAATCTACTGGAGACGAACTTACTTCGTCTGAAATGGTAGATTACTGGGCAGAATGGACACGAAAATATCCAATCATCAGTATTGAAGATGGTATGGATGAAGATGATTGGTCAGGTTGGAAATTGATGACCGAAAAACTTGGAGATCATATCCAACTTGTAGGGGATGATTTATTCGTAACCAATACTGAGCGCATTCAAATGGGAATCGAGCAAAGTGTAGCGAATTCAATCCTCATCAAAGTGAACCAAATTGGAACACTTACAGAAACCATTGACGCCATTAATTTGGGCCGTAAATATGGATATACGTCTGTAATGAGCCACCGCTCTGGTGAAACCGAAGATAATACCATTGCTGATTTGGCGGTTGCCTTGAACACCGGACAAATCAAAACGGGTTCAGCGTCGCGTTCTGACAGAATCGCTAAGTACAACCAACTGCTTCGTATTGAAGAGCAATTGGGCAAATTGGCGTATTACCCAGGGAAGAAATTCCGTTCGTAAGAACAATTGAAAACATATAAAAGGCCTGAATATCTTAGCGGATCTTCAGGCCTTTTTGTTTTTCTTTAGCCGCAATCTCGGCATGCACTTTCAAATCTATTCTCTTTTCGTCTGCCCATGCGGAAGAAGTAAATC
>CAYGUR010000245.1:0-5206 GCA_964353035.1 uncultured Comamonadaceae bacterium | reverse complement strand
AGATTGTCATCTACCGCGGACATCAACCTGAATTTCCAATTGAAACAACAATCTATGTGTTTGTGCAGATGACAATCTGCATGCAAAATTTAAGGAGATCTGTTGTAGGGTCAGCCCTTTAGGCCTGACCAAATAGTGAAATCCGTCCAAATCTGATAACTCACCGCACCCCCATCTGACACGGACGACCGCTTGCGTTCGTCCATTTCATAGCAATCCGAAGCGTTAGCAATGGAGTGCGAAGGCGGTCGTCCCTACCGCCTAGTTCCTCCAGAATAACTCATGGCTTCCCCTTTTCCAAAGCTGTAACTGAATCCAAGCGTCACAAACCTTCCGCGCTGTGAGAAGCTATACAGGTAGAAGTTGGGCTGGTTAATAACACTCTCGCGAATGCGTGAAGCAAAGACATCACGAACACTCACGTTCACAACCCCCTTTCCTTTCCAAAGCTTCTTCCGCATCCCGAAATCAAGTGATGCATAACCTGATACTTCGCTTTGAACCGTCAGGAAGCCCGACTGGTACTGAGGCGTGAGCTCCACGTCGATGCCCTTTGGCAATTTAATTTTCGTGGTAAATCGAGTAGACCATTGGTCGCCAGAGAAATCAAAGTTTTGATCTTCGAATTGGCCTTGACGATTGAAAAACCCGTAGTTGAAATCACCAGTAATCGTTAGCCATTTCGCCGCTGTAATCTTCCCATTGATCTCCAGACCTGTCTTTCGATTGGTACCAACGTTTTCAGGTGTCGTGATGTTTACGTTGTCATCGAAATAAGATATCCGCTCACTCACGTCTGTAGTGTACAACTGATAAATGCTCGCATTCAATGACCCCTTTTCGAACAAAAAGATACTGGTGATCTCGTATGAATCAGCAAATTCAGGCCTCAAATTCGGATTTCCTGTGCGGATGTTGAAATTGTTTTGATTGTTGAAGCACGGTTTCAAGTCCCTTTGGCGTGGACGGTAGATGGGTTTTGAATAACCCGCTTGAACCGAAACTGTTTCTGTGATTTTGAACGATGTATGAAGCGTTGGGAAGAGATTGGTGTAATTCTGTGTGTTCTCTTCATTCGTATTCGCTAACAAGGTGCGCAAGTCAGTGTTTTCCACACGAAGTCCTATTTTCACACCCCATCGACCAGACTCGTAAGCACCAGTTCCATACACGCCCAACACTTTTTGATCGAAACGGAAGTCATTGGTCAAACTGGAGTCAACCACAAACTGATTGTCTATTTCACTGTAGACCGCATAATCATTGCCCACATCGTTCATTTCGTACAAGGCACCTGTTTCCAGAGTGATCTTCTTGGTAATGGGGTCGGTATAGTCCAGTTTGAAGGTGTAATCCGCTTGGTAAAAATTCGTCTCTGTTCGCTGTGTTGGAGCAATTTGTTCGCCAAATGAATAGCTATTCACAAAATCTGACGTTAAGTCTTTTCCGAAAAAGCTTCCTAGCGTGCTAAACAGAAGCTTGTGGTCTTTATCGTCTTTGAACTGCTTTTCATACTGCAGGTCGTACTGGTATTTCGGGTTGGTTGCCGCCCCCGTTCCAATGCGTTCGTATTGAGACTCAAGGGACCCGTCGCTATCGTAGAACGTGAATTCGAAATTCGACGGTTGGTCCTCTATCTCATAGGCGAAGTTCCCTGATAGCGTAATGGTATTCAATTCGTTGAGATAGTAATCAGTACCCAGCGTGATGTTGTAAAACTCTTCATTCCGATTTCCCGATCCGGCGCTTAGAACTTGTGTGTTGTTCTCTAAATTTCTGTTGATGCTATTGCTGAACCTAGGCTGCTCTCTGTAACCCACTCCAAACTGAGTGAAGAAGTTGAACTTAGCAGTTCTGTAATTCAGGCTGGCGCCAATGCTGTGATTCGCGGGAATTCCTGTATTGAGCGAAACAGACCCATTGAAGCCCTTCTTTTCTTCTTTTTTCAAGATGATGTTGATGATGCCTGAAGTCCCTTCTGCTTCGTACTTCGCAGACGGATTGGTGATGACTTCCACACGTTCAATCATATCAGCAGTGATGGTTCCCAAGGCATTGCTGGCTTCGTCTGAAAGCACTGAAGGCTTGCCATCAATCAAGATTTGGACCCCTGCGTTTCCTCTCAAGGTAACCCCTCCTTCGATATCCACATTCACAGAAGGCACATTGTTGAGCACTTCCATAGCACTCATGCCCGTACTTGAAATGTCTTTCCCAACATTGAATACTCGTTTGTCTAACTTAAACTCTACGGTAGACTGCTCCGCAACAATGTCTACCTCATTTAGCATTTCAGCGCTAGCAGACAAGTAGATGGTTCCTAGATTTACCTTGCCTTTTACAGCAGAATACGCACCAACAACCTTCTTCTCGTACCCTATGAAGCTAATTTCTATGGAAACGTCCAAACTATCAGAACTCAGCGTGAATGACCCGTCATCAAGAGTGGTTGCTCCAACAAGCATGCTCTGTGTTGAATTTGAGACCGCCAACACCGTGGCAAAAGGAATGGGCTGCTTGTTGGCCTCGTCTTGAACGACCCCATAGAACGTTATCTTTCCCTGCGACGTCGCATTCAACGTGCCTATCAAGAGCATTAAAGTAAGTAGAAATGGAATTGAGCATTTCATGGTAGTCAGATCGATCGTTTAAGGCTGGGAATATATTCTTTGATTTCCAGGTACACAATACCCGAGAAGACTAAACTGGTTTACTTGAGGATTGTTCACCTCACCCAATGAAGAAGCAACAAGAATCACCCACATTTTACGCTTCCAAATCATCCTTTTCTCCGTTCGTGCATGTTCTTATTTTTTGCAGAATCGGAAAGAGAAGCGATCTGTGCTGGTTGTGAGGGTCAACAAATAAACTCCAGGGGAAAGATCAGAAACATCGATTGTAGTGTTTTCGGTGGAGCGTTCTTGGAGAAATCTTCCAGAGCAATCATACAAATAGATTGCTTCAAATTCTTTCGGCTCAACACCTTGTAGGGTCAGCTGATTTGAACATGGATTTGGAAAAACACTGGCAGACTTGCTGCGGTATTCATCGATTCCATTCGCCGGATTTGAGAGAATTAGAGCATCGAATGCGTCCGTTCCTTCACAAAAATACATCAAGGTGTCCCACTGCATGTTGAAGTCAGTATTCTCAATGAAGTTGCGCGTGTTTCCCGCCCTTTGAATAGCGTTAGAATAGCTAAATTGATCCATGGCACCGTTGAAGTGAAACCACTGGTACACTGTATCACATATTGTAATTGTTGTCAAGTTGGTGATGAGTAATTCATCACCAAGGTCACTAAATGTAGGGGTATTGGCCACGGTCTCATTCAACCCTCCATTAAAGTCGTACCACAGATATGGTGTCGTTTGTCCTTGGTCAATCTTGTAGGCTTTACGTTCTTGGTCATTCCGGTAGGCGAAGGAATAGTAAGGATAGTCATTCTTGTAAAATGTCCCATCTTCATTGTACGTCAATCCATCTTCATACATCTTAATGTAATCAACACCGCCAATGAGCGTGTCTCCATTGGAGAAATAATACCGGTAATAATCTTGCCCAACCCACACATAGGTATTGTTATCTGGATCCCAAACCTGCATGGCCTCATTGGTCCAAAGCACCCAATGTCCCTCTTCACTAATTGCGATGGGGTCAATATCCTGAGCCAAAAGGTGGCTAAAGGGACCAGTAGTGAAAAGTAGAAAGGGGAGGACGAAGTAAAGGAGTGATTGATGCTTTGAGAGAGTCATGTGCGTTCGGTTGAGGTTGTCAAGTTAGTTAGAATACAACTGAAAGCAGCTTTTACCTACATCTACTTCATCCTGTGCCACCTAGTTTAGAAACATAGCACGCTGACTTTTCATGCGCTTTTATTTCGACGGATGCATGCGGGAAGGGAGAGGGCGAAACATATGGTGCCAACCTCACTGCCGAAGTCGAAACATATTCTTTCACTTGTCTTTGAAAGGGAACGCTTCAATATCTGGGAACCTAATGGAGTAGATCACGTCTGTGATCAACCATTGATTGTCCACGAAAACCAAGTTCCATTTTTCGCTTCCCCACTGCATCATTGATGCTTCAGAATAAAAAGCATAATCAAACGTCACATCAGCAATGACACCATCGAAGTGAATCTGAACATTAAAAAAGTCTTCTCGATGCTTCTTTGGTGAGGCGCAGATCTCCGAAATGAATCGATCGCTTGTTGACGTTGCGAGGCCCTGAAAATCTGGATAATCCTTTTTAATTGACCACTCGGTCAATTCCGACATCATCCCAACAAAAGGAACGGTATCGTGAAAAAACAAGGTTCGAAACAATGTGCTGTCTTTTTGAGCAATTGCATCCTGGAAGGTCTGAACCACAGTGTGAATTTTTTCATCGTGATTCGTCTCACTCATGGTTTGACCACTCAGGGTCGAAACAGGCAGAGCAGCGAAAAAGAAAAGCGAAAGAGATAAAAACAGCTTCATAACATCAGGTTAAATCGGTGTCAAAATAACTAGATAATCATTGACTACTGTTGTTCTTAACACTTCTTGGTAGTCTAGTGCACTAAACAACAGAGAAGGTTCTACCTGTCCAGCACCTGTGAACTTTTTCATTCGCTTTACGTAAAGTAGATTCCTAAGACAAGTGACGAAAACCCCTTTTAACACTTCGTTAACTATTCTCTGAGTTGGAAACTTGGCGAACATTTGAACTTCGTCTAGCTTTGCTGATTGAATGAAAAATGCATTGATAAAATATTGCTTTTCACTTGGGTTGGTTCTTTTGAACGCACTCTCCTTGTTGGGCGCCACATCTCTTCCTGAGAATGTTGTGCTCAATCAGCTAGGCAATACTGCTGATCTCTGCACGCTTGATGGCACCCAATCAGGCGATAACGATTCCTTCAAAGGTTTTTCTATTCACATAGAGCAGGAGGTTATTCTCATTGAAGTATCTGAAAACGAAGAGGAAGAAGAAGAGTTGTCAGAAGAAAAGACACAATTGTGTTCTACTAAATCGCAACTGAACCTCTCTAGTTTTTACCTTTTTAGGTCGAAGAACATCCGTTCATTCGCCAAGCAATCATCACTGATTACAAGCAGCAGACCGCTTTTCCTAAGGCTCGCTGTATTTAGATTGTGAAAACCGCCTTCTTCGGCCGCTGATTTTCACTTCCCTCTTGACACGTATTTGATGCCATAGAGAC
>CAYGUR010000244.1:0-5238 GCA_964353035.1 uncultured Comamonadaceae bacterium | reverse complement strand
ATCATCTAAAGGAGCTTCATCGGACACGGACGACCGCTTGCGTTCGTCCAAATGCTGCCACGAGCTTCTGTAGCCACGAGCTTCGCTCGTGGGAATCGGCGTTCCCTGATTCCTTTATGTTTTCGCGAGCTAGGCTCGCGACCTCTTTAGATTGTGGTTGCCGCCCTACCACGAGCGAAGCTCGTGGCTACATGTAGTAATAATGGAGTGAGGTGAGGAATCGAAACCGTCAATTGCCTCATCTGACACGGACGACCGCAACCACCGAAGCTATCCGAAGCTTTAGCGAAGGGTTGCGCAGGTGGAGCGCTCGTCCACATACAGCCAGCCTAATACAACGCCACTTCCGTATCAACCTCCTGCGCCCAAGCGCGAATACCGCCCTTTAAATTGTACAGGTTGTCAAAACCAAAGTTCGCTTCGAGCTCCTTAATCGCTTTCGCACTGCGCACACCACTTCTGCAGTGCACCACCACCTTTTTCGTTTTATCTATTTGTGCGGCGAAATCACTGATGGCATTCAGTGGCATCAGGTCACCGTTGATGTTGGCGATGGCATACTCGTACGGCTCACGCACATCAATCAACTGAAAGTCAATCCCGCTTTCGCGTAGCGACACCAATTCATGCACATCAATTTCCTTTACGTCCAAGGCTTCTTGCTTCTGTGTGGTCTTCAATCCGCAAAACTGCTCGTAATCAATGAGTGTGGTTTGGGACGGATTCGTACCGTTCAATGGGTTGTCTGGATTCCGATGCACTTTCAAGGTTCTGGTCTCGAAGGTCGCAGCATCCAATAAAAAGAGTCGTCCGCTCAAGGTTTCGCCAATGCCCGAAATAACTTTGATCACTTCATTCGCTTGCAGCGAACCAATGATGCCTGGCAGCACACCAATCACACCCCCTTCGGCACAACTGGGAACCAACCCGGGAGGGGGAGGAGTAGGGAAGAGGTCGCGGTAGTTCGGACCAAGATTCCCGTTTTTATCGGTGTAGTTGAACACCGATACTTGTCCTTCAAAGCGATAGATAGACCCGTAAACGTTCACTTTATTCAACAAGACACAAATGTCGTTCACCAAGTAGCGTGTGGGAAAATTGTCGGTTCCATCCGCAACGATGTCGTAGTCTTGTACAATCTCCTTCGCGTTAGCAGAAGTAAACTGCGTATTGTAGGTTTTTACTGTGATATGTGGATTTAAACTCCTAATCCGCGCAGCTGCAGCCTCCACCTTCGGTTTACCAACGTCGGTCACGCTAAATAACACTTGTCGTTGTAAGTTGGACTCATCCACCACATCGAAATCAACGATTCCGAGGGTGCCCACACCGGCTGCTGCTAAGTACAACAAGAGCGGAGAGCCCAAGCCGCCCGAACCTATCACTAGCACTTTCGCCTCTTTCAACTTGCGTTGCCCTTCAATGTTGAACTCAGGAATGATCAGGTGTCTGCTGTACCGTTCGAGTTCTGCTTTGCTAAATTCTGTACTCATGATTTCGTTGTTAAATCGAACCGCCTGCGATGGCTGGAATGATGGAAATGAGCGTGTCTGCTTCTACTTTTGTCTGTTCTTTCTGAAGCACCTGAATGTCTTCGTCTTTCACATAGACCCGCACAAAGGAGCGAATGTTTCCATCCGCATCCAACAAATGTGGTTTTAATCCAGCATAAGAACTGATCAAGTCATCAATGACTTCTTTTACGGATGTTCCGCCACTGCTAAATTGGGCCTGATTTTCAGTGAATTTACGAAGTGGAGTTGGAATGAGTAAGGTTGCCATAGTTTGTAGTTTTAAATGGTTTTTTCTGAGATGTTTAGTTTTTCACGAACAAATTCGCGTTCGCCATTGAGTTGCCATGAAGTGATATCAATTACCTCTTCCGGCTGTGTACTAAGAATAATATAGCTGAAGACCGGCATAGCTTGTTTCAGGTCGTGTTCCGAAGGAATAGCGGGGTGAAGCGGATGAGAGTGGTAAATTCCTAGAAGCTCAAGCTGATTTTCAATTGCATACTTTTCGGCCTTCATGTAATCCAAAGGATCTATGGCGAAACGTCTGCGTTGGTCGCCTTCTTTCGCATTAATGACCGGACGAATTTCTGTGACGAATTTCTGGTGGCCATCAGCTACGCCGAAAAAAAAGCCGCAACATTCATTCGGAAAGGTGCCCACGGCATGTGCGCACATCCCTTCATTGGAAGCTGGCGAAAGTTCTATGCTGTTCATCTGTTCAAGATTTGACCGATGACATCTGAATATTTGGATGCATCATCTGGAAGCACAGTGACAATGGTTCCTTCTTCAAGCTCATTCGCCAACTGCACAGCTCCGTGAATATTTGCTGCTGAAGACGGACTAACATCCAATCCTTGTGCGTGTAGTTTTCGAATGACCTCATAAGCACTCAATGTATCAACCGTGCGCGTATCTGAAGCTAATTCTGATTTGAAAATGCCGGGAACTCTTGCTGTTTCCAGGTGTTTCCAGCCTTCCATGCCGTGGAGAGCAGTTTCAGGTTGAAGCGCAATGACGTTGATGGAAGGTTTTTCTTCCAACAGTCGTTTTGCGGTGCCTGAAAAAGTACCCGTAGTGCCGAGTCCACAAATGAAATGAGTCACTTCATCATGGGTTTGATGAATGATTTCGATGGCAGTAGTTTCGTAGTGCGCCAGCCAATTGTGCGCATTGTTGTACTGATCTGCGTAGAAGTAGCGCTGTGGGTTTGCTTTTGCCAGCTTCAAAGATTCCTCTTGTGAGCCATCTGTTCCTTCAAATTTACTGGTGTAGATCACATGCACCCCTAGCGTTTCAAGGATTTCCTTTCGTTCTTTTGAGGCGTTTTCGGGAATGCACAGTGTCAAAGGAATTCCGGCTGCTTTGGCGAAAATAGCGTAGGCAATGCCTGTATTTCCGCTACTTGCATCAAGCAGGTGTCTGTTCGTATCAAGCTCACCAGCGCGAATGGCTTCCTTCATAATGCGATATGCAGCGCGCGCTTTCACACTGGCGCCCATTTGCTGCCATTCCGCTTTCGCGAAGATTTTCACCTTTGAATTTGCATGCAAACCCTTGATTTCAATCAGCGGTGTATGGCCAACATAGGGTTCAAATTCAGCGAATTGAGCTTGAAGTTTTGGAAATGCAATTGGATGTTCCATTGGTAGTTAGGTTTTAGTCGTTGGGAAAAGCCCTTAGTTCAGATCTCTTTTGAGCAGATAGAAATCGGTTTTTTCATACCCTTTTCCTTCGTGCTGATCTACTTCAGCGAGTGTTTTTGGGGGCGGAACAACCACTTTGTCTCCTTCGACCCAATTCACAGGCAAAGCAACTTTGTGTTCATCTGCTATTTGCAAGGCGGTAAGCACACGTTTTACTTCGTCAATGTTTCTTCCCACGTTCAAGGGATAGTAGATCAGGGTGCGAATTTTACCTTGTGGATCAATGATGAATACCGCTCGTACTGCTGCTGTAGCACTTTCACCCGGATGGAGCAAGCCGTATTTCTGAGCCACTTTTTGATCTAAATCGGCAATGATTGGAAAATCCAACAGCACCCCTGTGTTTTGTTTGACATTTTGAACCCAAGCCAAGTGTGCATGGACGCTGTCAATGCTCACACCAATCAGTTTGGTGTTTTTAGTTTTAAAATGATCAATGTTTTTGGCGAATTCTACAAGTTCCGTGGTGCAGACAGGAGTGAAGTCTGCGGGGTGAGCGAAAAAGATCAACCAACTTCCTTGGTTGTAGTCGCTCAGCGTTAATTCTCC
Source organism: uncultured Comamonadaceae bacterium (assembly GCA_964353035.1). GTDB lineage: Bacteria > Bacteroidota > Bacteroidia > Flavobacteriales_D > Sanyastnellaceae > JAQWQB01. The sequence continues at coordinate 1,469 of CAYGUR010000244.1, read as the reverse complement.
ATGGGTAGTAGAAGCGGTGAAATTCGGTGCGTCATCTCCGATGCGCGGAATTCCAAAGGTTGTGTTTTCAGTTAAAGACATGTTCGAGTAATTATATAAAATGAGTGTGTTCAATTTTTTAGGCAAAAGAAAAGGCCCTTCTCACCACAAGAAGGACCTTTTTGAATCTTTTACTAGAATGGATTCAGCAGAGGCATAGTCTTCTTGTGTCGCGGAGACCGCAACAGCAACAGCAAGTTGTATTTAGAAGACTATTTCTCATCTGAGCATTCATATTAACCAATTAATAAACCAAAAAAGAAAGCCCCTCCGAAAGATTCGGAAGGGCTTAATATTTTTTCAAATACACATTACACAGTCCGAACCCTAGAGGGTGGTACAGCAGCAACAAGTATTTGTGAATGTGTTCATCATAACGATAACAAAGATAGGCGAAAAGATTTTGGATTTTGCAAGTGTCTTGCGAAAAATAAGTTGAACACGAACGTAAGTTGTTGATTATGAAGTGTAAAGAAATGATTTAAACCGAAGATAAAACCTGTTACTTGGTGTATTCGTTGGACCCGATGATTCAAGTGCTAGGAAAGTCAGCTTTGGATGCAACCTACAACACGATAATGCGTAACACAACACGGATATTACTCAAAAAATGTTTCGCACCCTAGGTTATTACGTATGCCTGATGATGCTCATGATTGGTTTGCTTTGGTCAGCATCCACTGCAGCAAATTCAATATTTCATGACACATCAGCAGCGGCTCCTACCGTTGTTTGTCCTGGAGCAATTGAGCGTTTTGTTGATTCCAACTGTGAGTATACGTTAGAAGATTTATCTTCAGCAATCAGCGTTAATCCAGATGGACAAATCATCACTTTCACGAGCACTCCTGCCATTGGCACTTCGCTGTCAGCAGGGAATTATAGCATCGACATACTGATTGAAGGGGATGGCGGATTTTCACAAACCTGTTCGATTGATTTAACCGTTACAGATATTATTGATCCAACCATCTCTTGTCCCGGTGCACTTGTCAAACAGGTAAGTGCTGGATGTGCATACCTAGTTGAAGATTTTACCTTGTTAGCCACTGCAGACGATAACTGTTCAGTGGCTTCGGTCGTTCAGTCGGTTCCTGTGGGCACATCACTTTCAATCGGTTCGCAAACCATCACTTTAACAGCCATCGATGCTAGTGGCAACACTTCGAGCTGCAACTTCACCTTGAATGTAGTAGATACTATTGATCCAACCATTGGCTGCGCTGCTGATGTAGCTGTAGATGCTGATGCGGGCTCTTGCTTCGCGACTGTTTCTTTGATAAACCCTGTCACGAACGATAACTGCGGTGTAGCTTCAGTAACGAACAACGCACCTGCAACTTTCACAATCGGAACCACCACAGTAACGTGGACGGTGACTGATAACTATGGCAACACGGCAACCTGTACTCAGGATGTGGTAGTGACCG
>CAYGUR010000243.1:4391-5259 GCA_964353035.1 uncultured Comamonadaceae bacterium | reverse complement strand
GCAATTCCTACCAACTCTTTTTCAGCAACGGTGAGGTCTTTCACCCATTTGCGTGCTTCGGTCCAATCTTCATCTTTAACCTTTTCCTTGAGTATACGAACGGTTCCTATTTTAAACGATTTCGCCTTGACGCGCTGGCCTTTTTTAATCAAGGTGCACTCTGTTGAACCACCTCCAACATCTATGGAAAGGTAGTTTTTCTTGGTCGTCAGTTTTTGAAGAAAAAAGGCATCGAAGATGAGATCTGCCTCTTCATCGCCCGGGATGAGTTCAATGGTGAGGTTGGCTTCGCGCTGCACCATGGCAACAATTTCTTCTCCGTTGCTCGCTTCGCGCATGGCGCTGGTGGCACAGGCGCGAAAAAACTCAACGCTTTGCACATCCATCAGGTACCAGAAGGCCTTCATCACTTTGACAAGTTGAACAGCTTTTTGATGGCTTATGGCCCCGTATTCGAACACGTCCTCGCCCATACGCAGGGGAATCCGTGTGAATGAGACCTTTTGTGTGTGGAAACCTGTGTCTGTTTCGATGATTTCTTCAATCAACAAACGGACAGCGTTGGAACCAATATCGATCGCCGCTAACTTCATGGGGAGTAAGATTACAGAAAAACTCTGGTATCCTCAAGCAATGCAGGCGAGTTGTGGAAAAGCTTTTGAAAATGTTCAGAAATGCTCAATCGATTTCAATGACCTTGTTCTTGACTTTGTTGGCAAAATACGTGTACACTTCTTCTTGGGAGTTGTAGGATCCTTTCATTCTTCCAGCTGTGACGTATTCGTTCTTTTGCTTTTTGTCAATCATGCGCGCTTTGGCGTTGTCTTTGAACTGCATGTTGAGGTATTCAGTCAGTTCACTTTGCAAG
>CAYGUR010000243.1:0-4381 GCA_964353035.1 uncultured Comamonadaceae bacterium | reverse complement strand
TGGTCTAGATTTCGAGTCATCCAATCTGCACTGCTCAGGAAGTATTTCGGGTCACCGTCATTGCCAAAAACGAAGATGCGTGAATGCTCCAGAAATCGACCAACAATGCTGATGACCTTGATGTTTTCGCTTTTCCCTTTCACCCCTGGAATGAGTGAACAAATACCACGAACAATCATCCTGATTTCAACTCCTGCATTGCTCGCATCGTAGAGCTTTTTAATCATACTGGCATCTACCAGGTTGTTCAACTTGATGGTGATCTGTGCTTTTTTTCCTGCTTTCGCGAAGCTGATTTCCTTGTTGATGAGCTCAACGAATTTCCTACGTGTGCTGTAGGGCGAAACGATGAGGTGACGGTACAGTACGCGCTGGTAGTTGTTTTCGAAAAAATCAAAGAGTTTACTCACTTCATTGGTAATGCGTTGATCAGCGGTAAGCAGGGAAGTGTCGCTGTAGATACGCGCCGTTTTTTCGTGGAAGTTACCCGTTCCAATGTGAGCGTAGATCACGTCTTTTTTTCCTTCCTTACGGGTAATTACCATCAATTTACTGTGCACTTTCAAGCCTGGAACACCAAAAATAACATGCACTCCCGCTTCTTGAAGCTGATTGGAAACATGAATGTTGTTCTTTTCGTCAAATCGGGCTTGTAGCTCAATAATCACTTGAACCTCTTTTCCGTTTTTCGCTGCGTTGATCAGCGCATTTACAATATTCGAATTCTGCGAAACACGGTAGATGTTGATTTTGATTTCGGTTACGTTTGGGTCAATGGCGCTTTCGCGAAGCAAGTCAACAATGTAAGTGAACTGCTGATACGGATAGTGCAACATAATGTCGCGTTTGCGCACTTGGTCCAACAAACTGGTGCGTTTCATCAAATCTTTGTGCGGAAGAGGCGTAAGCACTTTGAAGCGCAGGTCGTTTCGCTCAAAATCAGGGAAGCCCATCAAGTCTTTTTTGTTGTGGTAAATCCCACCTGGAATCATGTTCTCCGCGTCTTTGATCCGCATTTTTCGTCCTAAGTACTCCAGCATGTCTTCTGGCATGCGGGCATCGTACAAAAAGCGCACATACCGACCTTTCTTCCGTTTGTCGAGGCTTCGTTGCATCTTCTGAACGATGCTTTTATCGAGGTCATCATCAATATCCAGCTCCGCGTCACGGGTTATCTTGATGGTGTACGCTTTGATATCATGTGCATCAAAAATGGCGAAGAGTCGGTGCAATCGCAGCCTGATGATGTCTTCCAAGAAAATCACGGCGTGTTTCCCTTCTTCGGCGGGTAATTCCAAAAAGCGGGGAAGGTGATTGGGCACCTCAATCAGGGCGTACTTCACTTTGCTCGATTCGCCAAGGTGCAGTTGAACCGATAAATAAATCGACTGATCACGAAGCTGAGGGAACGGATTTTTACCTCCTAACATGAGGGGCACAAGGTTCGGACGGATGACTTTCTTGTAATAGTCTCTACAAAACCGATCTTGTTCTTCTGAAAGCTCTGTTTGATCAACAATGTCGATGCCCGTTTCTCTAAGTTGCTGATCAAGCTCTTCAAACGTTTTGTTGTAAAGCGCTTGAAGCTCAACGTTTTTCAATCGAATGGCACTCATGGTATCAGTTGCCAGAAAGTCCAAGTCAGTTTTGGTCTTTTCGTTGAACTCCGCCATTCTTCTCAATGTAGCAACGCGGACGCGAAAAAACTCATCGAGGTTATTCGAAAAAATACCGAGGAAGCGGAAGCGTTCAATAAGTGGATTTCGCTCATCGATGGCTTCTTGGAGCACGCGTTCATTGAACGAAAGCCAACTCAATTCACGATTTACAAAGTCAGAATTACTCAGAATGGGCATAGATCTAATTTTCAACACAAAGGTAGGTGTCTATGAGGAAAAATTGTGACAATTAGAACACACTTAACATTACGTCATTCCCTTTTGAGATTGTATCTTTGCGCCCGAAATTTCGATTAGAAACACGATAAAATTCAAATTTAATGACCTTAGTAGGTAAAAAAGCTCCCAATTTCAACGCGCCAGCAGTTGTAAACGGGAATGAAATTGTTGAAGGATTCTCTTTAGAGCAGTTTAAAGGCAAAAAGTATGTGATGTTTTTCTTCTACCCGAAGGATTTCACCTTCGTTTGTCCAACAGAATTGCACGCGTTCCAAGCGAAATTGGCTGAGTTCGAAGCGAGAGATTGTGCAGTAGTAGCTTGTTCTACAGATACTGAGGAGTCGCACTGGAGCTGGCTTCAGATGGATAAAAACAAGGGTGGTATCAACGGTGTGAAATACCCTGTTGTTGCTGACTCAACAAAAACCATCAGCATGAACTACGGTGTGCTTGCCGGAGATTATGATTACAACGAAGCAGGTGAAATGGTAGCACAAGGTCCTATGATCGCTTACCGTGGCTTGTTTTTGATTGATAAAGAAGGAACAGTTCAGCACGCATTGGTGAACAACCTGCCACTTGGAAGAAATGTGGATGAGGCCATCAGAACTCTTGACGCACTTCGTCACTTCGAAGAAAACGGAGAAGTTTGTCCGGCGAACTGGCAAGAAGGAACATCAGCTATGACAGCTTCGTTTGAAGGTGTTGCTGCCTACCTTTCTGAGAACTAGTCGTTGTAAAAACACTGATTCAAAAGCCAATCCTCATCAGAGGGTTGGCTTTTTTGTTAACACGAAGTCTGGTCATTCTTTGTTATTTTTAGGCACTCAAAAGCCAATCATGATGAAAAATTCTATTCTACTGCTATCGCTTTTCTTGTTGTCGAACCTCCTTTTCGCCCAAAGCTATACCAGCTATTTTACAGGCGATACGGAAGATGTTGATGTCACGCCCACCTTCGGGATTGTGCTCATGGGAGGTGCAGGCGAGAATGACGAAGCCATGAAATGGTTTTTGGAGCGTGCCAATGGGGGCGACGTGGTGGTGATTCGCGCGAGTGGATCAGACGGTTACAATGATTACATGTTTTCAGAATTAGGCGTGACCATCAATTCGGTTGAATCGATTGTTTTCAACGACGCTTCTGCCGCTGAAGATCCTTATGTGATTGAGCAAGTTCAAAACGCTGAAGCCATTTGGATGGCCGGTGGAGATCAGTGGGATTACGTTAGCTATTGGAAGAATACAGCCATTGAAGATGCCATCAATACGCTGCTCAATGAAACTGGTGGACCAGTTGGGGGAATCTCCGCAGGTATGGCCGTGATGGGCGGGACCTATTTCAACGCGGCACAAGGAACGGTGTCAAGCTTCAACGCATTGGCCAATCCGTATGGAATAGATGTTCAGCTAGGGCACGATGATTTTATTGAAGCCCCTTTTTTAGAAGATGTAGTAACAGATACACACTATGATGACCCAGATCGAAAAGGCAGACATGTAACCTTTATGGCCCGCATGGCTGCTGATTTTGATAAGGTGCCGAAGGGGATTGCTTGCGATGAGTACGCGGCAGTTTGTATTGATTCACAAGGAATAGCGACGTGTTTTGGTGAAGGCCCTGAATTTGACGATTATATTTACTTTGTTCGTCCGAATTGTACAGGCGAGATCAATCCGCAAGTATGTGAAACCAATGCTCCATTGACGTGGAACGAAGGGGGAGAAGCGCTCAAAGTATTGCGCATCAATGGCAATTCAGAAGGGGAGTACTCCATGGATTTGAACAATTGGATCAACCACACAGGAGGTGAATGGTTTGACTGGTATGTGGAAGAAGGTGAGTTGTTTGAAGCAGCTGGCGAAGCTCCAGACTGTTCGTTGAATGTGCCCAAATTAACTGCTGACAGTTTTGAAGTATGGCCTATTCCAACAACCCAATGGCTGAATTTTGAATCGAACAATGGCACACATGTCACTCTTTACAATCTTCAAGGCGCCATCCTTTATCAAGGACAGGCAAAGGAAGGGTTGAATCAATTGAATTTGAATGCATTTGAAAGCGGAGTTTATTTGCTTGAGAATGGAGGGGTGACGAAGCGGGTGTTGAAGCTGTAGGTTTATCTTTGCCTGGGGAAGGGCTGATGATTACCTAGATTTTAGTTGTAGCAGGGTCGGCTAACCAGCCGACCGCAACGGGTCAACGTGAAACAATGATTTTTTCTGAAAAGAAAGAGTCGTTCAACTGGATTGTCAATACGTAGAGACCCTCTGCAAGCGCAGAAGTGTCAATGGTAATTTGATCACTTGTATGCATTGCTTCGTAAAATACAGTTCTTCCATCGAGGGTTCTCAAATATAGTTCAGCTTGTTGAGCTATTCGCGTATCCCATCTCACCGAAAAACTATCTGAGGTTGGGTTTGGGTAGAATGAAAATTTGTTATCCTTTTCAAAGGTATTATCGACTGATGTTGCATAACAG
>CAYGUR010000242.1:0-5261 GCA_964353035.1 uncultured Comamonadaceae bacterium | reverse complement strand
TGCGTCTTGAGAATAATCCCATCCTTTTTTCCTAAGACTGTTTTTCATGTCATTGATTTTTCATTGAATTTGGTAATAAAGCTTCTACGATACACAAGAACTTTGTAGGCGTCAAGAGTTGTTTTGCAGATGAGAAGAATTGAATGGTGGCAGAACCGTTTAAAGGTGGCTGGTGAGCCACCCCTGCTCCGTAATCGTAAAATTCAGAGTTGGCGTCTACAGAGTTGGCGTCTGCGTGGTCGGCGTCTGCGTTGTCGGCAATGCAGGATCAGTTCATGCAGGGTCAGCTCATGCAGGGGCAGCTCATGCAGGGTCGGCTCATGCAGGGGCGGCTCACCAGCCGACCAAAAAAAACCGGCCACAACCCAAAACACCTCCTCATTCTTGTAAATTACACCCATGCAATTCGAATCCCAACTTCAAAAAACAGACGCTGCCATTTACTACTACAACATCATCGTTCCAGATGAGGTGGTAGCGCATTTTACCGCTAAGGATGTCAAACGATTCATTTGCACCTTGAACAACACGGAACGCTTTCATTGCGCTATGATGCATACGGGAGACGGACAACGCTATGTCATCATCAACAAAGATTTAAGGAAGAAACTAGGTTTGGAAGTTGGCACACCCGTGATGGCTCAATTGGAAGAAGACACGTCTGAATTTGGAATGGAGATGCCTGAAGAATTAGGAGAGTTGCTCAGACAAGACGATGAAGGCAATGCCCATTTCAGAGCATTAACTCCGGGTAAACAGCGCAACCTCATTCACATGGTGGCGAGTGTTAAAAGTCCGAACATCAAGCTGCGCAGGGCCTTCGTGATCAACAATCACTTAAAGATTCACAACGGCAAGTTGGATTTTAAGCAGTTGAATGTGGAGTTAAAAGAGGCGAATCAGATGGGGTTATAGAATCTCACAGCATAAGACGTGAATGGTCGAGGGGAAAAGGAATGCCATTTTTGCAAGAAATTGGATTGATAGGTAACCGCCATATTTTCAGGAAGTTCGAATGTTATTAGTACCTTTTCAGCAAACCAAGACGACATGCTTAAATATATACTAGGAATGTTCACTGTGCTTGCAACCCTCAGTGTGAATGGCCAAATTGAAGGTTGCACAAACACTGTTGCTTGCAATTATGATCCAACGGCAACGTTCGACAATGGTACTTGTGAATTTATAAATGACGGCGTAATTGATATTCTCAATACAACGTTCACTTATGACATTGACTGCAACGGTGAGCAGTGGAGTGTAGTCGTGACTTTTCCAGAACCAAATTTCGTCGTTTATGATGGCGCTACTCAAACTGCCATGTGGTCTTTGTGCGGATCTGTGCTGAACATCAATGACCTCACTTCCGTTTGGGATGGTGATTCATTTTATTATACAGACGACGCAGCGTGTTCTGGTGACTTCATTCCAGAAGTTGTTATTGGTGTGGAAGAGCCTGTGGCGACTGCGAAAAAGTTGGTGAAAGTGATCAACACCATGGGGCAAGAGATAGATCCCATGAATGCAAGCGAATCCAACAAGATGTTGATTTACATCTATGACGATGGGAGTATTGTAAAGAAGGTGCGAATTTGATATACGAATACTAGCGTGCTTCGAAAGCTCATTTAAAAGAGCTATTTCCTATTACCTAGCAATTACGAGTCGTTCTATTCCCACCACTTCGCCTAAATTCGAAAGAAGGCGGATGAGGTAATAGCCTGATTCAATTTCATCTAAGGCCACAAACTCAGTGTAGGGGAGATAGCACAATACGTTCCCCATCATGCTTTGAATCACCACGGTAGTTGGACGCTCACCAGAGTAATTGATGGTAAACTGTCCGTTAGTTGGATTGGGAAAGACAGAGAAGTCAGTCGCTTCAATGGATGCCACTCCCATGCCGCCTGAAGGGTCGCAAAGGAAATTGAATTCGTCCAAGCTTACTTCTCTATTCCAGTAGTAAAAGTCAGATAGTTGTCCTTTGAAGTGATAACCAGGGTTTACTGTGTGTTGATCGTGTTTACCAATAGTTCCGGGCAAGAGGGAATAAGCTAGACTTCCTCCTGAACCTGAATAAGAGCCACCTGGTTCTTCGCAATCAACATAGATTTTCATGAAGTTACCAGCAGTAACTACAATGGCAATGTGATGCCACACCCCAGTTTCAACTGAATCTTCACTCACATAGGTACGTCTGGAGTCAGCTCCGTAGCTATTTGCACCATCACCAAATCCCACGGCATACTTTCCTGTTGATGCTTGAGTTGTAAAGTGCACACCTGTATTTACGTTTTCCTCATACGATGTACAGAACAGCGCCCGGTCTTTCGGGTCATAGCTATCATACTTAATCCAAAAAGCCATTGAGACGGGCAATTCAGGCCTCAGTTCATTTACATTCGGCAATTCAATAAAGTCATCAATTCCATCAAAATTAGCCGCGCTATTCGGATTGCCTAAATGATCGGCAGCATAGGTCACTGTGGTGCTTTCACCATGGTATTCGTTACCCGATACATCCAGCAAATCACCATCAAAAGTATAGTGGATGAGGAGGTCTTCGGTCAGGTCTTGGGCGAAGAGCGAAATGGCACTCAGAAAAGCAAAGAGGAAAGAGATTAGTCTCATTGGTTTAGTATTGAATGGAGGAAGATAGTGAAAAGGGGTAAGATGGTTTGTATGGAAAGAAAATTCTAATTTAGGAATGCACTAAAAATGGGAGGGAGACATTAGTTTGACACAGTTATTTGAATACTCTCAAAGATAGAAACTTTCACTATCTTCATTAAGTAATCAGGTCTACCACCTCATGAAAAATTGTTTCATTTCTGTTCCTGCAATGCTAATTGCTTTTGGAATTTTCTCCCACTTATCCTCCTTCAGTCAATTCGATATGGAGCACGTGATCCTCGAAGACGATGGACTTGTGCAGTGTCTTGCAGTTGATGTTGATGGTGACGGTGACCTGGATGTGGTTTCCACTTCATTCAAACTGCCTAAAATTTCATGGTATGAGCAGTTGCCAAACGGAACGTATGCAGATGAGGTGGTCATTACCACGCAGGTAGCCGGAGTGGTGAATGTAGATTTAGCTGATTTCGACTACGATGGAGATTTAGATTTGGTCTCTGCTTCTTCAGGTGATCACAAAGTAGCGGTCTACGAAAACCTGGATGGAACATCCTTCGGGCCACAAATAATTCTGGCACAGTCTGTAGGTGGTGCCAGACAAGTATGCATAGGTGATATGGATTGGGATGGAGATCTGGATATAGTGGTTGCAGCCACAGAGCATGATGAGATTGTGTGGTTCGAAAATTATGGCTCTTTGAGCTTTTCAGACAAGCAGATCATTACTGCAGTTCTCAACTATCCGCTAATAGTGCAACTAGGTGACATGGATGGCGATGGCCAGAATGATGTGATTGTACACAGTACTTCACTCTACCACATCAGTTGGTTTAAGAGTTTAGGGGGAGGTGATTTTGGTTCTGAACAATTGGTGAATGAAAGTATGGCTGGGTCCGGTGACTTTTGTGTTGCAGATTTGGATGGGGATGGGGATTTGGATGTTTTGGCACAGCATGGCATAGGAAGTTTTGCCGTTTGGCATGAAAACCTAGGGGGCGGGGTGTTCGCCGATGGTATTAGCATTACCGGTCTCTATAACGTTACATCTGTGCACACGGCCGATATGGACAATGATGGAGACCCCGATATTGTTGTGCCCCTAGACTCTGACGACATCATCTATTGGAGCGAGAATCTTGGATCAGCCAATTTTGGTCCACTACAGATAATCGCTGAAATAGGAACTAACCCAACTGAAATTGAAGTAGCGGATTATGATGGAGATGGCGATATGGATGTGCTCTGTGGAACGACATCTAACGATAGAATAACCTGGTGGGAAAATGATGGTGCTGGTAATTTTCCAACTCAAGAAGTTGTTACCAGAACAGCCGAAAACGTTAGGGGAGTTTGCGCAGCGGACATGGACGGAGATGGAGATTTAGATCTAATCTCCGCGAGCCAAGCTTATCCCTCAGTGTCGTGGTATGAAAATCTGGGCGACGAAGTTTTCAGCAAAGGAACCATGATCGGAGGTGAGCAGTTCTTTGCCACTTCCATTTGGCCAGCAGATCTCGATGGAGATGGAGACCCTGATATACTCGTGACCTCTCAAACAGACAATGCAGTATTTTGGATTGAGAACCTTGGGAACCAGAATTTCTCATCGGTGAATATAATTGGAGACGGTATATATGGCGTAGCATCAGTTCGGTCAGCAGATTTTGACGCTGATGGTGACCTTGATGTGGTAGCTTGTGGAGGGACGCAAATGCTGAGGTGGTATGAAAATCAGAGTGACGGGGTTTTTATGGACCATTGGCTTTCTAGTGACGTTGGCGGAAGTAACACGGTGATACCTGCTGATTTGAATGGCGACGGGCTGGTGGATATAGTAGTTGACAATGGCGGTGTTCAAGACAATATTCGCTGGATGGAGAACCTAGGCAGCGGACTGTTTTCTGATCTTCACATCCTCTTCTCAAGTGAGTGGGAATCAACTGGGATCGATATTGGAGACGTTGATGGAGATGGAGATCTCGATGTTGTTTCTGCTTCTGAAAACGCCTACGCCAGGGATGCATTCTGGTACGAGAACGATGGCAATGGCATATTTCTCGCAGAACATATGATGCCGAGTAGTAGTTTTCAGCCCCATAAAGTGGTTCTGTCAGACGTAGATCTGGATGGCGACCTTGATGTTATTGCCTCTGAGGCTATAACCACAACTACCTGGGACGATATTCACTGGTTCGAAAATTCAGGAGGAGGAGTTTTTTCAGATTCACAAGAAATCACTACCGGAGACGATCAGGTGAAGTGGTTATTCCCGGTAGATTTGGATGAGGACGGAGATGAAGATTTTCTCATGGCAGCATCTTCTAATGACAAAATTGCTTGGTTCGAAAACGTTACGATCAATGTGTGTCCAGGAGACCTGACGGATGACGGTGTTTTTGACATAGATGATGTCTTGGTATTCTTGAATACCTTTGGTTGTTCCGTTGATTGTGAGACGGATTTCAATGGAGACGGCCAGGTGAATATCATTGACCTCTTGATGTTCTTGTTGATTTACAGTGAAGGATGTTAATCTACCGACTACGTGATAGCGCAAAAGCTTCTAGCTCAGGTGCACATCCTTGCACATGGTTCTGAAGGTCTCCCAGAAGTGTTGATACCCACAA
>CAYGUR010000241.1:0-5484 GCA_964353035.1 uncultured Comamonadaceae bacterium | reverse complement strand
ATCGTAATCACGAATAGGTTTCACATCAATTTGAGATCCTGGAAGGAATGCTTCAATACCAAATACGTCAACGATAAGTCCGCCTTTTGTGCGACACTTAACTTCACCCGTAATGATTTCAGAAGTTTCCATGGCATTGTTCACATTGTCCCAAGCACTGTGCATGCGCGCAGTTTTGTGAGAAATGATCAATTGTCCGTTTGAATCTTCTTGACGTTCAATAAATACTGGTACAACATCTCCTGTTGCCAATTTAGGATTGTAACGGAATTCAGAAGTTTGGATCACACCTTCTGACTTGTAGCCGATGTTTACAACAACTTCCTTCTTTCCTACAGAAATAATAGTACCATCTACTACTTCTTTTTCCTTAATTGAGTTCAGTGTGTCCCCATATACTTCTTCAAGACGCTCGCGCTCAGTAGATGAATACTCTTCATCACCTCCTTCGAAAGCTTCCCAATCAAAATCTTCTGGTTTAACAACTGCTGGTGCCGGAGTTGGCTCCTCGTTAGATGCAGTTTCCTCTGCTGCTGCTACAACCTCTTCTTTGGTTGTTTCTTCAACAGATTTCACTTCTTCGTTCTGAGCTTGTGCTTCTGCATTCTGCTCTACGTTTGCTTTTTCTTCAGCATTTTCAGCTGAAGGCTTGTTTTCTTCTGCCATTGAGGCTAAACTTTGTATCCTGTTCCTAAGTCGGTAACGAACAAGAGGGTTTTTACAAAGCCACATACCGTATGCGGCCATAAATAGGGCGGCAAAGGTATAAAGAATTACTTAAAAAAGCGAATTGGTAATTAATTCTGAACCAGTAATTTAACGTGGTGCTTTTGATCAAGAACAATCAGATAGATGCCAGAATTCAAATTTGCCGTCGAAATGTAGCTATCTAGCTGTCCTTCGCTGAGCTTTTGTCCGTTTAGACTGTACAGTTCCCAATTGCGCGGCTGGTCTAAGTTGACCTGCATTCCAGAACGAACAGGGTTCGGATATACCGTTAGAACTAGCTGGTCATCTTGTTCTTCAACATTGATGGTAGCGCCGTTGTTTGAATATTCAGGGGTTGTTTCAGTGAACAATACCCACTCAGGACTTCCATCAGTGAGCCTTCCATAAGAGGTGTCTGTTTGCAATACACCAAACTCAATTTGATCAGCTTGTGTGAATCCGTCAGGACTTAACAGCGTCAAACTCTCTCCCAGGTTACTCAATCTGAAGTTGACGTGGTTCCATCCTTCGCTTTGTTGCTCATCAGCAAAAAAGAGCAAATAACCTCCGGCTTCAATGATTGTTGAATCTGGTCTATCCAAAGGAACTTGGTACTTCATTGGGTTGGCTTGGTTGTCTGTAAGCCAGTAACCTGCAAGGTTTACTTCGTAGGTGTTCGGATTGTAGATTTCGAACCAATCCTCAAACTCTCCAGCTGTGTCAGTGGTGTCAGTGGCATTGGTAGCCATCAATTCATTGATGTAAACCTCTTCTGGCTGAATAATGAAGAGTGAATTCGTTACCCTCGGAGTAGCAATGGTGAACTCAATTGAATTCACGCCAGCATCAATTTGTCTTCCCCAAGAAATGTTTTCACTCAAAGCTGGGTATGTATAGGTATCTACAACAGAGTCATCTGGACCAATAAATGAAACAGTTCCACCCGCAGTTAGCAACTCGCCTTCAACATGGGCATTGCCCTGTGCAGGCTCATTGTCCAACCAAAAAAGAAGGAAGCTCTCCTCTGGAACGGTTGTTTCAAAAGGTGAAGTCGCTAAAATCTCATAGGTTCCAGCTTCGGTTTGAATTTTATAGCCTGCAAGGTTAATTTGAAATGGATTCGGATTGAAAATTTCAATCCAATTGTCGTATTCATCTGCTTCGTCTTGGATGTACGAAGTGTTGTTCGACATTACCTCATTGATGTAGAGGAGTTCAGTTGTAGGGTCCGTTTGAACATTCGATGCTTCTGGCGTGGGCACATTGAAGTATACCCAATCAGGACATCCATCACACGCTCGTCCGTAGGAAATATCATGTTGCTGTGGACCAAAAGCGATTTCGTCAATAATGGTCACACCGTCAGGATTTACAAGAATCACTTGTTCTCCATCTGTAGATAGTTTGAATCCGACGTGGTCTTCTCCCTGTTGCGGATCATTGTCCATCCAAAACAGCAAAAAGCCACCTGGTAAGACCGTCGTCAATCCGGCATTGGTAGACGGAATGAGCCATTTGGTGAGGTTGGCTGGATTATCAGTTAAGTAGTAACCTGCCAAATTCACAATTCCTCCTGTATTGTGAATTTCAATCCAATCTTCGTTTTGGAAAAAATCGTCTTGAATACCAATTTGATTTCCCGCCATCACCTCATTGATGTAGAGTTGGGCTGACAGGTTCAAACAAAGAAATAGAGCGGAAAAGAAGGTAATTAACTTCAACATGCTTGCAGATTTGAGCACAAAAATAAGCATTCTGGAAATGTTAGTTAACATTCCCTTAACCTTAATTTGGCGCATATTGACTTCCCAAATTACTTCACAATAAATTCTTCGATCTGCACCTCAAATTCTTGGAAATCACCTTTAGCGCGTTCTGCCTCTGCTTCTGAAGAAAATTCACGTGTGTAATACACTGTTTTATTTCCTTCTTTCACTTGGTAGATTCCCCACTTCGCTTCAAGCATTAACAATGCTCTGGCGACAGATGAAGGCACTTGATCTGAGAAACTTCCTATTTTCAGTTGGTACTGCGATCCTTGCACAGAAATCACTGTGTTTTGAGGAGTTGTTCCTAACGACTGAGCTTTTGACAATGAAATACGTTTTCCATTTTGGTATGCTGACACAAAGGCGTCAGCCACTCCTAATGCTCTCGCTTCATTCTTTCTTGCTTCAGCATCTGCCGCGTTGGTGAACTTACCAGAGGTATATCTAATAAATCCGTTTGTGGTTTGATCAGCAAAAATCTCTGGTGTATTATTTAGATCAGCTGCTGTCACTTTTTTGCTGTACACACCAATTTGAACGGTGTAATACAGGCCAGTTTGCGACTTCCAATTCGAGGCGAAACTTGGAATGGTAGGCGCAGCAGCAGTTGTAGACGAAACCGCAGGTGTAGTTGCCGCTGTTGTTTCTGATGGTTCAGTTGCAACAGTCGTTTCGTTCGGCGTGTTTGTGTTTACTGCTGAATTAGATGTATTCTTTGTTGTGGCAGTCAATAGTGCTTCTTCGCCAGATGCAGCACGAGCCTCAGCCAATGAGATACGTTTCCCGTTTCTAAATGCAACCACGAAAGCATCTTTGTAACCTAAATCTCTAATTTGTTCTTTGGCACCATCTGCAGCATTGTATGCCACAAATAGACCAGCTGTGTAACGCGTTATTCCGTTGTTCAACTCCTCTCCTGCCAATGGCGCAAACTTGCCAAAGTGGTCTTGAGGAATCTGATTTCTGAAAGCTCCAACTTGTACCTTATATACAATGCCTTCTGGCATTACTGGATTTAATGGGATCGGCTGCTCTTCAGAGTACATCGCCTCGTCTGTCATCCCAAATAAAGTTCCTGTTAGAACGCGTGGATAAGCGAAGAGGTATTGCATGAAACCGCCTTGCATAATTTCACCTGCAGCAGCAGCTTCTGGCACTTCCGGCGCCGTTTCGGGAACAACAGTTGTTGCGACTACTTCTGGGGTAACTGTTGTTTCAACTGCTTCTGGAGTAGCTTCAGGAGTGGCAACTACAGCTGCACTGGATGCCGCTTTTGCCTCAGCAATGATTTCTGCTACATCCAACATCACGAATAACTGTTCTACTTCTGTGACTTTTTGGTTCATCTCAGAAGCAAGTACAGCAACGGCTTTGTCGTCTTCTAAAAGTGCATTGTTCTGCACCTCTGCTTGTCGGTACAATGTTTTTAATTCTTGAATCAACCCATCACGTTCAGCATCATTTTCGGCCAACATAATTGCCTGTTCAATCAAACCTATTCGATCAAGTGATCCATTTAGTGTTGCAGCTTTTGCATTTCGGGACTCTACGAGCGAAATGTGCTTGGCTTCCATCTCCTTTAAGGCTTCACGCGAAGTCACATAGTTCACATAAGCGGCATTTCGTTTGATTGTAGCAACTTCTTCCTCATTCAAATCATATGCTTCCAACCACTCATTTTCAAGTGTATTCACTTCACGAATGCTTGCTGAACGAATAACAAATTCTGCTGTTTTAGGCGCTACTGTCTCAATAGCTTCGTACGGAGTAGCAATAGTGCGTATTTCAGCTTCAATCAGCTGCTTTTGCGATTCTGTAAGTCCAGTCGTTGTGGAGGCTGTATCCACGTCTGTTTCTTCAGTAGTTTCTTCCACTTCAGCTGCAGTAGTAGAAGAATTGGTTTCCGTTTCTTCAGCCGTCACAAGTGGTTCTTCTACTTCAACTGGTTCAGGAGCTGCCTCATATCGACCTTTTAACATGCTTGTAAGCAGTTCCTCGTCCATTTGAGCCAAGGTCTCTTCCTCGTCCAGTATAGCTATGGCGCGTTGTTGCATCGCCAATGCTTCAAACTCCATGGCTGTAGCGCGATTGAATTCGTGCGCTTGTTTGATTTCGTCAATTTCAGGAGCAGCTTGCTCGCGAATGTGGGCAGCTTGTTCCATCAAATCATTTGCTTGAGCTTCTTGGTCTTCGATATGATTTAAGATCACGTCGTTCTCGCTTATTACTTTTTGCTTGGCCTCGAACAGTTCATTCTTATTTTCATCAAAGGCGATTTGTGCTTCTTCTGAAAGCATTTTCGCTCTTTTCACTTCGGCATCAGCCTTATCGAAATATTCATTTTCGATGGCTTTATCGAGCTTTTTCATCTTCCCATTCTTGGTCGAAAGCTCAAGCTCTGCTTCCATTTCTTTGATTTTCGATGTGCTGATATCAATTTTATCTACTGCTTTATCGTAGTCTTCTGAATCGGCCATTCGCGCTTCCAGGACTTCCATTTGAGGATGCTCGTTTAAGGCAGTGATTTCCACCATTTCAACAGGAGCAAGCGTGTTGGCAATTTCGTCTAAACTAGATTCACCAGCTGTTTCACTGGAGTTAATAACAGGCTCTACTCTCGGTGCTTCTGTGATTTCAGCCAGGTCTGCATCAAGTTCAATGGCCGCTTCAGCAGAAAGTCTGTTTAACAGTCCAATCTCCATTTGCATGCGTTCCTTTTCGGCTTCATCTGAAATGAGGTCGATGGCTTCGGCGCGCTTTTGAATTTCTTCATTTGCGAACTGGATGCGCTCTTGCGGAGTGGTGTTTTGTAGTTCAAGTGTTTTTAGCTCCACAACTGTTTTCGGCAATGCTGGAGGAGCTTCAACGATATTAAGAACTGTTTCTGCGGGCGCTTCTTCGGTTGACAATGCTAGCTCTAAGTCGCTTTTGTAGCTATCCAATTTATTTTGCGACTGAATAATATTCGTATTCAATTCACGCAATTGATTTTCGGTCATTTTATGCC
>CAYGUR010000240.1:0-5500 GCA_964353035.1 uncultured Comamonadaceae bacterium | reverse complement strand
ACCCAACCGAGTTTCAGGCGTCCAATACGCCACTGGAAATCCAAAAAAGCTATTCTTGCGTTCTGAACTGGTTGTCTGGCTAGTACTGTCTGATTGCCCCTGAACAGACAGAGCACACATGAACAGACCAAAGAGCAAAACCAGTTGTTTCATTCTGCAAAGAACGGAGTTTGAAAATGTAATTTCGTCACAGACTTGCACCTATTACTTTTCTCTTCACCTTTGCACTATGCCAGCATTGAAATATTTTGCGCTGTACAAACCTTTCGGAACGCTTTCTCAATTTACAGACGAAGGTGGGAACCCTGGTTTGGCGCACATCCTCAACGTAGATCAAGATGTCTATCCGGTGGGAAGACTTGATACAGACAGCGAAGGCTTGTTGCTTTTAACCAATGACCGACGTGTGAACAACGAATTGCTCAATCCGAACAAGGCGCATTGGCGCACGTATTTGGTTCAAGTTGAAGGAGAAGTGACCGAAGAGGCAATTATGAAACTCACTTTACCGATGGTCATTCGTCTGAAAAAGAAAGACCATAAAACCCTTCCCGCAAGAGCCGAATTATTGACCGAAGCACCTAACTTGCCTGAACGCATCCCTCCGATTCGTTTTAGAGCTTCCATTCCAACTTCGTGGATTCGCATTTCCATTCGCGAAGGTAAAAATAGGCAAGTGCGAAAAATGACGGCCAATGTAGGCTTCCCTACGCTCAGACTTGTGCGCGAAGGAATTGAGTCGTTGACCGTTGCAGGTATGAAGCCGGGTGAATTAAAAGAAATCCCTAAAGATGAGTTCTTTACTTCGTTGAATCTTCGCCTAAGACCGTAATTTGTATTTATGAGAGCAATAGCCCTAGTCTTTATTTATCCGCTTGTGCTGCTTTGGATGACCATCAGTGGCTTAACGGGAATGATTGCTTCAGTCATTTTCAGAGCGCCTGAGTTTACACTGCGATTTGTTCCTGGAAAAATGTGGGCGCCGCTCACCATGTGGCTACTTGGAATTAAAGTCAAAGTGGTTGGTCTGGAAAACATTGACCGAGAAAAGCATGGCATTTTTGTGGCCAATCATGGCTCTTTTCTCGATATTCCAGCGTGTGTAATGTCGATTCCGCTGAACATGAACTTCATTGCCAAAAAAGAACTGAAGCATGTTCCTGTGGTTGGATGGTACATTTCAGCCACCAATCAAATCTTCGTTGATCGTAAGAATAAAAGTCTTGCTATGAAAAGCATGCAAGAAGCTGCGCGAAGAATCAATGATGGAAAGAATGTGCTCTCTTATGCCGAAGGATCCCGATCTAAAGATGGTAAAATCCAACTCTTTCGACGCGGAGCGTTCATTATTGCAAAAGAAGGAAATGTGCGCATCACTCCCGTAGCCGTGCATGGGGCGTATGAGTGCCTCCCTCCGGGAAGTTTTTTTGTTAAAAGAGGAACGATAACGGTGGTCATTGGCGAAGCATTTCTTCCGTCTGACTTCCCTGATAAAACCATAGAAGAACTTGCGGAAATCGCACGCCAGAAAGTAATTGCGTTGCAGAATTCGGTAAATTAAAACTGCGCACCCAGCTTCATTCCCTGCTCTATCGCACGTTTGGCATCCAGTTCTCCTGCTTGGTCAGCTCCCCCAATAATATGGAATGAACTGTTCTGAAGTTCAAGATCTTGCTCTAAACTGCGCTCAGATAACTGTCCGGCGCAAACAATGACATTGTCTACAGGAAGTACCTGCTCTTTTCCTTCAATCCGAACATGGAGTCCAGCATCATCAACCTTTATGTACTCAACAGAATGTACCATATGAACACCACTCTTTTTGAGCGATGAACGATGGATCCAACCCGTTGTTTTCCCGAGGTTCTTGCCTAGCTTGGTCGTTTTTCGTTGAAGCAACCAAACCTCACGGTCTGTTTGCCATTTTTCAGGCTTCATCAATCCCCCTCGGTTGGTGTAATCTTCGTCAACCCCCCATTTCGCTAGAAAGTGCTCTGTTGATTCTTGCTCGCCATTGGAATGAAGCAGGAACTCTGCTACATCGAAGCCAATTCCTCCTGCTCCGATGATGGCTACACGTTTTCCTACGGGTGCGTTTTCGCGAAGCACATCAGTATAGCCCAACACTTTAGGATGGTCAGCTCCTTCTAGTTTTAATGCTCTGGGAACTACCCCTGTGCTCATCACCACCTCATCAAAGTCCGTTAGATCTTTTGCGGCAACACGTGTACTCAGATGAATGGCTACGTTGTGCTTCTTCAACTGTGTTTCGTAATACCTCACTGTTTCATTGAACTCTTCTTTACCCGGAATTCTACGCGCCATGTCAAACTGCCCGCCAATGTGGTCCCTTGCTTCAAATAAGGTCACCTTGTGTCCTCTTGAAGCCGCTGTAATAGCACATGATAGTCCGGCCGGACCTGCGCCTACAACTGCAATATTCTTGACCTTTGTGGTATTGGAAATAGTGAACTCTGTTTCATGACAAGCCCTTGGATTGACTAAGCATGACGCCACTTCTTGTTTGAAAACATGATCTAAGCACGCTTGATTGCAAGCAATGCAGGTATTGATTTCGTCTGATTTGTTTTCCTGGGCTTTGATCATCAGTTCTGGGTCAGCTAAGAACGGACGAGCCATTGAAATCATATCGGCGCAGCCTTCTGCAAGCACCTGTTCAGCCACTTCGGGCATGTTAATGCGGTTGGTAGTCACAAGCGGGATGCTCACTTTTCCCATCAGTTTCTTAGTTACCCAAGCAAAACCAGCTCTTGGAACCATGGTGGCAATGGTCGGAATTCGGGCTTCATGCCAACCAATTCCTGTATTAATGATGTTCGCCCCCGCTTTTTCAACCGCCACGGCTAACTGTTCCACTTCCTCCCAACTACTTCCATCCTCAACCAAATCAAGCATAGACAAGCGGTAAATGATGATAAACTCCTTTCCTACTGCTTCACGTGTCCGACGAATGATTTCAAGTGGGAAACGAACACGGTTTTCAAAGCTTCCTCCCCACTCATCTGTGCGGTGGTTGGTTTTAGAAACAATGAACTGATTGATCAGGTAGCCTTCTGAGCCCATGATCTCTACTCCATCATAACCAGCTTCTTTCGCTAAAACGGCTGAATTCACAAAAGCTCTGATGGTGCGTTCAATTCCACGATTGGAAAGCTTCCGTGGCGTAAATCGATTGATGGGGGCTTTGATTTTGCTTGGTGCGACACAGAGCGGATGATAGCCATACCTGCCTGTATGTAGAATCTGCATGCAAATTTTTCCTCCTTCGGCATGCACCGCATCTGTCACTTGTTTGTGTGCTCTGGCGTGTGACTTCGTAGCCATTCGACTTCCAAATGGCGAAACCCAACCTTCTCTGTTAGGTGCCACTCCGCCTGTTACAATCAAACCAACACCGCCCTTCGCTCGCTCAGCGTAAAAAACAGCCATGCGATGAAAACCATCTTTCTCTTCTTCCAGTCCTGTATGCATAGACCCCATTATTACTCTGTTTTTCAACGTCGTAAATCCAAGATCTAGCGGTGTAAATAAGCGTGGGTAGTTCATGTTGGATCAATCAAATTCTCTAAATCGGTCTACAAAGTCGTTACGCTTCTTCTTGGAAGCTACAACTTGGAAGGTAAACTTATTTCCAGCGTCATCTTTCGTTCTGCGTTTGTCATCTTTCAATTCAACAATCACATTTATGAAATCTTGATCTGTAGAAGTAATGTTCATGATTCCCAACTTGTATTCAAAATAAATCCAATTCCCCGCATCAAACTCCAGGAAGATACGCATCACATCAGCACTTCGTCCTATCTGAATCTCAACCATTCCTATCATGTAACGGAAAATCTGTCGTATTCCCAGGGTACCAACTCCAATAGGACCTTCAGAAATATAGGATTCTTCCACATCGTCCCAAACAAACTTCACATCAGCTAAGAACAGGGTACTTTGAAGCTCTTGTGGCACCTTCTTAAACTGTCCGTTCAACGTCAATTCTGAAATCACTTTGTCAGCCGCTTCGAGCCCCATGATTTCTTGAATTCCCTTTTCATAACTCGTTTGAGTGATGTCTACAGGTTGCAAACCAGGCCACTGTTCCATTTGATCAGCAATACGTTTCAAGGCACCGTCATCAAAGAAGAAGTCGATTGAAAGTATTCCGTCAATGGTAGTCTTACGTTCATTGGTATTGTGTAAGATATCACCGAATGATTTCAACTGAATATGTCCAAGGTCTACCTGGTAATTGATTTCCCCATCTCCCGTAATATCACAAGATTCAGTATTGAATGCCACAAGGTTACCTGGAAGCTTAGGCTGTTTGATTTTCTCTTTGGATCCAATCTTATACTGCTTCTTCGCTTTGTCATAGTAGAGGTAACCAATGGCGTCAATCAACGGATTGTCTTGTCGGTCTTCTTTGCGCGATAAAAACGCTCCATACAGGTCAACTGGAGAATCATCAGCAATCATGACTCCCGCTCCGAGCTTGGCCATGCCTACGTCACGCATGTTGGTATCAACAGGAATGTAGATGTCAAGCGGATTGATTTCAGATCTGAACTTGAACCAAGCTCTTTCGAGTTTGTCGCAGGTGTGCAGAATGCGCGTACCACCTTCGAAAGTTAAGTTTTGCTGGTTGGCATAGAGTTCAAAATCACCTGCAAACTGGAAGAACGGACTCAAAGTGAACTGATCTTCATCCATCACAGAACCAAGTCCAACCGTTTGAAGCGTTGAGTCAACAGTAAACTTATTGATGTGAACGATTTGCTCCATCTTGTTCTCATCAACGTAGGTGTAGTCACCTTCGCCTTCGTAATCCAGTCGTCCTCTAATCTCTAGACTTGCACCAAAGATTTTGTGGTACTGCGTAACATAGTTCGAAATAACCACTGCCCTTTCAAGCGGATCCATTTTCGCTCTTTTGCGGATCAACACTTGTCCGCTATCAGGAAGAACGCGTGAATCAGCCACAGTAATGAACTTAATTTTCTTACAGGTTATGACTGAATTGTCTACGTCATAGACCGCGTTTGGCGCCAAGAAGTTGAGGGAGTCCTGAAGTTCATTGACTGAAAAGAAGTTGCTTTTCGTGGCGTCATCACTGGTGTCAATGACGAAGTCATCAGAGGCTGTTCTGCTTGAAGTCAGCTCCATATCGTTCTCATCCATGAACCATTTGAATTCATCCATGAAGCAGATGTACTGGTTCGTTGGAAATTCAATCTTGGTCTCTCCTCCGTTCGATTTAAACTCTCCTACGCGTTTGTCAAAATCTACATTCGCAGAAACGTTGTCTGTCTTGAAGGCCAGGTTTTCAAATCCATTTTGCGCCAATTGGAAGTTCGAAGTGTCAGCTAAAATTCTTCGGGCATCGTATCCAAAATCGAAGGAAGAGAGTGTTGCACCATCGAACGACATGTCGCCTTTCCCACGCATTCCAGACGGTTGCAATTTAAGCGTGCCGTCTAGCACTGCTTCGTCA
>CAYGUR010000239.1:0-5505 GCA_964353035.1 uncultured Comamonadaceae bacterium | reverse complement strand
CTACTGGTCCGCGTGTAGATCTACACACATCTTTTGCTGCATTCACTCCTCCTGAACGAAGTGCGTCTTCTACTTTTACAAGCAACTTCTCAGAGTTGGTAGTTGCCATGTTCAAATAGATGATACGCTCGATCGCCAGTGCAAGACCGAAAATCAAACAAATCAATACAAGTGCCATGAATCCTGCACCCCCTTCAATGAAGTAACGCTTCACTGTTTGGTGCAATCCTTTCACTTCTTTCTTTGGCTCAATGTCTTCAGCGGTGCTAGCCAATGTAGCAGCAGCTTCTTCCATTTTCTGCTGTGCAGCTTCAGCGGCCTCAGCAGCGGCAGCGGCAGCAGAATCAACAGCAGCGGTAGTGCCCTCTGTCAACTCTTCAGCAGTTTGCTCAAGATTATCACCAACCTGTTCAGCGGCGTTCTGAGTTTCATTTTGTGCGGTTACCGTTCCGAATGTGAACATTCCTAATACGGCTACTAAAGCAAGCAGTTTTTTCATGGTGCTTAAATTGAGTTTACTTCTCTTGGTATAATCGTTATTCAATTTCTGTTCAAAACTAGAACGCTAATATCGCATTCTATTGCCTAATTCCACGATACAAATAGTGGCATTTATTACAGTTCTATCAACATTTCTTTAAAATGTTGTCTTGCGGAGAGACAGGGATTCGAACCCTGGATCCCTTGCGGGAAACACGCTTTCCAGGCGTGCGCCTTAAGCCACTCGGCCACCTCTCCGTACTTCCACAAAGAGTAACTGACCTTCTGCACTAGCTTTAATGCAGTCTTCTAATGGTTTGTCTTCCTCAAGTGGGCGGCAAATTACGAAAAAATCGAAGAGAACTACAACCACTCACACAAAGGAAGAACTTACCCCCCTTATTCGAGTGAAGAAAAAGTAGTCAGTTCTCCGCGTTGGTCTTTCATAAATTCACGTTCAATCTCCTCTGGCTCTTTACAATAACTTAACACGTGCATGAGCTTTGTCAGGGTTGCCTCAAAGGTCATGTCAGAAGCAGAAAGCACCCCCATAAGGGCAAATCCTTCGCTACTTTCATACCTCCCCTGCTCTACGAAGCCATCATTGCACTGCGTAACATTCACTACTGTTACCCCTTTTTCAATCAAGGTTCGAATCTCATTTAGAAACCACTCAGATGTAGGTCCATTGCCTGCCCCAAAGGTCTCAATTATCATCCCCTTAATGCCCGGCGTAGCGCATATTTGACGCACTACCTCCTTCGAAATACTCGGAAAGAGCTTCAAAACAGCAACTCTCGTCTCGAACTTAGGATACACCTTAAAATCTCCATGGCTCTTCCACAAACGCACCGAGTTCAAATCAATGTGGATTCCCACTTCGGCCAGTTCAGAATAGTTCGGACTCTTAAACGCATAAAAGTCTTCTGAAGAATACTTGTGTGAACGATTACCCCGCAACAACAATGAACCAAAATAAATGGCCACCTCTTGAACGCGCGCCTCTCCATTTCGCTCCATTCCCGCTAACTGAATGGCCGTCACTATGTTCTCTCTTCCATCTGTTCGAACAGCATCAATGGGCAACTGACTCCCAGTGAAAATAACCGGCTTCTTCAATCCGCCGAGCATAAAGCTCAACGCCGATGCCGAGAAAGCCATCGTATCTGTTCCATGGAGCACAACAAAACCATTGTAGGCATCATAATGCGCCTCGATCAATGCAGCAATCTGTTGCCAATGGTGAATGTCCACATCTGAAGAATCTATTGGCTCTTCAAACGATATAGTATCAATCTCCACTCCCAATCTCCCCAACTCTGGCACATGACTTTGAAGGCTCTCAAAATCAAAGGGCTTCAGCGCACCCGTTTCTGGGTCTTCTATCATCCCAATGGTACCTCCAGTATAAATCACAAGTATTGAGCGCTGCATAGCTACATTATTTGTCGTAAAGATGGGAAATTGCTGTTAGAGCTTAAAGAGTCGTTTGGCATTCGCCGTTGTTTCCTCAGCCACAACTTCCAGAGAAACTTCCTTTAGGTCTGCCATGCGCTGGGCTACAATGCGGGTATATGCTGATTCATTTCGCTTTCCGCGGTGAGGTGTGGGCGCCAGGTACGGACTGTCAGTCTCCAAAATCACCTTGTCTGCCGGTAAGAGGGGCAACACTTGATCTAAACCCGACTTTTTAAAGGTCAAAACACCGCCCATTCCAAAATAGAAGTTGCCATACGCATTGATGCGCTCTATTTCCTTTTCGCCCCCAGTAAAACAATGGAAGACACCTTTGAGTTGATCGTCATTGATCTCGTCCAATAAGTCTAAGGTTTCGTCAAAAGCATCTCGAACGTGCAGTACGATGGGTAAATCAAGCTCTTTCGCCCAAGCTACTTGAATTTTGAATGCTTCTTTTTGTTGTTCGAAGTACTTTTTCTCCCAGTACAAGTCGATGCCCATTTCGCCAACGGCCACGTATCCACCTTTCCTCAGCTCAGTCTCAATCACGTTCAAATCGGCTTCGAAATTACCTTCTACCGAACAAGGATGCAGCCCCATCATCCCGCGCACATTCTCAGGATAGGTTTCCATCATAGACTTCACAGGGCCTATCGACCTTACATCAATGTTGGGAAGCAACATCAATTCAACATTCGCGTCTAGCGCATTCTGCATAACGCTCGCTCTATCTTCATCGAATTGCTCCAAATAGAGGTGCGTGTGGGTATCAATTAACAACATGATGCAAAAGTACTGAATGCACTCACGGTGAATTGTATAATTTTGCACCTTATGTCAGATCGACCTCGAATTCTTGTCATTCGTTTTTCCTCAATTGGAGACATCGTGCTCATCACACCTGTATTGCGTGTGCTGAAAGAACAGATGGAACCCGCTCCTGAGATCCATTTCTTGACGAAGGCATCCTTCGGTGGCTTGCTCGAGGCGAATCCGCACATTCATCAGATTCATACCATTGACAAGGCTACCGCTGAACTGGATGAGGTGTTCAAAAAGATCCACTTCGATTACATCATTGATCTGCATAAAAACATTCGTTCTGCAATGGTGAAACGAAGCCTAAAAGCGCTTGACTTCACAGTAGACAAACGAAATTGGGACAAATGGCTACTCGTTCGCTTTGGAAAAGACCGCATGAAGGGAGTCCATATTGTTGACCGCTATCTAGACACGGTAAAGCTCTTTGGGATTCAGGACGACGGCAAAGGACTTGATTATTTCATTCCGCAGGGCGAAGGGGTAGATCCAAAAATATATACCGACAATCCCTATGTGGCCATTGCGCTTGGAGCAGCCCACATCGGAAAGCGCATGCCCGAAGCATTGATTCAACAGGTCTGCGAAGACCTATCTCAGGACATTGTTCTCTTGGGAGGAAAAGAAGACTTTGACGAAGGAGAGCGCATCGCAAAGGCGATCGGAAAACGTGTGCACAACGCTGCCGGGAAGCATTCAATCCACGGTTCAGCCTCGCTGGTGCAGCAAGCTGAAGTAGTGATCTCAGCTGATACCGGACTCATGCACATTGCAGCAGCATTCACCAAAAAGATTATCAGTGTTTGGGGATGCACCACACCTTCACTGGGCATGTCGGCCTTCAGACCACATCCCTCCAGCATCATTGTTGAACCAGAAGGCTTAGACAAACGTCCGTGTTCAAAGCTTGGCAACAAGTGCAAGTACGGCGAAAAGAACAGGTGTATCACGCATGTGAAGCCTGAACAAATTACCTCAGCGGTTCACCACCTTTTTAATGCCTAGTAGCTTATTTCGTGAAGAGCGCGCGCAATTCTGTGGCTTCTTCTGGCTTCATTCGTCCTCCTAGAATCAGTGAAAGCTGTCTTCTGCGAAGCGCACCCGCATAACGTTCTTTTTCTTCTTCGCTCTCAGGAACCAATACTGGCACCTGGATAGATGACCCTACTTGATCTACCGCCACGAAGGTATAGATAGCTTCATTGCACTTCTTTCTTTTACCAGTAATGTGGTCTTCAACAAACACATCAATGTACACTTCCATAGAAGAGGTGAAGGCCCTAGAAACCTTTGATTCGATTGAAACGATGTCGCCCAATTTAATTGGCTCATCAAATGAAACGTTATTCACGGCAGCAGTCACTACTACTCGTCTGCAATGACGATGTGCAGAAATCGCTGCATTGATGTCCATCCAATTCAATAGTTGACCTCCCATGAGGTTTCCTAAGGTGTTGGTATCATTGGGTAAAACGATGCGCGAAGAGGTCGCTTTCGTCTCGGATGCTGTACGTTGCGTCTGCATGTCTGAAAATTTCCGCAAAGATAGATGAATTGAATCGGTGGCTTAAGACCATCTCTTGTTAATTTTGCATCATGATGGAATACTATTTCACGTTCAAAGCGCTGCATGTTGTTTTTATGGTCACGTGGTTCGCTGGTCTATTTTACATCGTGAGGCTTTATGTCTACCACCGGGAGGCGCAAGACAAAACAGAGGTTGAACGTGCTGTACTCATTCCTCAATTCCAACTGATGGAGAAACGTTTGTGGTACGCTATTACATGGCCCTCTGCCATCCTGTGTACTTCTTTCGCCCTCATTATGCTCGGACTCAATACGCAGCTCTTTACAATGCCTTATATGCAGGTAAAACTTGTGTTTGTTGCGGCCTTGATTGGGTATCAGATTTACTTGCACTTCTTGTTCAAACGATTTCAAGCAAACACCAAGCTCCCCTCCTCCATTGCCCTTCGATTTATCAATGAGGTACCAACGGTCATATTGATTGCCGTGGTTTTCCTCATCATCCAAAAAACAGCCTTGGGATGGGTTAGCGGCTTGATTGGTATACTCGGAGTGGCCATTGCTTTAACGATAGCCATCAAGCGCTATCAAGCGTACAGGAAGTCCCGTTAAGCTCTTGAATGGCCTTTCCTCTTCGAAAGGTTCATGTGTTCCTTTCAAATGGCAATGTTGGCTTAACCATTCTCTTCTTCGCACCCTGATTCCATTTTTCTCTTTTCCAATTTTTCACCCACGTTCTTCTTGCGCACTTTAGGAGCGGTCGTAAATTCAAAGGAACGGACGTGTTTTTCAAATAAGTGGGACGAATTAAGGTTTTTTTAGCGCAGGTACACGACGCATCAACTCGGTTTTACGACCTGGAATGTTGGTTTGATCGTTCGGAAGGTCGGATTTACGACGTGACACCTTGGTTTTATCGTTCGACAACTTGGTTTTACGACGTAACAGGTTGGATTTACGACGTGAACTTTTGGTCACACCTCTCTATTCGTTGGTGTAGTTACGGATAAAGGGGATTTTGTTTGACGGATTAGCCCTTCAACAGGTAAGTACTTCAATTGGTGTAATTGATTGTAGCGACGAATTACTTCCCGCACTTCCTCTAGGCTATCAAAAGCAAAAAGGGGCTTCAGCAATGCTGAAGCCCCTTTTAATATGTTGTGTTATCTAAGTCTTACTTAGTCACCACTAGCTTTTGGTAATCAGCGTGGTTCTCAGAAG
>CAYGUR010000238.1:0-5507 GCA_964353035.1 uncultured Comamonadaceae bacterium | reverse complement strand
CTACCACTGAGCTATTCTCGCGTGGTGCATTATTCTGCTCAAGAGCGGGAGCAAATTTAACACATATTTCTATTCTGTCAAGAAAGTAAGTGAATTTGCTACATATTTTTCGCTTTTCCTCTTAAACCAATTCGTTATCAGACAAGTACGTTACTATTTGATCGGTTGCGCCTGAACGCTCGTGAACATAGTCGCCTGCCTTCTTTCCGCGCTCAATGCGCTGAGAAACATCGTTCACAAGCGATTCAAGGATTCGAACTAACTCACTTGGTTCTTTTACTGAAATACCTCCACCACAGGCAATCAAGCCTTTGGCCTCTATAAATTTCTCGTAATTCGGACCGAAAACAACGGGCACTCCGAACACCGCAGCTTCTAAGGTATTGTGAATACCTGCCCCAAAACCGCCACCAATGACTGCAATATCTGCTTCTCGAAAAATGCGACTCAACAAGCCCATCTGATCTACCAACAATACTTGATGTGATTCTGCATCTTCCATTTTCATGTCCAAAAACCGCGTAATACGATCGCTATACAATCGTTCTATCTGCTGCAAGTGTCCTTCTCCAATTTCATGTGGAACAAGCACCACCTTCACGGAAGGATTCGCTCTCACGAATTGAGCAAGCACTTTTTCCTCCGGTCCCCATGAACTGCCAACCACCACACAAATTGAATCACCTTTGAACACTTTGACCATTTCAACGGAAAAAGAATTCGAAGCAATGTCTAGCACCCGATCGAAACGTGTATCACCACTCACCTCGGCTGAAACGCCAATCTCCTCAGCTATTTTACAACTCTCTTCATTCTGCATGAACGCATGAGAAAAAGCGTGCATCTTGGAACGAAACCAACCGCCATAAGGCTTTGTGAAAACATGAGAAGGTCTGAAGATGCCACTGATGAGGACTGTAGGAATCGCTTTCGACTTCAGCTCACCGAGCATGTTCATCCAGAATTCATACTTCACAAAAAGGGCCACCCGTGGGTTCACCAATTTCACAAAATAACGTGCGTTTTTTCGGGTGTCCAAAGGCAAGTAAATCACCACATCCGCTCCATCCCACTCTTTCCGAACTTCATAGCCTGAAGGCGAAAAGAATGTCAAGACAACAGGCACTTTCGGAAAGCGCTTTCGCAACGCTTCCAGCACTGGACGTCCTTGCTCAAACTCTCCTAGGGAAGCGCAGTGCAACCAAATCGGACGTTCAATACCCTGAAGCTTTTCGGCGTATTCGCTTCGCCAGTTCACTCTTCCTGAGGCCCACAATTTGGCCTTCGGATTGAACACAGAAGCAAGTCTTAGTAAAAGACCGTAAAAGAAAATTCCCAGTTGATACAAGAGCCCCATTAGTCGTAGTAAAACTCGCGGCCTGTTCGTTTGTACATATGAATCACCCACCCCACTCGAATGCCGTAGAGTACATCTGTTCTTGGTGCATCGTCTTTGACTTGTGTGTCGAAGTTCAACTCCCTTCGACCTTGTGTGAACCCTTCGTAAAACTCTACACCAGCATAGAAATTGGTCAGCTTATTGTCGCTCATATGAAAGTATCCGAAAAACTGACTCAACACTAGTCCATTGGTCAGGCGGTCATAGCCTTTGATGTAATCCCCTTCCAACTGTGTAACTATGTTCTCCTGTGTTTCAAGTCGAATGCGATGCTGCATCAATCCCACACCTGCCTTCACCATGATCCCTGAATTCGGATTGCTTCGTTTCAATGAAAAAATCTTACCCGCATTCAAAGTTGTCAAGGAACCGCGCTCCTGAATCAACACCTTCGCAAGGCCGCCTTCGTTATCAATGATAAACCCATCATCTACAATAAGGTTTTGAATCAGTCCTTCTTCGTTCACCTGTTTACCGAAGAGGTAACTCCATTCAGCGCCAAAGATCCAGTTCGACTTCGTTTTGATATGAAAAGCCAGTCCAACAGCAGAGTTCACTCCAAAGCGCTGCTCCATATCAAGCGCAGGAATCTGAAGTCCATAATTAAAGCTGATATGCGGTGTAAACACCAATGAATCTCGCACATTTCGTTGTGCCGAAGCAGAATTGGCTGCCATGAAAAATCCGAGGAACATCACCAAAGAGAAGGCAGCCAAGCGAAGTGCAGAGTTATTAGGGTTTCTCATAGAAAAAATTAACAAGTTCAAATTTAGGGCAAATCCTACATCCTGCAAAGGATGCAAGTGCGTTAAATGGCTTATATTCGCATCGATTTTGAGCCATCCTAATTTATGAGCGATATTCAAATGGTTGACCTAAAGGGTCAATACCAACACATTCAAACGGAAATCGACCAAGCTGTCTTGGACGTAATTCGTTCCACCGCATACATCAACGGACCTGAGGTAAAGTCTTTTCAGTCTGACCTGGAAGCTTACTTGAATGTCAAACACGTTATCCCCTGCGCTAACGGAACCGACGCCTTGCAAATTGCCATGATGGCCCTTGATTTGAAACCGGGAGACGAAGTTATCACCCCTAATTTCACCTTTATTGCAACGGTTGAAGTGATAGCACTGCTCGGACTAAAACCGGTGATTGTCGAAGTAGATCCGCACACCTTCAACATGGACATTGAGGCGGTTAAAGCAGCCATAACTCCCAAAACAAAAGTGATTGCACCTGTTCATTTGTTTGGACAATGTGCAGATATGGAGTCTATTCTAGCTATCGCGAAGGAGCATAACTTAATTGTAATCGAAGATACTGCTCAAGCAATTTCTGCAGACTATACGTTCAGCAATGGTGAAACGCACAAAGCGGGAACCATGGGAGATTTCGGATGCACAAGCTTCTTCCCTTCGAAGAACTTGGGTTGCTATGGCGACGGCGGAGCGCTATACACCAACGATGACGAGCTCGCTGAAAAGGCACGACAAGTAGCTAACCACGGCATGAAAGTGCGCTACTACCATGATTTTGTGGGCGTGAACTCAAGACTTGACAGCATTCAAGCAGCCATTCTGCGTATTAAACTGCGCCATCTCGACACCTACTGTCAAGCTAGAGTAGCTGCTGCCGACTTCTATGACCGGGCTTTTGCGAACATCCCAGAACTGCAAACACCTGTTCGCGATAGCAAGTCAACACACACTTTTCATCAGTACACACTGAAAACGAACAACATTGATCGAACAGGGCTCCAGAAACACCTGATGGACTTAGGGATTCCTGCCATGATCTATTACCCAGTGCCTTTGCACGTTCAAGAAGCGTTTAAAAGCCTGGGCTACAAGGAGGGGGACTTCCCGGTAACAGAACAATTGTGCAAAGAGGTGATTAGCTTGCCTATGCACACCGAATTATCAGAAGAGCAGCTAACGCGAATTACTTCAGCTGTAATTGAATACATTGAACAACACAGAACATCATGAATATAGCGGTAATAGGTACAGGATACGTTGGATTGGTCACTGGAACTTGTTTTGCCGAAACAGGCAACAACGTAGTTTGTGTTGACATCGACAGTGAGAAAGTGGAACGCATGAGAAATGGCGAAGTGCCAATCTATGAACCCCACCTAGACATCCTTTTCGAACGCAACGTAAAAGCAGGAAGACTGACTTTCACCACGAACATTGAAGAAGTGGTCGAAGATGCTCAAATCATTTTCCTCGCGCTTCCAACACCTCCAGGTGAAGATGGCTCTGCTGACCTTTCTTATGTGCTTGGTGTAGCTTCTCACCTCGGGTCGCTCATCAAAGACTACAAAGTAGTTGTTGATAAGAGCACCGTTCCTGTAGGAACAGCTGAAAAAGTGCGACTTGCGATTGCTGAAAAATGTAACGTTCCTTTCGATGTTGTTTCCAATCCGGAATTCCTTCGTGAAGGATATGCTGTAGATGACTTTTTAAAGCCTGACCGCGTGGTCGTAGGCTTGAGCTCACAGCGCGCTCAAAAAGTAATGGAAGAGCTTTACAAGCCCTTCGTTCGCCAGGGAAATCCGTTGATTTTTATGGACGAAAAATCAGCTGAGCTTACCAAGTATGCTGCAAATGCATTCCTTGCAACGAAGATTACGTTCATGAACGAAATCGCTAACTTCTGTGAGAAGGTAGGTGCTGATGTAGACATGGTGCGAATCGGTATTGGAACAGACACGCGGATTGGAAAACGTTTCCTCTTCCCAGGGATTGGATACGGAGGAAGCTGCTTCCCAAAAGATGTTCAAGCATTGGCGAAATCTGGACAAGACCAAGACTACAACTTCGCCATCCTTGACGCTGTGATGCGCATCAACAACGAACAAAAAACCGTCCTTTTCGACCCCATCAAAGACTACTTTGGAGGAAATCTAAAAGGAGTGAGAATCGCTCTTTGGGGACTGGCTTTCAAACCAGAAACTGACGACATTCGCGAAGCACCTTCTTTGTACATGATTGAAAAACTTGTGAACGAAGGAGCTGAAGTAGTTGCATTCGACCCAGAAGCAATGGACAATGTGAAGAAGCTGCTCGGTGACAAAATTAAGTTCGCCAACAGCGCTTACGAAGCAACTGAAAATGCAGACGCATTGCTTATCAGCACTGAATGGCAAGTATTTAGAACGCCTGACTTCAAAATCCTTGAAGAAAACCTCACGAACAAAACCATCTTTGACGGAAGAAACCTCTATGATCTTGACAAGATGAAAGAACTTGGTTTCTACTACAAGAGCATTGGACGTGAAGTAGTTCACAATCACATTGAAGTCAAGTCAAACACAAACGCATGAAACGTGTTCTCATTACCGGTGCCGCCGGATTTCTAGGTTCACACCTTTGTGATCGCTTCGTTAAAGAGGGATGCCATGTTATTGCTATGGACAACCTCATTACTGGTGACCTCAAAAACATTGAACACCTCATGCCTGAGGCGAATTTCGAATTCAATCACCATGATGTTTCAAAACACATTCACATCCCAGGTGACCTAGATTACATCCTGCATTTTGCATCACCTGCTAGTCCGATTGACTATTTAAAAATACCCATTCAGACGCTGAAGGTAGGATCACTTGGTGTGCACAACTGCTTGGGCCTCGCTAAAGCGAAAGGCGCACGCATGTTGATTGCTTCGACCTCTGAAATCTATGGAGACCCACTCGTTCATCCACAAACGGAAGACTACTGGGGAAATGTAAACCCTGTGGGGCCACGTGGAGTGTATGACGAAGCAAAACGTTTCCAAGAAGCAATGACCATGGCCTATCACACCTTCCATGGTGTTGAAACACGTATTGCTAGAATCTTTAATACATACGGTCCGCGCATGCGACTGAATGACGGTCGCGTATTGCCAGCCTTCATCGGCCAGGCGTTGCGTGGTGAAGATCTCACCATTTTTGGAGATGGATCTCAAACGCGGTCTTTTTGCTATGTTGGAGACCTTGTTGAAGGCTTGTACAGACTCTTAATGTCTGACCACGCTCAACCAGTAAACATCGGTAATCCAGATGAAATCAGCATCAGTGACTTTGCAGAAGAGATCATTAAACTCACTGGAACAG
>CAYGUR010000237.1:0-5526 GCA_964353035.1 uncultured Comamonadaceae bacterium | reverse complement strand
TTCTTCTTCAGAATCAACTTTCAGCATATAGAACTCTTAGTTCGCAGGCAAGATTTTTCCAGACACTTCGCCAAAACCAATGCGCACACCGTTTTTACTAGCGTGTCCGCGCATAATGACTTCGTCGCCGTCTGCAATGAATTTACGTTCAGCTTCATCGCCAAGTTTCAACGTTTTTGAACCTTTCCAAGAAAGTTCGAGCATAGAGCCATAGCTGCTTTCATCCGGACCAGAAATGGTACCGCTGGCCATCATGTCTCCGACCCGCACATTGCAACCATTTACGGTGTGGTGAGCAAGCTGTTGACACAGGTTCCAGTACATGTATTTGAAGTTCGAATTACTGACTACATGTTCGTTTCCGCCATCGGGCTTGATTAGTACCTGAAGGTCGATATCGTAGTTTTTTTCGCCCTCATAAGAGAGGTAGTCAAGTACTTCAGGATCTTGCTTTGGGCCAGCTACTTTGAAAGGTTCAAGCGCATCTAAGGTAACGATCCAAGGTGAGATGGTTGACCCAAAGTTTTTCCCTAAGAACGGCCCCAGTGGAACGTATTCCCATTTTTGAATGTCACGCGCGCTCCAGTCGTTGAATAGGACCATTCCGAAAATGTAGTCTTCAGCCTCCGCGGTGGAAATACTGTCGCCTAAGGGCTTTCCATCATAAGTAATAAAGGCCATTTCGAGTTCAAAATCAAGCAACTTTGACGGACCAAAAACAGGTTGGTCGGCATCATTTGGAATTTGTTGTCCTTTTGGTCTGCGAATCGGCGTGCCTGAAACCACAATTGAAGATGAACGTCCGTGGTAACCCACAGGAAGGTGCTTCCAGTTCGGTAAAAGCGCATTCGCTGGATCGCGGAACATGATACCCACGTTGGTAGCATGCTCAATGCTTGAGTAAAAATCAGTGTAGTCACCAACACGCACTGGCAAGAGCATTTCTGCTTCATCCATGTCAACCAGCACCTGACTCACATGGTGCTCATGGTCTCTTAAATCACCTACATCAGATCTCAAAAGTTTAGAAAGCCTTTGACGTAAATCTCGGGTAGCTTCTTTGCCATATCCCATGATAGCATTCAAGGTGTCTGAATTGAAATCTTCAATTTTAAACGGAAGGTTCTCAAAATACCCAAGAACGTGTAAGGTCTTTAAATCCAATATTTTAGTCCCAATAGCAACGCCAACACGTGGTTTTAGTTGCGCAGTTTTAAAAATCCCAAAAGGGAGATTTTGAATTGGAAAATCACTGTTTTCTGGAACTTCTACCCAAGAAGTCAATGAGGGGTCATTCGCACTGATCATAGAGAAATTGCTTTGTACAAAAGTAACAATCCTTACTTGCTGAGCAACACTTAAAAGCAAGAGAGATGCACAAACGGTAGGAGGTAGAAGTTAAGAAGTTCGGATAGGAAATTGGAGGACACGAACACCCTTCTGTAGGTGTTTCTGATGGTTAAATGGGCAGAGTAGGAGGAGTTCGGTTTTTCGGCCCCGGGCCAGCACCCCTGTCCCTATCATAAAGTTCGGGAATTGATCGATTGGTTCAACAAGCACTTTGTAGACGCACGTAAGTAATTTGTAGCCGTCGTTTTTTCTGAGCTAAAATGAAATTGAATTTGCATCTTTGACTTGTGCAAGCAGAAAACAAAACCATAAAGGCGTCAACAAAATGGCTGGTCATCGGACTGTCTGCGTACTTGCTTTTTCACTTTGTCTGCACCTTGACCTACAGCCTAGAATACAGTCCGCCGAATCGGCTAACCGCCCTTCGAAATCAATACATGGTTCCATATTTTCATCAAGGGTGGAAACTCTTCGCCCCAGATGTCCCGAAGGATCAATACGAATTGGAATACCGCTTTTCTAGTGAGGGCGCCTGGTCACCTTGGAGCTCATCGGAAGATTTTGAAGGAATCAGCAACCATTCGCGGCTGCCATATGTGGCCCAAAAGCTGGAGTTGCTGCTGGGAATCGATATGCGTCGCAACCTCTATTTCAATGAAGACTCTGTTTTGCAGTACGATTTGATTGTGAGCGATGTACCTTACATGCGCGTTCTTTATTTTGCAGTAAGAAGACATGAAATTCTGCATCAAAGCAGACCTGATTCTGTTCAGTTGAAGATGCGCGTGGTGTTCACCCCTCCTTTTGATGGAAGCGCAGTAGAAGCGCCACGTGAATTTGAATTTCCGGTTTATCATTTTACCGAATGAAGCTGTTCAACACATACATTCGGGTCATGTCAACAGAGGTGAACTCACCGTCCACTGTTCGGCTATTCACACTGGCAGCGTACTCAGTCATGCTGCTGAATGCCGTGTATTTCTTCCCCCTTCGTGATTTGATTTGGGGACCTTATTCTTTGGGGATTAGCTCACATCCTGAGCAAAGTGTTTCCATGAATTTCGCCTACATTTTAGATCACGTACGTGAGTACGCGAAACCGGCGTTCTACCTTTATATTGTTGCCATCATCGCCTCCCTTTTTGGTTGGCTCAAATGGTTCCCAAGGCTAATTGTTTTTTTGATAGGTTGGATGCTTTATTATGCATTCATTCCCGCTTTTAACAGTTCATTTATTCTCTATCAGCTCTTTGCGTTTTACCTGATTCCTGTAGATTCCAAAGCATCATCTGTTTGGAGTGTGACACTGACGAATTTTGCGATTCTTGCGTGCAGGATTCAATTCATTTTAGTGTACGCCTTAGCTGGGATGTATAAGCTTTCTGGCAAAACTTGGTTGGAAGGAAGTTCTGTTTATTACGCACTTCACCTTGATCATTTTACCCCCACGTGGCTCAGAGATCTGTTGGTTGGAAATAAATGGCTTATGTATCTGGGGAATTATTTCGGACTCGTTTACCAGTTGAGTTTTCCCGTGTTGATTTGGTTTCGCAAAGCGAAGGTGCCACTATTCATTGCCGGGATTTTGTTCCACGGATTTATAGGCGCAGCGATGCGATTGCCTGAGTTTGGTCTTGCAATGATTTTCGGATACACCCTGTTTTTTGATGAGGGTATGAGTCAGAAAGTGTTAAGAAAACTGCGCCTGTCTAGAACAGCTCTTTGATGATGCGCTCAACTGAGTATCCTTCTGCTTCAGCTTTGTAATTTCTTACTACTCTGTGACGAAGGATTGGAAGTGCCACTGCTTGAACATCTTCAATGTCTGGTGAGTATTTTCCGTTCAGTGCAGCATTGCATTTCGCCCCAATGATGAGGTATTGAGATGCACGTGGACCAGCACCCCAAGAAAGGAAACTGTTCACCATTTCTGGAGCCATTTCTCTTCCCGGTCTTGTCTTCGATACAAGTTTCACCGCGTATTCAATCACATTGTCTGCCACAGGCATCTTGCGAATGAGGTTTTGGAAGAACACAATCTGCTCAGCATCAATCACTGAATTGATTTTATTCGTAGTTCCTCCAGTGGTGTTTTTTACCACGCTCAATTCTTCTTGAAAGGTTGGGTAATCTACCCAGATATTGAACATGAAACGGTCAAGCTGTGCTTCCGGAAGCGGGTAGGTACCTTCTTGCTCAATCGGATTTTGTGTTGCCAAAACGAAGAAAGGCGAAGGCAATGGATATCTATTTCCGGCGGCAGTCACTGCTTTTTCCTGCATGGCCTCAAGCAAAGCAGCTTGGGTTTTAGGAGGCGTTCTGTTGATCTCATCTGCTAGAATGATGTTCGAAAACAACGGTCCTTTCACAAAACGAAACTTTCTGTTTTCATCTAAAATCTCAGAACCTACAATGTCTGAAGGCATGAGGTCAGGAGTGAACTGAATACGATTGAACGACAGTCCTAATGCTTCTGAAATGGTATTGACTAACAGGGTTTTTGCCAATCCTGGAACACCAACAAGCAAACAATGCCCATTTCCTAAAATGCTAATAATCACCTCGCGAATGACGTCTTCTTGACCTACAATCACCTTTCCAATTTCGGCGGTAAGTTTGGCATATTCAACTCTTAAGTGATCTAGTGCTTCTTTATCAGAACTGTAATTAGGTGAGGCCATTTGTTATCTTGTTTCAGCAGAAATGTACTATTAACTATTCAAAATCATTATGATCCACTTGGAGTCCAAGGGAATTCAAAGGTGCAACTTTTAAAGTCGTCGTGCATTCTTACGTAGGTAGAGTTAATTCGTTTCGCTACCCATTTCTCAAATGCTTCTTGACGCATCTTCGCTTCTGCCTGT
The DNA here is from genome assembly GCA_964353035.1 of uncultured Comamonadaceae bacterium. Classification (GTDB taxonomy): domain Bacteria; phylum Bacteroidota; class Bacteroidia; order Flavobacteriales_D; family Sanyastnellaceae; genus JAQWQB01. The sequence goes on along the minus strand of CAYGUR010000237.1, from coordinate 1,312 downwards.
TGTTTGAATAACAGGTAATCTTCGCGAAGGTTTGCTACGTGAGCAGGAATTCTTCCATCCAGTTGGTAAATGACATAGTACGGATTCCCACTCTGGTCTTCTTTCAATATCGGCTCAGAGATTTCATTCACCTTCAAGTTGTTGAGGGCAAGAAACACATCTCTTTCGAGTTCATCCACATTGTGTTTCATTCCCCCCATCTGGAAGTTCGAAATTTTACCCCCTTGATTACTCGTTTCCTCATCTGTTGAGTAGCGAATGGCTGCTTTTTCAAATGAAATACTATCAACTCGGATGGCATTTGCGATACTGTCAACCAACTGAAAAGCAGTTTGAATATCTTCATCGTCAATTTCCGGACTGAACAAGACATGTCGGGCAGAGAATACTTCTCCTCGAATGTCAGTAGGTGTAAGGAAGTGGTATCCGAATGAAGTTTCGAACACAGGTGAAATGTCATTTATTGGGGTCGAAAATGCTGCTGCTTCGAACTCAGGAACGAACATGCCTTTTCGCACGTTTTCATACAATCCTCCTTTGTATTTCGAGCCAGGGTCTTTTGAGAAACGAAGCGCGGCAATGGTGAAGGTCATTTGTCCTGAAGCAACCAAGTTTCGCACAGAGTCAGCCTGCGCAAGCAAGGCTTCCATTTCTTCAGCAGAAGCTTTTGGTTGAATGGCAATTTGGCTGTACTTCACTTGCTCACTCATGAGCGGAATGCTGTCTTTCGGAAAGGTATTGTAGAAGTCTTGCACTGCTTTTGGAGTGGCGGAAACGGTTTGGTCAATGGTTCCTCTCATTTGCTCAACCAATAGCTGTTCTTCTATCGGGTCATGGAAGTCATCTCTCCATTGTGCAATGGTTTTACCATACTCTTGTTGAAATGCTTCGATGGAGCCAAAAATGCTCACGAAATAATCTAGTCGCTGATCGATGGTGCTTTGAATTTGGGCTTCAGACACCACTAAACTGTCTATTCGTGCTTGGTTTAGCAGCAAGTTTTGAAAAAGGAGTTGCTCAAATGATGAACACTTCGACAATCCATCGGGATCTTCGCCATTCATTTTCATCTGAATCAAATCGTTTTCCAACTCACTTTGCAAGATGATTTCATCACCAATCACAGCAATGATTCGGTCTATGATTTCCCCCTGAGTTTGTGCTACAGATATTACTGAGAACAGCAGAAGCGCGATACTTACGCATACTTGTTTCATTCGTACAGTTTTTCAATTTCTTTGCTTGAAAGTGCGCTTTTGTATAAGTCTTGGCGCATTTTCGCAAGTAGTTCTTTTTTTCTTCTGTTCAGTAT
>CAYGUR010000236.1:850-5586 GCA_964353035.1 uncultured Comamonadaceae bacterium | reverse complement strand
GAAACACCCCAACTAACAACGTGCTGTCATCTGGTGCTTTCAACCGTCCGCGTTGAACGTTGAACGGCGCCTTGGCATACATGACGAAATTAGGAATCAGTCCAGTCTAACCTCAAAAAAAGGAGGCTTTCGCCTCCTTTCTAATTTCTTTATGCCTGTTTCATTGTCACTACCGTCTGCTGGAATGGCGCTTCATAGCCTTCAGCAACCAACGCTTCAAGAATGCGCTGACGTGTGTCCCAATAGACATCCCAATACCCTTCTACAGAGCTATAAGGCAAGGCAACTAACTCAACTGCGCTCTGGTCTAAGCTGTTCACAGCTACACGTGGCATAGGATCTTTCAAAACGTTTTTGTCTTGTTTCAATACACCCAACACAATCTCTTTCGCACGTTCAATATCAGAACCGTAACGCACAGAGAAAGGCATGTCAACCCTTAAATTTCCAATGGTCGTATAATTGGTGATCTTACCTGAGGTGATTGCTCCGTTGGGAATGATTTCTGTTTTATTTTGAAACGTCTCAAGAATGGTAACGAAAACTGAAATCTCCTTTACAAAACCCAAGGTCCCGTTCGTCTCAACCAAATCTCCAACATGGAACGGACGAAAAATCAAGAGCATTACACCACTTGCCAAATGGCCCAAAGAACCATTGAACGCAGCACCAATTGCAATTCCAACACCAGCAATTAGCGCAGCGAAAGAAGCCGTTGGAATACCCACAATTCCTGCCAAGGTAATGAAGAGCATTGCCTTGAGACCAAAGCTCAAAAGTGTGAGTAAAAACGGTTGAAGCGTGGCGTCAATCTTACGAATCTGAAACGCTTTTGAAATAGCTTTGACTAAAAATCGAATAATCCATAACCCAAGAACCAGGGCTATCAAAGCACCTATTAATTTTAATCCCCAGTCGCCCATTCCTTCTGCAAGGGTGCTGTAAAATGATGATAAAGCATTTGTAATCGTATCCATTTCTATTGTTTTGATTTGGTTTCGATTTTATGACGACCTTTTTATTATTTCGTCACAAAAAACTCTTTAATCTCAACAACAGAAGTGGAAAAAGAAAAGAACAACACTTCTTCAAAGGCCTATTATTCCTCGAATGGATAAGCAATAGACCCGTTCTCAATTTCAAGAAGAATTGTTTCACCCAACGGGTCCCCAATGTTAGATTTCAATAGAACCTTGGTAGAAAACTCCATTCGTTTAGTCGGCAAACCATTTTCGTTCGGGCCGAAATCTTCCATGCTCAATACTTCGAAAAAAGCATCCGCTGGTTGCTCCGTATCCGGATCGCAAATGAGGTCAGAAGTGAAAAGCTGGCCCATTTCGTCCCTAAACTGGACACGCATGAAAGGTGGTTCGTTTGAAATAACTCCCGCATCTATTTGAGGAAAATCACATTCCAATCCTGAGGCTGAAAAGGTTTGAGACAATAGTATTGGACTCAAGCTGAAGTCAAAACCTATGAGGGTTAATCCAAAGAACAGGCTTTCATCATTTGGTAATACCAACGGTTCATTTCCTGAAGTAGTGAATTCTTCGCCATTCACGATCCATTGCATAAAGAGATACTGCTCTGTAAAAAAAGGTGGGGTAAAGATGGCCTCCGTTCCATTGCGTTCAAAATTAATTACTCCAATGTTCGGCCTGGAAGAACAGGCCAGAAACCCCACCGGGTCAATGGTCACAACAGAAACACAGCCGCCGTCAGTGTAGGTGCAAGTAAGCGGATCAAGGCCTAAAAGAGTTGAATACACAAACTCATTTCCAGTCTGATTTGCTCCTCCATTGGTAGACCAAACAAAATCTCCACCTGCCGCCTCGGCCTCAAAAAGAACATCAAACAAACCGCCGTTGCTACTCGTAAGGTCAATCTCCCCTGGCTGCAGCGCATCCAAAAGGTCCTCTGACGAACTGTTGTCATCTCCATCCAGAATTAATTCAAAAGTCAGTGAGTTGCCTTCAAATGAGTTCAAAAGAATGGATTGTGCCGAAAAATGAAAGCGCCCCGACCCGTAATCAACCACATCGGTGTAAAGGTAAAACCCATTCTCCCCTGGCGTCATGTTCATTTCCTCCCCGTCAATGGTCCCCTCCAAGTTAAACTGTGGAGCCAATTGAACGAATTGCTCTGGTTCTGGCTTTGTGCACGCCATTGCGGTGCACGCTAGTATGATGGCTAATCTCTTTTTCATTTGATTTGAAAATTATAGCGGACAGATATGCGTCCGTTTTTCGAAGACCCTACTTCATTCACATCGTGAAAGCCCGTTGAAGCAACAAGGTCAATGGAATTTCGCTTTGAAAAACGGTAGCGGTAGCCAATATTCAAATTATACATCAGTGGATTGTATCCTGTCAAATACCCATACGATTCTTCGGAGCCTAGGTCCTGCGTCCCGAAAGCGTCAATCTTTGTTTTCTCAAGGGTGTTATCAGTGCGAAGGATCAGCTCCACCCCTCCTCCAAAGAGCACTGAATGCCGCAATGCCGCGTCCCAAACCAATCCTACCGGCACATCCAATAGGTATAATCGGTTTGTAGAAATGAGGGTCTCCGTTGCTTCATAACCGAAGCTTGCATGCTCTTCTAAGTAAGACTTGCTGGCAAAAGTTTGTGAGATCTGTTGCGCGCCCGCAGCTACTCTCAACCACAGTCTGTTTTCAATGCGTTGCTCAAGGGCAATGCCCGCTTGGGGATTCCAAACACCTGCCTTTCTAGAACCATAGCCTGGTGCAAACGCATTCCCAGCATAAACGGTGATGGGTGTAGACATGGTTGGCGTGCTCAAGAATTCACGGTGCTTGTCTTCAAATGTTTTGCGAATGAGTATGCCCGATAATTCTTGCGGAATTCGTCTAGCCACTATGGGTTCTGCAGGAAGGTTTGCAAACAATGTCAAGCCATCGGCTCCTGTTGGAAGGCCGATCATTGGTCGCTCGCTTGTTTGTCTTTGCTGATTTAAAATGCTGGTCTTGTTGTCTGCTGCTCCTTCTTCAAGTAAGGCGGTTTCATCCTTTTCGTTCAGGTTCAAATCAGTGCGGTTTTCGGCATCCGGTGGGTTGATTGAAGGCGCATCCGACTCTGCTACCTGTAACCCCAATTCAGTTGAATTAGGGTTTTGAGGTGTTGGATCCGCTTTTTGGTTGTCAGCCTCCGCGTTGGAAGAATACGTTCCCGATGGTTCGTTGGTCAGTTGGTCATCACTCAATTTTCTGTTCGGAGTAAGTTCTGACTTTTCAATGGTGTTTGAATCCACTCCAATGGTTCTTTCTACAGTGGGTCCGTCGAATGATTCAAGTGTGAGCAGCTTGATGTCATCGTTCGGAGAGACTCCTTTGAGAACAACAAGGATGAGTGCTATAGCAGCAGCAGTACTGAAGAAGATCGGAACGATTTTACGTCTACGCGCTTTTCGTTCCTCTTGCTCCAATACGCCGAGGGCCGCTTGCCAATACTCTTCTTTGAAAGGCTCTTTATGCTGATGCTCTTCCATTGCTCAATAGGGTTTTGTATTCCGGTTCCAAGTATTCTTTAATTGCTTTCCTCGCTTCGCTGTAATGCCAAGCCGAGGTTCCTTCTGAAATGTTTAACATTTCTGCTATCTCTCGGTGTTTGTACCCGTCTACCGCGTACAAGTTAAAGACGCTTCTGGTAACGGGCGAAAGCAATTTCAATTTTGTTTGTACCACCTCAGCTAAATTGCTGCCGATGGACTGGTGATCTGAGATCGAATTGGCCTGTTCCATTTTCATGTCGTTGCCCAATTGCAAATGCTCTTTGTACGATTTGGATTTTCGGAATTCGTCAATAATACAGTTTAAGGTCACTTTTCTGATCCAAACCTTTAAAGGTTGTTTCGAATCATACTTTTTCAAATTCATCATGATCCGAGCGAAGGATAAATTTACCACTGACATCGCTTCATCTCGGTCATTGGTGTAACGCAGGCAAATAGAGAACAGGTAAGAGAAGTACAGCTTGTAAAAAGTGTACTGCGCCTTCCTGTTGCGTTTGATGCACGCAGCTATGATCTCTTCTTGGCTCTGTTCCACAGATGGTTAAGTTAAGAGTCCGCCAGAAAATGAACTGGCGGACTCACTAACTACTACAAAGATCAGTTGGTTTTCACCAGCCTTTCTGTTTGCGCTTGACCATTTTGGTCAATCACCCTTACTAAATAACTCCCTGCAGGCAGTTCATTTAGACTCAACTCTGTACGCTGAATTCCGCTAGAGATGGTTAGTTGCTCATCAATCATAAGTTGACCTGTGATGGACAGCACTTGTAATGAAACAACCCCTTCGCCTCTTGCTTCAATGCTAAGTGAAACGAAATCTGATGCCGGATTTGGAAATACAACCAGTTCTGCAATCTCTCCTTCGAAAGCAGCCTCTTCAAGGGCACTCATTAAGAACTCAGTTCCTTCTTCTCCGTCAAATTCGTCGCATCCCCCTTCAATCACTGTAAGGCCAAGGCAGTCTGCGATGCACGCACTTGGGAATGGCATGATGCCGAAGTCCGTTTCTACACATACTACGTCCTCTTCGGTTGGCTCAGGGCAGTCACAATCAAGGTCTCCACCCCAATCATCACCAAATCCTCCGTCAAATTCCCCTTCGAAATCATCCAAGGAGCAATCGCCTTCTACCACAGACAATCCGAGGCAATCTGCGATGCACGCACTTGGGAATGGCATGATGCCGAAGTCCGTTTCTACACATA
>CAYGUR010000236.1:0-750 GCA_964353035.1 uncultured Comamonadaceae bacterium | reverse complement strand
CTACGTCCTCTTCGGTTGGATCTTCACAGTCGCAATCGAAATCATTCCCCAGACCATCGCCATACTCATCGTCCCAATCGCCTTGGTTGTCCCAATCCTCAAGGGTGCAATCGCCTTCGATTACCTCAAGATTCAGACATTCAGCAATGCATGCACTCGGAAAGGCAATTACTCCAAAGTCAGTATCAACGCATACCACGTCGTCTTCTGTTGGTTCCGGACAGTCGCAGTCGAAGCCGTTGTCTGGCTGTGCCTGAACCGACACGAGTCCTAGCACAAACACCAGGGTCATAAATAATTGTTGCAGGTTTTTCATAAACATGATTTTAAAGATTATTAGTCATTCGATAGACCATACGGAGCCACTTCAAAAACCCTTGGTAGATTTTTGAAATTAGTTCGTATGTGACTGATAATCAATTTGAAAAATTTCATTTTCAACAGTTTTCCTACAGACACAAATTACTTCTATACGCACACAAAGTTGATGTTGGGGGTGTTTGATTTGTTCCGAGCTTCGCACAGGGAAGGGGCGAGTTGTAATCCATAGGTATCGGCCTGTTCGATGCGTTGATTTCCGACAAGGACGACCGCTGGCGTTCGTCCGCCTGGCGGCTCGGGCGTTTGGCAATTCGGGCTCCTCGCAGCAGTTCGGGCGGACTGACGTCCGCCCCTACAGGGGAAACACCCCAACAAACAACGTGCTGTCATCTGGTGCTTTCAACCGTCCGCGTTGGACGTTGAACGGCG
>CAYGUR010000235.1:2800-5638 GCA_964353035.1 uncultured Comamonadaceae bacterium | reverse complement strand
GCACAGTCCAAGTTCTTCGGCTGCTTGAAAAATCGGGAAGAAATTTTCATCAGACAAGTTGCGGTTGTTGATGTTACTTCCAATCTGAATTCCTTTCAGACCAATGGCTTTGCAACGCTCAAGCTCTTGAATTGCCAATTCAGTATCTTGCATGGGAATGGTGCCAAGGCCAACATAGTTTTTCGGATACCTTACTTGCAAATCAGCTAGGTCATCGTTCAAAAACTTAGAAACTTCCAAGCAATCTGCAGGTTTCGCCCAGTATGAAAACATCACAGGAATGGTGCACACCACTTGAACTTGAGTGTTGAACTTGGCATACTCTTCAATGCGCTCTTCGGCATCCCAGCAATTGGATGCAATTTCCCTGAAAAAACGATCACCTTGCATCATGCGGGCAAACCCTTGGCGATGGTGTTCCAAATGAATGAAATCGCCATATCCAAATACCTCCGCCCATCTTGGAAACTTCGCAGGTAGAATTTGGGTGTGCATGTCGATCTTCAGCATCGTTTTTTCCTTTTCAGCGAAAATAACCTTTTCAAGGCGATTTGAAAATTTCTCTTTCAACAGCTGCGCTCAGTCGGTTTCAATCATCCAAGTGAACTCTTATGGCTGAAACGTGTTAGTTCATTGGCTCTTCTATGCTTCAGCTGATTGTCTTTTTCAGCCTCAATTCTGAAGTATCTCAACGTCTTTAACACAAAAGAAATGTAAAGAGCTGTTTACCTGTGAATTAGAAAAAGTACCAATTTGACCATTTGACTTAATTTTATTCGACATTCGCATCAAATTACAATGGATCTGCAGCACCTTGGGTGGGGCCCGAAATGCTGCTTTCCAGCAAAAAAAAACGCATGCCCACGATTGAGAATATTGAGCTTTCCTTATTGAACATTGATGACTATCAGGAACTGAAAGAAGCCATGATTGATTCTTACCTGAACATGCCTGACTCCTATTGGCGAGAACAGCAGATTCAGAGACTGATTGACCTTTTTCCTGAAGGACAAGTGGTGATTAAAATCAACAATCAAATTGCGGGTTGCGCACTGTCAATCATTCTTGATTATGACAAGTTCGAAGATGGACATACCTACCGTGAAATTACGGGCGATTATACCTTCAAAACGCATGACGCTCTGGGAGATATGCTCTACGGTATCGACGTTTTTATCAAGCCTGAATTCCGCGGTTTACGTTTGGGGCGAAGGTTGTATGACTACCGAAAAGAATTGGCTGAGCGCTTGAATTTAAAAGGGGTCGCCTTTGGCGGAAGGATTCCAAATTACCACAAATTTGCGCATGAACTTTCCCCGAAAGAGTACATCAATAAAGTGCGCAGAAAGGAAATTCATGATCCGGTGCTGAACTTCCAGATCTCAAATGATTTCCATCCATCGAAGGTGCTGAGAGGATATTTGGAAGGCGATGAAGCATCCAGTGAGTTTGCTGTGCTATTGGAATGGGACAACATCTACTACGAAAAACCTTCGAAAGAGGTCAGCGCGTTGAAAAAAGTGGTGCGCCTGGGCTTGATCCAATGGCAAATGCGTCCGTACAAAGACCTTGATGAACTACTGCAACAAGTAGAGTTTTTCGTTGATGCGGTTTCAGGCTACCGTTCAGACTTCGCCTTGTTTCCAGAGTTTTTTAATGCGCCTTTGATGGCAGACAACAACCACCTTTCCACTCCTGAAGCCATTCGAGAGCTGGCAAAGTACACTTCGGTGATTGTGGACCGCTTCGCGAAGCTGGCCATCTCCTACAACATCAATATTATTTCGGGAAGCATGCCTGAAATTAAAGGAGACCGCTTGTACAACGTGGGCTACCTCTGCAAACGAGACGGCTCCATTGAGCGGTATGAAAAACTTCATGTAACGCCTGATGAAGCAAAAGTTTGGGGCATGGAAGGCGGCACACAAATCAAGGCCTTCGATACAGATTGTGGTAAAATTGGCATCTTGATTTGCTACGATTCTGAATTTCCTGAACTGAGCAGATTGCTTGCTGATGAAGGCATGGACATCCTCTTCGTCCCCTTCCTTACAGACACTCAAAACGGTTATTCTAGAGTTCGAAATTGTGCAAGAGCACGGGCCATCGAAAATGAGTGTTACGTAGCCATAGCTGGGAGCGTTGGAAATTTACCGAAGGTGCACAACATGGACATCCAATTTGCACAATCAATGGTCTTCACACCTTGTGACTTTTCGTTTCCAGCCAATGGAATTAAAGCAGAAGCTACGCCGAATACTGAAATGATCCTGATTGCAGATGTGGACATTGATTTGCTTCGCGAACTGAATCAATTTGGCAGTGTACGCAACTTAAAAGACCGTAGAAAAGACCTCTTCGAACTCAAGCGAAAAGAGCAATAGCGCTAATTTTCACTTGCAATCATTGCTTATATTCGACCTGTGAACGAAATCAAAACCTACAGTTCGGTCCACCAGGAGAACAACGCCCTTCGATTTGGGATTTCCCGAATGGAAGACATCTATGACCGACATGGAGGTAAGCCAGATGCACCACACCGACATGATTATTACACCATCTTGTTGGTGCTCAAAGGTGAAGGCAAACATGTGATTGATTTCCAGACCCATAACTTGTCTGCACATCAAGCCTACTTTATTAGTCCGGGCCAAGTGCATCAGGTCATTGAAAAGTCTAAAAGCATTGGCTATTCCATTGTTTTCAACGCGTCATTTTTAGCGGCCAATAACATTCCACTGGATTTTATTGAGGATGTGCATCTTTTCCAGACGGAAGGTTCGGCCCCACCGATGGATTTGGAGCAAGAAGCGGAAAGCACGCTTCGGAACTATTGCG
>CAYGUR010000235.1:0-2790 GCA_964353035.1 uncultured Comamonadaceae bacterium | reverse complement strand
TGGTATAGTTCGGAACAAAAATTAAAAGAGCAGGCTTTGGGTTCATTGCTCAAGCTCTTTTTAATTAGTTCGAATAACTACTGCACATTGCCGATGAACTCTGGCGAAGAACTGGAGGCGGGAAAAACCATCTTAAAGCGCTTCAAAGAGCTGCTGAATGTTCATTACTCCCAGTGGCATTCAGCTTCTGAATACGCGAAAGCGCTGAACATTTCGCCTGATCACTTAAATAGAACCATCAAATCGCTCATTGGCAAAACCGTCAAAGAATCTATTCAAGACCGAATTGTGGTGGCCGCCAAACGCATGTTGTATTTCACGGAACTTTCAGCCAAAGAAATTGGCTTCAAACTGGGCTTTGACGAACCTTCTCATTTTTCGTCCTTCTTTAAAAAATGTACAGGACAATCACCAACAGACTTCAAAAAATCCATCTGACATCGGATTTTTATATGTCATTGCTCCTTTTTCATATTCCCCACGCCTGATGTTGTAACGATCTTTGTAGAAACAATTACATCATGGATCGGAAAGACTTTCTCAAAAAATCAGTTCTTGCTTCAGCCGCTGCAGCTTTAGTGCCTAGCACATTGGAAGCATCTACAAATGCAGAGTTGAAAAGGCAATCTACCTATGACAAATTGATGGACCAAGTTGGTTTCAATCACCTACCCAATACGGAGATACAAACAATGAATACAGTACTTCATAAAGCAGACTCACGCGGTCATGCAGATCACGGATGGCTGAAAAGCAATCACACTTTTAGCTTCGCGAATTACCACAATCCGCAACGTATGAATTTTGGCGTTCTGCGCGTTCTCAATGACGATTACGTTTCTGGAGGGAAAGGCTTCGGCACGCACCCACATGACAACATGGAAATTGTTTCAATTCCGTTGGAAGGAAATTTGAAGCACCAAGACAGCATGGGGAATGTGGCCGTCATCAAAGCCGGAGATGTACAAGTCATGAGTGCTGGAACGGGGATTCAGCATAGTGAGTTCAATGAAAGTGGAAGCGACCCCGTGAAGTTTTTACAAATCTGGGTGTTCCCGAACAAAAGAAATGTTGAGCCGCGCTATGATCAAATCACTTTGCCTGCAACGGTGAAGAAGAATGACTTTCTGCAAATTGTATCACCTAACCAGTTTGACGAAGGTGTCTGGGTGCATCAAAATGCGTGGTTTCATATCGGTACATTCTCGAAAGACGGAAGTGCCAACTACAAGCTGAAAGACCCAACGAATGGCGTATATGCATTCGTCTTAGAAGGAGATTTGGACATCGCCGGACAAGCTTTGAACAAAAGAGACGGATTCGGTATTTGGAATGTAACAGAGGTGAACGTGAAGGCTCAAAGCGATGCCCGCGTACTTTTCATGGAAGTCCCCATGAGTTTAAGATCATAAACGAATGTCGTTAAAGGAAAATTTAGAATGGCGCTACGCCACAAAGCAGTTTGACCCAGCTTATTCAGTATCTGAATCAGACCTAGCTTACATCGAATCATGTATACAATTGACGGCCTCTTCCTACGGACTACAACCCTACAAGGTGTTTCGCATTGCCAATCCTGAGCTGAGAGCAACACTCAAAGCAGCTTCGTGGAATCAAGCACAAATAACCGAAGCATCAGAAGTCTTTGTTTTTTGCAGTTTCACGAAAGTACCTGACGAATTCGTTGACGGAGTGATGCAAGCCAAAGGAAAAGTCCTGAACATGGACGATGAAAAAGTGACTTCCTACGCAAACTCCATGAAGGGAAAAATCAGTGAAAAGAGCGACGATGAACAAGCAAGTTGGACTGCAAAACAGGCTTACATTGCCCTCGGAAATGCGCTTGCAGCTTGTGCTGAACTCGGACTGGATTCGTGTCCAATGGAGGGCTTCGAAAAATCTGAGTACAGTCGCATTTTGAAACTGGATGCACAAGGGTTAGAAGCCAGCGTTGTTTTGACAGTTGGCAAGCGATCAGCGACAGATGCAGCGGCTGATAAGCCAAAATTCAGAAGAGAAATTGAAGACCTTTTCGAAGTGATTGACTGATTACTTCTTGGTTCGTTTGAGCTCAAGCATGTTCACTCCATTGGTTTCGAAGTCAAGCACTTCCTTCCGAACGAAGTGAGAAACTTGATCATAAAACAATGGAATCACAGGAGCGTCGTGCATAATGAGACTGTCCATAGACTGATAGAGCGTTTGTCTTCGCTCTGGTGTGGCAAGACTTGCTGCATCGTACAATGAATCAAAGGTTTGATTGGCGTAATGCGTATAGTTAGGCCCTCCAGGACAGAAATTCTGACTGTAGAAGAGCATCAAGAAGTTTTCTGCATCTGGATAATCAGCAAGCCAAGATTTACGAAATAGAAGTGCTTGTGACTTTGCCACCTTCTCTCTGTGTGACGAACTTGCAAGCACATCTATTTCAACTTTCACCCCAATTTGCGCCCATTGGAATTGCAGAAATTCACAGAGATCAACGTAATCACTGGTGGTGCTCAAAGGAATGGCGGGCATCCCTTCCCCGTTCGGATAGCCCGCTGCAGCGAGAAGATCCTTGGCTTTTGAAACATCGAAATGTACGCCGTAGTCAGCTGCTTCGTTAAAAGCAGGAAGCCCCTTCGGCACAAAGCCGTGTGAAGCTTCATACACTGAGTTATTTCTTAAGTAGCGCACCATGGATTCCCGGTCTACGCTGTAATTCAATGCTTGTCGAACCAGCTTGTTCTTGAGCGGATGTCCTTCCAAAATAGCCGCTGAATCATCCACCAAAATCCCGATGTAATC
>CAYGUR010000234.1:0-5678 GCA_964353035.1 uncultured Comamonadaceae bacterium | reverse complement strand
GTGTAAGACAAGCTGGTTTCTTTGTTATTTGCTTCACTAGCATGCCGAGTGCCCTCGTTGAACTGGGTTTCCTTACCAATCCTGACGAAGAAGACTTCTTGAACAGCGATGAAGGGAAATCATACATGGCTTCTGCTATTTTCAGAGCTTTTAAAGAGTACAAAGCTGAAATCGAAGAGGTTAAGGTGACTCAAATTACTCCTGCACCAACACCACAGATTCAACCTGAAGAACAACCTGAAAAGGGCTTACAGTCGCCTCCCACCTCCTCTACAGAGCAAAACGGAGATTGGATCAAAGACATTGAATACAAACAAATCAAGAAAGGTGTTCGCTATCAAGTTCAAATTGTGACTTCGAGTGTGAAAATTCCTTTAAATGATGACCAATTCCATGGTCTCCCGAAGGTAGATGAGTACTTTAGCAACGGATTATTCAAGTACGCAGCAGGAAGTACAAAAGACTTTAAGCAGGCGAAAGCCATGCAAGAAACATTAAGAAACCACGGCTTCTCAGGAGCTTTTGTTATTGCATTTTACGACAACGAGCGTATTGCACTAGACGAAGCTCTGAAGAAACAGCCCTAAGCCCCAAAAACAATTGAAAGGCGTCTCAAAAGAATTTAAAATAGGAACAATTGTGATCATCAGCCTTGTGCTGCTTGTCATTGGAGTTACCTACCTCAAAGGAATCAACATTTTTGCCAATGAAAAGAAATTTCATGCGGTGTATGCGAATGTTGATGGATTGGGACCTTCGAATCCAGTTGTTTTGAACGGACTCAAAATCGGACAAGTAAAAGGCGTTGATTTCTCTCCAATTGGAGATGGAAGCATCGTTATTTCGTTCACTATCGACAAAAAGGAACTGAACATACCTGCAGATTCAAGGGCGAAAATCTTTAGCTCTGATTTCTTTGGGTCGAAAGCCATCGACATTGTTTTAGGAGATAGCGCTGCTTTCGCCGTTGATGGAGACACCTTGGTCTCGGAGATTGAAATTGGTCTTGCTGAAGCGGTGCGAAAGGAACTTGCTCCGCTAAAGCAAAAAACAGATGAGTTGATTTCTGGTGTTGATGACATCATCACCAACTTAAATTCGGTTTTCAATGATGATGCCACCCAAGGACTTCCGAAGGTTTTCACAAGCCTTCAATCAACCATGGAGAACTTGGAGAAAACGTCCATCAGGCTCGATCAAACAATTGCTGAGAATCAAACGACCGTGGGTGCCATCTTCAAAAATGTAGAAAGTATTACCAAAAACCTTTCGAACAACAATGAAAAGCTGAGCAACATCATCACCAACTTTGATGCCGTCAGCGACTCTTTGGCGAAAGTGAGCTTCGCAGCCACCATTGCAAAAGCAGACAAAGCACTACTTTCATTCGCAGAAATCACAGATAAAATCAACAAAGGAGAAGGGTCCCTTGCTCAACTTATCAACAACGATACCCTTCATACATCGCTCTTAGAGACCAATAAAGAGGTTCAATACCTCATAAATGACTTGTACATGAACCCTTGGAGGTATGTACATGTTTCTATCTTTGGAAAGAAACCTAAGGAGAAGTACTCCAAAAGAGAATTGAAACAACTTCGCGATTTGATCGACGAAGAGTTAAATTCGAAGGAGGACTAAGCGTAACTGTTGACTATGATTGCACAAATTCTTTTTCTACTCCTACTTGGGGTTAGCACATTCTTCTTTGCCAAGCGCATCCGAGAAATCAGACGCAACATTCAACTTGGACAAGATATTGATCGCTCTGACAATGCAGCCCAACGCTGGAAAACTATGGCCATGGTCGCCATTGGACAATCCAAAATGGTGAAAAGACCTGTGTCTGGCCTCTTGCACATCCTTGTTTATGTTGGGTTTGTGCTCATCAACATTGAAGTGCTGGAAATCGTGATCGATGGAATCTTCGGAACGCACCGTGTTTTCGCCCAGCTGGGACTTGGAGCCCTCTACAATTTCCTGATTGGCAGTTTTGAAATATTGGCATTCCTGGTCTTGGTAGCCTGTGTGATCTTTTTAATTCGAAGAAATGTCATCAACATCAAGCGTTTTCATGCTAAAGAGATGACCACTTGGCCTAAATCTGATGCCAATATCATTCTCGTCACTGAGGTATTGCTCATGTTCGCTTTATTGAGCATGAACGCCACTGATGGAATTCTTCAAGAACGAGCCAGTGCGATGATGGCTGCAGGTGAACCACTTTCCGAAAGTCTCGCTCATTACATTGAAGCTGGTAGCTTTCCAGTGAGTTCTTTACTTCGTCCTGTATACGATGGAATGAGCATTGAAGGACTCATGATGACTGAGCGATTCATGTGGTGGTTCCACATCATCGGAATTCTCGGGTTCCTTGTATACGTCCCTTACTCTAAGCATTTCCACATTTTCCTCGCCTTCCCGAACACCTATTACAGCAAGTTGCTTCCAAAAGGAGCAATGCCAAATATGGAGGCGGTGACCAAAGAGGTTCAACTGATGTTGGATCCCAATGCAGATCCTTACGCGGCACCAGATTCAAATGCGGCTCCTGTGAAATTTGGGGCGAAGGACGTTCAGGATTTAACCTGGAAACAACTTTTCGACTCTTACACCTGCACAGAGTGCGGACGTTGCACCTCTGTTTGTCCGGCCAACCAAACTGGAAAACTCCTTTCACCCCGAAAAATCATGATGGACACCCGTGACCGTCTAGATGAAGTTGGAAAAGGATTGGAAAATGGAGTTCCAAAAGAAGACGGGAAGTCATTGCTGAGAGACTATATCTCAGAAGAAGAACTATGGGCCTGCACTACCTGCAACGCCTGTGTAGAAGCTTGTCCGGTGAACATTGATCCGGTCAGCATCATTATTGATCTAAGAAGACATTTGATCATGGAGGAAAGCAAATCTCCAGAGTCCATCACAGCTATGTTCAACAATGTAGAGAACAACGGGGCGCCTTGGGCCTTCCCTGCTGCTGATAGAGGAAAGTGGATCGAAGATGTCAATTCATAAATACTGAACACCATGTCTGAATATATCAAAGTACCTACCATGGCCGAAATGATGGCCGCAGGTGAAGTTCCTGAAGTATTGTTTTGGGTTGGCTGCGCCGGAAGTTTTGATGATAGAGCGAAAAAAATCACCAAAGCCATTGTGAAGATCCTTCATCGTGCAGGCGTGAAATACGCTGTTCTAGGAGCTGAAGAAAGTTGCACAGGTGATCCTGCTAAAAGAGCCGGAAACGAATTTCTCTTCCAAATGCAGGCCATGCAGAACATCATGGTACTGAACGGATATGAAATCAAACGCATTGTAACCGGCTGTCCGCACTGCTTCAACATCATGAAGAATGAATATCCCGAACTTGGAGGGAACTACGAAGTGCTTCACCATACACAGTTCATCAATGAACTAATCAAGGATGGAAAACTTCAAATTACCGACGGAAAAAGTTTCAAAGGAAGACGGATCACCTTCCACGATCCTTGTTATTTAGGTCGTGCAAACGATGTGTACGAAGCACCGCGAGAAGTTCTTCAGCAACTGGATGCTGAGTTGGTTGAAATGCGCAGATGTAAATCGAAAGGTCTCTGCTGTGGAGCAGGTGGCGCGCAAATGTTCAAGGAAGCAGAACCAGGAACGAAGGAAGTAAATATTGAACGTACAGAAGATGCATTGGAAACGAAAGCCAATGTGATTGCTACTGGCTGTCCGTTTTGCAACACCATGATGACTGATGGTGTGAAGAATTTCGACAAAGAAGAGAGCGTAGACGTAAAAGACATCGCTGAACTCATTGCAGAGGCAGGAGACCTTTTATAGTTAAGGTTTTTTCGGTTCTCTCCCTACTCAATTTGGCTATCTTTGGCCCAACCCAAATATCGATTAATGAAACTACTCGAAGGAAAGGTGGCAAACATCACCGGCGCATCACGTGGAATCGCGAAAGGAATTGCACAAGTATTCGCCGCACAAGGCGCAACAGTTGCATTTACCTACTTATCATCTGACGAAAAAGCAAGAGCCCTAGAAGCTGAACTCTCTGCAAAAGGAGGCCAAGCAAAAGGATTCAAATCTGACGCATCAAAATTTGACGACGCTCAAAAACTTGTTGATGATGTGGTTGCAGAGTTTGGAACCGTTGATATTTTGATCAACAATGCCGGAATTACACGTGACAACTTGCTCATGCGAATGTCGGAGGAGCAGTGGGACGAAATCATGGAAATCAACCTCAAATCTGCTTTTAACTTGACCAAAGGTGTGTTACGCACTATGCTAAAAGCCAGAAGCGGATCAATTGTGAACATGAGTTCTGTTGTTGGAGTGAAAGGAAATGCCGGTCAAGCAAACTACGCCGCTTCCAAAGCCGGATTGATTGGATTCACTAAATCAGTAGCTGCTGAGCTGGGATCTAGGAATATTCGCTGCAATGCCATCGCACCTGGATTCATTGAAACAGAAATGACGGGTGCTCTAGATGAAAAGGTCGTGCAAGAATGGAGAGATGCTATTCCACTCAAAAGAGGTGGTTCAACTGAAGACGTAGCTAACCTTGCGCTATTCCTCTCTTCTGACATGAGTTCTTACATCACAGGACAGGTGATCAATGTAGATGGTGGAATGTTGATGTAATTCGAATTTGGAACTAATCTTTGAACAACCCTCGTGGCTTATAGCCCTTTGTGTGGCCTTGGCTGCATTGCTCGCTTTCCTTCTGTACCGAAAAGACAGATTGAACAAGCATTTAAGTTCATGGACTAGATTGGCCCTCGGAACACTTCGTTTCATAGTGCTATTTCTACTAGCACTGTTCCTTCTTCATCCCCTCATTAAAACCATTCAGAATGAAATCGAAGACCCTATTGTGGTCATCGTTAGTGATAATTCTGAATCCATCGTCCTTGGCAAAGACTCTACGTTTTACAAAACTCAGTTTCAGGAAGACCTGAGTCAATTGACCAGCAACCTGAGCGAAAACTACGATGTTCAGAGCTATTCATTTGGCGAAGGTCTGAACGAAGACCCTACTCTCACTTTCTCTGAGAAAACGACCAACCTATCAGCCATGATTGATGGGTTGTATGGCCGGTACAGCAACCGGAACATTGGTGCTGTGATTGTAGCCACTGACGGCTTATTCAATCAGGGAAGCAATCCGCTGTATGCAGGAAATAAATTGGAAGCTCCGCTCTACACAATAGCGCTTGGCGACACTCTGGCGAAAAAAGACCTGTTGGTGAAGGAAGTAGCGAACAACCGCCTAGCCTATCTAGGCAACAAATTTCCAATTGAGATTATCTCTGAAGCAAAAATGGCAAAGGGAAGTCAGACGAACATCACTATTGAGCACAAAGGCAAGGTCGTTTTTTCTGAATCGTGGTCCATTGATAGCGATTTCGACCTGAATAAAAAGAAAGCCATTCTAGAAGCCAAAAACCTAGGTCTTCAGAAGTATACGATTCGCATCAAGCAAATTGAAAACGAAGTTACCCTCACGAACAACACGCAAGAAATCTACATTGATGTGCTAGAAAGCAGACAGCGCGTGCTGATTCTTGCTTCTTCCCCTCATCCAGACATTGCTGCGTTGAAAGCTTCCATTTCATCCAATGAAAATTATGAAGTGACAAGCAGTTTGGCAGATGATTTCGTTGGCAAGGTGGATGATT
>CAYGUR010000233.1:0-5691 GCA_964353035.1 uncultured Comamonadaceae bacterium | reverse complement strand
GCCAAAAAAGTGCTTTCTGCGGTAGGAATTCATCTTACCAAAAACCAGAAGTACGATGCGCTGTCTTCGCGAATCATGCGAAAGACGATCTCTTCCAACTCGGTGTGTGTTGATGTAGGTTGCCACAAGGGCGAAGTGCTTGATGAAATGATCAAATACGCGCCCGAGGGCATTTTCTATGCCTTCGAACCTATCCCTTCCATGTTCAACATTCTACAATCCAAATATGGAGTAAATGTGAACCTCTTTCCTTTTGCGCTCTCAGATCAGAACGGAGAAACGCAATTTCAGCACGTCGTTAGCAATCCTGCTTATTCTGGTATCAAACGCAGAACGTATGAAGGCGAGGAAGAAATCAATGTTATTCATGTGATTCAAAAACGCCTAGACGACATCATCCCTGAAAAAAGTAAGGTTGACTTCATCAAAATTGATGTGGAAGGGGCTGAAATGCAAGTGCTCAAAGGTGCTCAAAACACCATCAAACGCTCAAAACCGGTCATTGTTTTTGAACACGGACTGGGTGCTTCTGAGCACTACGGGACAACACCTGAACATCTGCACCAATTTCTGACCCAAGAATGCGGAATGAAAATATCAACCATGGATGGCTTCCTCAAAGGAGATCAGCACCTGCCAACGAAGTCGTTTGCTGAGCAGTTCCACAAAGGCGAAAATTACTACTTCGTGGCACACGCCTAAGCAATCCAGTTGCCCTTTAAGTAAAAGTCTACAATAAACCACACGGCTATTCCTGCCAGTAACAGCATCGAAAGTGCTTGTACCCACTTCTTTTTGGAATGCAAGGCGAAGAGTGTAAACACAAGCACAGCGCCTGTACTAGAAGATACAATGAAGCTTTTAAAGTGGAGGTAACTACTGAGGTAGAGTGAAAACACGAGCCATGCTCCAATGATCCATTTCCAATGCTTCTTTTGGATGGGGATGCTGCGAAATGCATCTAGCGCTAGCGGAAAAAACGCCGTTGCGAAGATGAACCTGTTGAGGCTAAAAACGAACCCATTTCGCGTGAAAAAGACCAACACGGTTGTAGTGCCAATCGCCGCCAATCCAAACAATTGAACGGTGCTAAGGGTATACCTTTTCACCGCCACTTGTGCCAAAACAAATATGCTCATGATTCCCACGAACATAGCTGCCCCGTCAAGCTGCGTGATCACATCTCCACCCCACGTTTGAAGTGTCAATCCAGGCGCTGCAATCTCATTTCCCCAAGTTTTCTGTGCATCGAAAAATGCAAACCAATTCCCCGTTTCCAGTTGCTGAATGAAAAAAACCACTCCCACGGCGGCCAAGCCTGCAATTCCGTCAAACAGCGTGCGCGCTATGGTCGGAAAAACGTTTCTAGTTGCTAGCAATCGTCCGATAAACAGTGCTGGAATCAGAACGGCTGCTGTTGGACGAATTAAGGCACACAGAAAAACACCTATCATGGTGAGTCGGGTATCATCACGTTGTAGACCTAGAATGACGAACATGGTAGAAATGAAAAAGAGCGATTCACTGTAGGGAACCATGAAAAACACCACCACCGGCGCCAACATAGAGAAAGCAATCGCTTTCCAATGTACCACCTCGAAACGCTTGAGTAAAAACAACCCAATCAACCACAGCAGGAGGTTCAGAAGTGCCATGCCCGTAGCTGGAAGTGAAAGTACCCTCCACAAAAATGGAAATCCAGGGAAAAAGGCTGCCGCTTGCGGATTTGAATAACCTATCTGTTTGATAGCGCTGTACCAACCTGTATCAAAATAGGTCGGACTAACCGAAAAATCAATTCCGAAGAAAAGCGCCACCAAGGCGCTGAGTAAAATAATTCCAAAAGGAATAAGAAAAATCGTGTTGTCACGACTCATTGAACGCGCACTTTAGATACCGTAAATCCAGCGTCATTCCCCCATTTCAAGAGGTAGGTTCCCGAAGGTAAATTCCCCACATCTACAGTTCTTCCGATTCCGCTAGAAACCGGTACTCCCAATACAGAATAGAGCGACCAATACTTTGTGTTGGCAGCTTCAGGAAGGTAGATGGTGTGTTCAGCCGGATTTGGGTAGGGAGCTAGAAATTCCGCTTGCTCCGTTTCGTCAATGCCCGTCACAATCACATCAAAAAACTCAATCAAGTTCAGTTCATAGTCGTTGGTGATGTCTTCATCAGGTGTTCGAACCAAATAAAAATCATCAGACCCTGAGCCATAACTATTGGTTTTTCCCAAAATCACAATGCGTCCTTGGGAGTCTTTAATCATTGAGTTCGGCTCGTCATCTTGGCTACCACCAAAAATGGAACCGCCAATGTAGAATCCACCATCAAAGTAGTTTCGAACCACCAAAGCACCATATCCTCCATCGCCATACAGGTCTGTTTGTGAAGCAGAAAGCACCTCATCATTTCCCCATACAATGGCCCGTGCATACTGATTTCCTGCATCGGGTGTGTTGGCCCAGAACGACCAGTTCTCAGATCCGTCTTCGGGATTGTAATGGACAACAAACAAATCAATGGTACCTGATTGGGTCACGTCTGACATACCAAACGCACCCGTTACGCCAAAAATACTTGCGGTCAGCGCCAATCCAAAGAACTGTGTGGAATCTCTCACATCTTGCCAAACCACGCTTCCATTCTCTTCCAGTTTGCGAATGACGCCTTCTGAATTACCAGAACCGCCAATTCCGGTTCGGGTTCCTATGGTATATACAAAGCCTTCGTACCAAAGCATATCACGCATTTCCCCACTTGGGAAAATATCGTAGATGGTGTTGTTGAGTTCGTTTCCTTCGCCGTCTATCTCAATGAGCACTTGGTCCTTTCCGCCAAAGTCATCACCGTAACTGGTGCCTCCAATGAAGTATGAATTAAGTCCGGCAGCAATTTTCACCGGGAAGTCCCAGTCTGAGCCTCCGTAGTATTTCACCCACTCCTCATTGCCCGCATCGTCAATGGCATACAGCACCATGTCATACCCACCAAATTGGCCAAAAGTGGTTCGTCCTAAAACGAAAAAACCTCCTTCTGACCTCTTACAGATGGAGCGACCTTCATCAACTCCAATTCCGCCATACTCTGCACTCCAAAGCACCGTTAAATCTTCATTGATGCGAATGACAGAAATATCACTATTGCCGTTTTGAACACTGCTTGTAGTGCCCACCATGATGTAGCCATCTTCTGTCTCCAAAATCTGTCGGCCTTCGTCAAAAAAAGCACCTCCGTAAGTTCTCACCTCAGCAATTTGAGCGAAAACTGTGACTGGCACAAAAAGTACTAAGTATAGAAGTTGTTTAAGCATGCGTAGAGTTTACGGCTTGTTTCAAAGTCAACAATGTTTCTAAAAGTCGACGTAAATTAGACAGTTGAAGCATATTCGCCCCGTCGCTTTTAGCCTCTTTCGGATTGGGATGGGTTTCAATAAAAATTCCGTCTGCTCCCACAGCAATGGCTGCTTTACCAATGGTTGAAATCAACTCTGGACGTCCGCCGGTGACGCCACTAGCCTGATTCGGTTGTTGCAGACTGTGTGTAATATCCATTACAACTGGTGCATACTGCTTCATGGTAGGAATTCCTCTGAAGTCTACCACTAAATCTCCATAGCCGAAGGTGGTTCCACGCTCCGTTAACCAAGTTCTCTCATTGCCTGAGTCTTTCACTTTCTGAACGGCAAACTGCATCGCTTCAGGTGAAACAAACTGACCTTTCTTCACATTTACAATCTTACCGGTCTTCGCGGCAGCAACGAGTAAATCAGTTTGTCTGCACAAAAAGGCTGGAATCTGAAGCACGTCTACATACGCCGCAGCCATCTCTGCCTCAATGGCTGAGTGAATGTCTGTTGTCACAGGCAAGTTGAACTCTTTTCCAACTTTCGCTAAAACCTCAAGCGCTTTGTGATCCCCAATGCCTGTGAAGCTGTCAATGCGGGATCGATTCGCTTTGCGGTAAGACCCTTTGAACACGTAAGGGATATCCAATTCTTTGCATAACGCTGCAACTTCGCCTGCAATGTCCATGGCCATTTGCTCACCTTCAATGGCGCAGGGCCCGGCAATGAGCACAAAGGCTTCTTTGTTCGTTGATGATTGTATCGGTAAATCAGCTAGCATTTCTTTGAATTAAGTAGGACAGTCGGAGCGATCCTTGCATCCCGAGTCCGCGTTTTGAAATTAGTCCATAGACGTCTTCAGCTCCCACTGCGACGTACCAATTCGTACCAAACCACTTTTCAGCACTCACTCCGAATCTTACTTTCCCGTATCCGCCAGTTGCTACTTGCGCACCAACCAGGGTTCGTGAGGTGAAGTGGTAAAAATAAGCCGCTCTGAAATAAGGTTCGTAGGATTCTACTGGACGAAAAGACATCCCTATTTCGAAAAAGTCGTTCGGATTGATCTGATGCAACAGGCGCATTTCCACTCTTCCAGGTAAGAGCCTCAACTCTTTTCCCATCTCCGCATTGGCATCCAATGAATCTGGGTAGCTCGGAAGAACTGTATCTTCATTTTCATCCAAAATTTCATTCAGGTCGAAACCTGTGTAGCTCCACGTATCATTGCTTCTATTGGTCAGCGTGCTTTCGTTCCAAGCCACAAAACCTAAATCGAAGACTTCCAAACTGATCAGTCCTCTGCTTCCTTTCAAGGGAACATTCAAAACACCATCGAAGGCCACTCCAATTCCATCTCCACTTAAAAACCCTGTGGTGGAAGTGTCAGATCGTCCGTAGTAGATGACATGCTCCAATGCCAATGAATCTGCACTGGAAGAGGTATAAAGCGAAGATTCTGTATTCCGAAACCGTTCGAACTGTTGTCCATTCACTGCGCTAAACGTAAATCCAGACAAGGTTGGTTTGTGAAAAACACCCACTCCAATTTTCTGATATTGCATGTAGTCTAAGTAGGCGTCAACGTTCTGAACTCGTTCTTCTTCGCCCCCATTCCCTTGAAAAACAGCTCCAAACAATCCCTGGTTAAAAGAAGATTCTAAGTGAATGCGCGACTGGATTTTCCCTTGCCAACCCCAATCGGCATGGCCAAAAACGCTGTCAGCCATCAATTGGAAGGTGATGTTCGCATCGGTTTGCGCTCCCATTCGTCCAAGTGGACTCATGCGGTCATACGCTCTTTGAATTTCATCTGCCTCAATATGTCCGCCGAAAACCAATTTGTCTATCATTCCATTCTCAATGCTGTTGGAACGAAAACCAGCATCTGCGTTGAGACTAATGATAATGGATGATTGGTAAAATGAACTATCGGCATCAGACAACTGAGGAAGTAACCACATTCGCTGCCCCAAAAGTGGCGCTGCTGTGGAGCATACTAAAAGAAAGACCAAAAGCTTTTTCATTCGTAACTCAGTTGAATACTACCTTCAGCAGTGATGAGCAAATCGATCTGTTCAGTGCCATACATTTTCACAAGCTCCTCTCCTTCAGTGTCCATCACTACTTCAAGCACAATCTGACTTGATGCATTCAATGAAGCCAACACCTCTGAAGAAACGTTGATGGAGAAGTTCGATTCACTTGCAAGATAGGCATCCCCACCGGCAATGCCTGCACTTACATTTCCATCTTGCAACAAGATCGAGACTTCTTCTTGATTTGCGTTTAGAAAACGCAATGTGAGCTGAGCATTCATCGGAAATGAGTTGAGCGCGCGTACG
>CAYGUR010000232.1:0-5692 GCA_964353035.1 uncultured Comamonadaceae bacterium | reverse complement strand
CGTTCAGCTTGGGCTGCTAAGTCAGCTAAAATTCCTTCAATCTCAGCAATTTTTGCTTTGGGCAATTTTTCATTCTGCTTGAGTTGTTTTGCCTCTTCAAAATTACGCAGGGCCACCTGATACTCTTCTTCCTTCAAGTTTTTCTCGCCAAGGGCCATTGCCTCATTGTACTTTGCTTCTAACTCTGCATTGGCTTGTTCAGCAGCGAGTTTTTCATCGATACGTTTTTGGGCTTCTTTGATTTGATCGCGCGGGTAACTTTCATTTCCGAAAAGTTCAAGAGCTTGGTTGTACATCTCAATAGACACAGCGTAATCCTCGTTCTTGAATTTCGAATCTGCGTCAGCTACTAAACCTTCATACTGCTTGCGCTTCTCAATTTCAGCTAAGTCTTTGGCGATTTGGTCCAACAAATCCTTAGGTTCTCTTTCGTCTGGCTTCAGTTGAATGGCTTCTTTCAGCGCATCTTGTGCGTTCTCAAAACTCTTCTTCTTGATGTCGTTCTTTGCTTGAGCCAGTAATTTCTGATAGTTTGCTTCCCGCTCTGCATCGGCATTCGCCGCAGCATACGCAGCTTTAGCATCGGCTAGCTTTTTCTGAACGGGCTCTTCATCAAAAATCTTCAAAGCATCTTCGTATTTTCCGATGGCATCTGAAAATTTTTCTTCGTTCATTTTCTGATCTCCTTTCGCCACAAGCTCGTCAAACTCCTTGCGCAACTTGGCCATCTCTTCTTCAAGGTTTTCAAGACGATCAAACTCATCCAGAATTTTATTCTGCATGCGCATGGTATAACCTTCGTCCCAGGCCATTGCGTTCTGCTGTGGATCAAAAGAAGACTTTCCAATTGGAGCCGTGAGAATAGAAAGGTCGAAACCTTCAATGTATTCAAACAGCGACATGTCTAATGTCATTTGAAAGCCACCTGCCATGTCTTCCTCAGGAATCCCTTTTGTATCTAATTGAAGCTTTTTTCCAACAAATCCATCAAGTTTGAACTCGATTAGATAGGTATGTCCTAACGGAAGTTCGAATTCATATTTTCCATTTCCAGGAGTTACGAAGGTTTCGAAGGGAGCGCCATTTTGAAGAATGGTGATGTCTACTCCTTCCAGCTTTTTGTTGCTATTGAAGTCTTTTACAGTGCCGTAGGCCAAAATAACATTGTCTTGCGCGAACAACTGAGGTCCAGCAAAAAATGTGATGACCAGCACCAACAACGTGGTGAGAATTGATGTATGAACTACTTTTCCTTGCATGAAATGAGGTCTATGACCGTACTTATACAACGTAAAAATACAGAAAAAGATATCTTTCGAGCTATAAGTTAGTAATCGTAAACGAAATAAGGGTTTGAAGCTTGTTAAATGAATAGAAAAGAAATCAGCTTTTGGGAGGAAAACTCCTTCCTTCGTCCTGCTGACGTGGTCATCATTGGTGGAGGAATTGTTGGGCTTTCAGCAAGCATCAATTTGAAGCAACAGCGAAGTGATCTTCGCGTAGTGGTGTTGGACAAAGATCCGTTCGGATTTGGAGGTACAACGCGCAATGCTGGATTTGCATGTTTCGGCTCACCATCAGAAGTGATTTCCGACCTTGAATCAATGGATGAGGACGCTGTTTTCTCATTGCTTCGCATGCGTTGGCAAGGTTTGTCTGAATTGCGACGCTTGTTGGGTGATGAGCGCATTGGTTACGACACGTGTGGAGGAATTGAGTTGTTCACTTCGTCAGAAAAAAGCCTCAGTGAGAAGTGTTTCGATGCCTTGCCAAAGCTCAACCTCTTGCTCCGAGAAGTCACGCAGCAGGAGACCTATGCTCCGTTCGAATCACTGTCAAAACTTCCATTTGAAGGATTCATTTCGGGTATACTCAATCCGCTGGAAGGCGCAATTGATACTGGTAAAATGGCCAGCGCTCTTCGATCCCTCGCTCTTTCGTCAGGGGTTGAACTCTTTTCAGGCATCGAAGTCAAAAGCTTGAATTCCATGAGCGATTCGTGCACCGTTGAATTGGACACAGGACAAATTGAAGCAAAACAAGTTCTGGTATGTACCAACGGATTTGCAAAGCAACTTTTACCCCAACTGGATGTGGCTCCTGCTCGGAATTTAGTCTTAATGACATCTGAAATCCCAAGCTTGAATTGGCGGGGAACCTTCCACATGCACGAGGGCTATTTTTACTTTCGAAATGTGGGGAAACGCATCTTGATTGGAGGAGGAAGGCATTTGGATGATGGATGGAAAACCGCTCCAGACGAACCTGTTCCACCCCATGTAAAGGCGAAACTCATTGCTTTGCTAAAAGCGCATATTGCCCCGAATACCAATTTTGAAATTAGTCATGAATGGACTGGTTATTTGGGAATAGGAAGCCAACGAAGCATTCTCCAAGAATCCATTGATCAGCATCTGCACGTTGCAGTTCGCATGGGAGGAATGGGTGTTGCCATTGGCAGTCACATCGGTAAATCTCTGGCAACAACAGCCTTACAGCATCTTTAAAAGAAGCTCTTTCAATTCCGCCAATCCTTCGCTCCCACCTTTCTGAATTCCATGGAAGCGACCTCCACCTGGTAGGTCTGGAAGTTGAGGATCCACGATGTAAACAGGAACACCCACTTGCGTGAAGTTGACCAAGCTGGCGGCAGGATAGACCTGAAGAGAGGTTCCCACCACAACCAAGACATCAGCCTGGGAGACCATTTCCATAGCGGGTTCTAGCATCGGCACAGACTCTCCGAACCAGACTACATGAGGACGTAGTTGATATCCTCGTTCGCACAGATCACCATCTTTCACTTCCCAATGATCCACTTCATAGATCAATGATTCGTCTTTGGTACTTCGCACCTTGTTCAATTCTCCGTGCAAATGAAGCACTTGTGAACTCCCCGCCCGCTCATGCAAATCGTCTACATTTTGCGTCACAATCTTCACATCAAAATGCGCTTCGAGCTCCACCAAGATTTGATGTCCGCGGTTGGGCTTTGCTTCCCTTGCCGCCTTTCTTCGCAAGTTGTAAAACTGCAGCACTTTGCGGTAGTCTTCGTCCCAACCTTGCGGTGTGGCTACGTCTTCGATGCTGTGTCCTTCCCACAAACCATCACTTCCTCTAAATGTTGGAATACCGCTTTCCGCGCTGATTCCTGCTCCCGTCAATACCACTATTCGTTTCATCGCTTTTTGAACTAGTTCATCACAAAATTGATAAAATTGCTGACAGAAGTCACGAAGGCGCATCGATTTGCTTTTTTTTGTGGTATGAAACAGCTTGTGTTCATTCTCTTGTTCATTTCATTCATTGTGCAGCATTCGTTGGCACAAAGCGGATTTAGATTTAGTTCAATTTCCGTTGATGAAGGTTTGAATCAGAGCTCTGTGAATGCGCTTTCTGAAGACGCCTATGGATTTTTATGGTTTGGGACGCAAGAAGGGTTGGCGCGCTATGACGGAAACCAATTCAAAGTCTATCGGTCTGGGCCGGGAAAAGAAGGACTTTCTGACGATTTCATTTTATGCCTCAGTTCTTCGGGGACGGAAGGGCTTTGGATAGGCACATTGAATGGAATTAACTTTTTTGAGAACAGTACTCAGCGCATACATCAGTTAGATCCAGAGGGTGAGGGACTAAAATGGGCAAAGTCCAGTATTTCTCAAGTTGTAAGCTTGGGTTCCGAGGCAGTAGTTTTGTCCAGCGGCGTTGCGCACTGGATTAGACATGATGAAACAGGCTTAACCCGAACTCAGTCTTGGGATGGAAACGCGGTCTCAAGCATTTGTGTCCAGAATGGGCGCATCTTGGTTGCAGACATGGCCAATTGGCTTTGGGAGTGGCATGCAGATGGATCAAAATCGAAACTAAAAGACCTTCAGTTCGCCCCTACGGGAATGAAGTACGAAGCGCAAAATCTATTGCTTTGGAGTGAAAATAAGCTCGAGGTTCGAAGCGATGACAACACAAATAAGTATACGTGTGGAGCAGAAATAACAGATGTTTCCCTCTCCAATGGCCGGCTGTGGATTGCAACCAAAGAAGGATTAGAGTTCATTGAAGACGAGCAACTCAAAGTAGAGGTCACAGACACCAAATACCAACCAGTTTCAACCGAAGTCATCTTGGCCGTCACAGCAATGAAAGATGGATCAATCGCTATTGGAACCCAGCGATATGGTGCGTTCATCTGGCGTCCGCAATCATTGGCTTTTCAGCATCTACCAGGACACCTGCTTTCAGACCCTATTGTATGGACGGCTGACCATTATGGGAACGAATTGTTCGTTGGAAGCACTGGCGGATTGGACTTATTTGAAGTAGGTGAAGATTTTTTTCAGCTGAACTCACTCTACCCAGAACGTGGATTGAAAAAGTTGGCACAATGGACAGACTTTCATCCATGTGCGCTGCTTCGCGAAGGGAATTTGCTTTGGATTGGCACTACAGACAACTATGTGCTCTTATTTGAAAAGCGAGATGGAGAATGGAAGGAAAAAGAACGGTTTGCATTTGGTAAAGCTCAAAAGTTCTACTCTATTTCCAAGGACGGGTCAGGCAACATAGCAATTGCTAGTAATTCAGGGGTGTTTTGCGGAATTCCCGGCGAACATATTGACAGTCTGTTTCTTGATAAGCAGATTCCTGAGAGCAAAGTATCGAGGTACAGCCATCATGTGAATTTACATGAAAATGAACTATGGATTTCGAGCACCACAGGGTTGTATGCTTTCAATCGTGATTTGCGAACATTCAGACACTTTAAACCCGACAAATCAGCGGGGGATTTACCATCAATGAGCATTGCATCGAGTATGTTCACGTCCAACGAAGATCTGTTCGTTGCGACCTTGGGCAGCGGGTTTTCTATTCGTTCTGCGGGGGAAAAGGATTTTATTTCATACGGATTGGCTGACGGAATGATCAATGATTATGTCTACGGTTTCGTAGAAGGACAGAAAGGCGTTTGGGGTTCTTGCAATGAAGGAAACTTCCTCTTTACTGAGGGTTCTGTTCGCGCATTTCCCGCTGTTCCAGAATTGCCTTTTTTGGAGCACAGTCAAAACGCTTTCGGCACGTTGAACGGAGTTCCATGGTTTGGGGGAATTGATGGATTCTACTTGATCAATGAGGCGAATATTTCCGATAAAAACCTATCGTTTCCCCTATTGATTACAGAGGTTTTGGTGAATTACTCACCCTTGGAAACCACAAGCAAGAGCACCCTCACGGGAAGCGAATATTTTATTGAAAAAATTGACTTGGTTGAGGCCAACAACTTGAGCTTGCAGCTTTCCATTCCTGGACTTAGAAACGAAAATGCGGTGGTGAGTTACAGGCTGGATGAACAAGAATGGCTTCAGCTCAACTCCTTTTCTCAGCGCATTCACTTCGCTTCCCTTTCAGATGGTGATCACCTGCTCGAAATCGGATTATCACCTACCCGTTCAAGCGATGCTGAAGTATTGAAGCGTATCCCCATCATCGTACATCCGCCGTTCTGGAAAAGCACTTGGTTCATCCTATTCTCAATTTTATGCGTTGTAGTCATTGTTGTGATCATATTGAATACACGCAACAAACGCATTTTGAAAGAGGAGCGACTTAAAAGGGAATCATTCGAACGCGTCAAAAATGAACGCGAACGGATTTCCATGGATTTGCATGACAACATTGGTGCGCAAATAACCCATGT
>CAYGUR010000231.1:0-5708 GCA_964353035.1 uncultured Comamonadaceae bacterium | reverse complement strand
CCAAAGGCACTGGAATCGAAATGCACTTCGAAACGTCGTTCAAGATCAGAGTCTACAGGCAATGGATGATCATCTTCCGTCAGTTCAATCAGACCATCTTCGGCAACCTGTTCAACATGCATTTTCAGATCGTAAACAGCAATTTGAGCAACGCACCAGAAAGGCAAAGACATTGCCAACGAGAGAAAAGGGAGTTTAAAACGCATTTAAGTTCACATTTGGACCAACAAGTTACACAATTGCGCAGCCGTTCGATACACTTTGACGTTCGTATATCCCAAGTTATTCACCTCCAGCCACATTCTTGTGGGGATTTCCACCGTCTGAGGGGATATTTATTGATTAAGAACAATATCTTTGCCCCCCTGCACGAAAAAAGAAATGGATCGTAATACAATCACCGGACTTCTGCTGATGTTTTTGCTGGTACTAGGATACAACTGGTACACAGCCGAAGACCCACAGCCCAAACAAGCTTCTTCAACCACAGTTCAGACTGATTCGATGGCTCAGCCTGAGCAGTCAGTTCAACCTGAAATTGTGGCCCCTACTGAAGAATCAGACTCTCTTCAACTTGCTAGACAAAATGCTGAGCGCGCCTCTCGATATGGTGTCTTTGCCAATTCAGTAGGAGCTGAAGAGCAGTTTTATGTACTTGAGAACACACGGGTAAAAGTTGACATCTCTTCAAAAGGAGGAATGTTCAATAGTGCCACGCTGGTTGACGGATATAAATCGTATTGGGATTCTACTCAAATTAAGTTGTGGGACCCAGCGAAGACAGAATTCATTCTTTGGGCCGAATATCCTGGTAAAGGAAAAATGAACTTGTCAGAGCTTTCATTTAAAAAAGTATCTGAGCAACGCACAGCTGACGGACAAGTATTGACCATGCGTTTGGAAACAAATGACCCGCTGAAATACCTCGAGTACGTTTACACACTGCCAGATGATTCTTATGTGGTAGATGTGAACTTGAACATTGTTGGGCTAGAACAAACGGTTGATATCTCTACCGCTCGTCTTGACTGGAACGCTGCCAGCCATCACATGGAAAAAGGAATACAGTGGGAACGTCAGCACAGCGCCATTTACTTCCGTGAAATGGGACAAGGGAGAGATTACCTTGGAGACGGAAGAGACGACGAAGAAACGCTTGAGGAGCCTTTGAACTGGTTGAGTTTCAAGCAAAACTTCTTCTCAGCTGCGGTGATCAGTAGAGACGGATTTGGTTCAAATGCTTTTTTGCATTCTACACCTCCAAAAGACGAAAAAGACACTACCGTAAACATGTATTACGAAGCGCGTCTTCCCCTGGCGATGGAGCCTTCTTCAAACGCTACCAAGAAACTTGAGTTCTATTTTGGTCCGAATGACCTTGATGAACTCAACAAACTTGATGTAGACGAATTCGGCAAGATCATTGATTATGGTTGGTGGATTTTCGGCTGGGTAAACCGCTGGTTGGTTCGTCCAGTGTTTGATTGGCTGCTAGGAGCAATTGGAAACATTGGGATTGCGATTATTGTAATGACCTTGTTGATTAAACTCTTGCTCTCTCCTATTACATGGAAGAACTTCATGTCGTCTGCGAAAATGCGCGTGCTACGACCAGAGATGGACGAGCTCAATGAAAAATACAAAGACGACGCCACAGGCAAGCAGACTGCAACAATGGCACTCTACAGGCAAACGGGTGTAAATCCATTTGCTGGATGTTTGCCAATGCTACTGCAAATGCCGATTCTCTATGCCATGTTCCGTTTCTTCCCTGCAAACATTGACATGAGGGGAAGAAGCTTCTTATGGGCAGATGATTTGGGTGCGTATGATGCCATCTTAACATGGTCTCAAGAGATTCCAATTATTAGTTCATTCTACGGAAATCACGTTAGTGGATTTGCAGTGATGATGGCTGTCAGCACCTTCTTTTACTCACGCATGAGTACTGCCAACATGCCTACCTCACAGCAACCAGGTATGCCGAACATGAAGGTAATCATGAACCTGTTCCCAATCATTACCTTGGTCTTCTTCAACCGCTTTGCTGCAGGTTTGAACTTCTATTACTTCTGTGCAAACGTTATTTCAATCATTCAAATGGTGGTCATCAAACGCTACTTTATTGACGAAGAAAAAATTCGTGCGAAGATTGACAGTAACAAGGCGAAGCCGAAGAAGAAATCTTCATTCCAGGAGCGATTAGAAGAGATGCAGAAGATTCAACAGCAACAACAAAAAGCTAAAGGAAAAAAATAATATGATGCGTCCACTCTTTACTTATACGATGGCCTTGGTTGTTCTTTCCGTGTTCGCTTGTAAAAACAAGAAAGACATGGCTGAAGAAGTAACGCCAATGCCTCAGGTAGATACAGCCAACGTTGCCAAACCGGTCTTATCTTCTGGTCCAGTTGAGCACAGTGAAGTTATCTATTACGAGCGAACAGTTTGTTTTGGAACCTGCCCGAGCTTTGTTTTCACTGTAGAAACAGACGGTAGCTGTGTATATAAAGGACGCAACTTCGTAGACATGATTGGCACTTACAAAGGCAGTGTTACAGAAGAACAAATCAACACCATTCGATTGCAAGCGTTAGCCCTCGGGTATGACACCCTTCAGGCTAGATATGACCAACCTATGGTGTCCGATTTACCTTCTACCATTACGGCAATAGATGGAAAGCGCGTCTTCAATCGTTACCATGGACCAGATTTATCTAGTTTATACGCTCGCTTAGACAGCCTCATACTTAAAGTGGAATGGGAAGACGTGGAAAGCAATAAGCAATAGCCCCCGTTCATCCGCATCTGATACCATTGATTGTGTTTGGTTGCAGATGGTCAAAAAGGCATTTATCATTGACTTTGGGTGTTGTACTTTTAAACTTGGAATTAACTACGCACAGCAATAGAATCTGTGCATTCAATAAAACATGAAAATGAAAAAACTGATCGTTCTGATGACCGTTCTTTTGACGGTTTCGTTTACTACTCGATCAGATGAAGGAATGTGGCTCTTGCACATGTTGAAAAAAATCAACGAAGCAGAGATGCAACAAATGGGACTCAACCTTTCTGCAGAGGATATTTATTCAATTAATGAGGCTAGTCTAAAAGACGCTATTGTGATGCTCAATGGCGGAATGTGCACAGCTGAAGTGATCTCTGACCAAGGATTGGTGCTTACAAACCACCACTGCGCCTATGGTGCAATTCAGTCATTCAGCTCACCTGCGAACGATTATTTGACCGATGGTTTCTGGGCCTACTCGAAAGATCAGGAAATGCACATCGAAGATTTCGAAGTGAGTTTTCTTGTTCGCATTGAAGACTTGACAGAGCAAGTGCTTGCTGGCGTGAATGCTGAAATGACCGAAGAAGAGCGTGCTGCAGTGATTGCTCAAGCAATGAAAGAGGCTGAAGCAGCTGCTGTTGAAGGAACTGACTATTCAGCACAAGTGAAAAGCTTCTTCTACGGAAATGAGTACTACCTTTTCGTTTACAACACT
The DNA here is from genome assembly GCA_964353035.1 of uncultured Comamonadaceae bacterium. Classification (GTDB taxonomy): domain Bacteria; phylum Bacteroidota; class Bacteroidia; order Flavobacteriales_D; family Sanyastnellaceae; genus JAQWQB01. The sequence goes on along the minus strand of CAYGUR010000231.1, from coordinate 2,199 downwards.
TACCGTGATGTTCGCTTGGTAGGAGCTCCACCAGAAAGCGTAGGTAAATTTGGTGGTGATACAGACAACTGGATGTGGCCACGTCACACAGGTGACTTCTCACTACTTCGCATTTATGCAGACCAAGAAAACATGCCTGCTGACTACTCAGCCGACAATAAGCCGTTCACTCCAAAGCGTCACTTAAAAGTGTCTATGGACGGTGTTGCGGCAGATGATTTCACTATGATCATGGGCTATCCTGGCTCTACAGATCGCTACCTTTCTTCGCACGGAGTGCAGCAAGCAATTGATGTCTACAACCCAAGCGTTGTTGAAGTGAGAGATGTGAAATTGAAGACGATGAAGGAGCATATGGATGCTGACAAAGGTGTTCGTATTCAATACGCTTCTAAATATGCAAGCACGGCAAACTACTGGAAGTATTACATCGGACAAACAAAAGGATTGAAGCGTCTGAATGTGTATGGAAAGAAGAAAGCGCTTGAAGATCGATTCCAAAAATGGGTAGCGAAAGATCCTAAGCGTGAAGCAAAATACGGAGATGCTGTTTCAATGATTGCTGAATACTACCAAGCAACTGAGCCAACCGTTAAAGCAAACGTCTATGCGCTAGAAGCGGGGTTGATTGGAGCTGACATCACCTTGTTCGCTTGGAGGTTCAACCGTACGTTTGAAGCGGCTATGGCGCAAGAAGACGAAGCGAAACGTAAAGAAATTTTGGAAGGATTTGCTGGAACAGCAGACGACTTCTTCAAAGATTATGACCTCGCTACAGACAAAGATGTATTCATCAATCTGATGACGATGTACAAGGAGAACATCTCAAGTGAAAACCTTCCTTCCATCTTCGCTTTCATTGATAAGAAATACAAAGGCAGTGTTCAGCGTTTTGCCGATGCTATGTACAAGAAATCTTTTATGACTGACCGTGAGCGATTGAATGATTTCATTGCAAAACCTAACCGTAAAGCCTTCGATAAAGATTTGGCCATTATGAATGCCCTTTCAATGATTGAGCAGTACAGAGCGTCTTTCAACTCTCCTGCCCAAGAAAAGTACGATAGAGGGTACCGCCTATTTGTAGATGGAATTCGCAAAATGGATCCAGATCACAAGTTTTCACCAGATGCCAATTCAACCATGCGTTTGACGTACGGTAAAGTTGACGGATACTACGCAGCAGACGCTGTGCACTATGACTTCATTACTACAGCACAAGGTATCCTGGACAAACACAATCCAAATGACCCTGAGTTTGTTATGCCTGCTGGATTGATTGACTTGCTTGAAAAGCGTCAATATGGAAAATGGGCTGATGAGAATGGCGAATTGGTTGTGTGTTTCATTTCAGGGAACGACATCACAGGAGGAAACTCTGGTAGTCCGGTCATGAACGCCAATGGAGACCTAATTGGTCTTGCTTTTGACGGAAACTGGGAAGCAATGAGTGGTGACATCGCATTCGAACCAGAATTGCAACGTACCATCTCGGTAGACATTCGTTATGTAATGTTTATCATTGATGAGTTGGCTGGAGCACAAAACTTGATTGACGAAATTGATTTCGTGAAGACATCTGCACCGAAGCCTACCCCACAAGGGGTTAAATCGGAAGTAGAAATCGATTAATTTCGACCTAAAGCATTTAAAACCCCTTGGTTCATTGGAGTCAAGGGGTTTTCTTTTACCCTCATTTTATCTGGGACGAATTCGATTTGTTCATTTCACAATATCAGATGACCTTTGCACCTATGGAATATAGAAGACTCGGAAAAAGTGGTTTACAAGTAAGCGCGCTGTCTTTTGGCAGCTGGATCACCTTTGGAAACCAAATACAGGACGGAATATCTGAACGTCTGATGGACATTGCCTATGACGCTGGTGTGAATTTCTTCGACAATGCTGAAGTGTATGCAGCAGGAAAGTCAGAAGAAGTTATGGGCGAAATTTTGGCGAAGAAAAACTGGTCCAGAGACACCTATACCTTGTCTAGCAAAGTCTTTTTTGGCGCGGGTGGAAAACTACCGACGCAACGCGGCCTGCACAGAAAACATGTTGTTGAAGCCTGCGAAGCCGCTATGAAACGCTTGCGTACGGATTATTTGGATTTGTATTTCTGTCATCGTCCCGATAAAGAAACACCTATTGTTGAAACGGTTTGGACCATGCACAACCTCATTCAACAAGGTAAAATCT
>CAYGUR010000230.1:0-5712 GCA_964353035.1 uncultured Comamonadaceae bacterium | reverse complement strand
GATTAAATACATGTCGGTTGACAAATTGGACAAGCTCGTTGAAGCAACCAAAAAGAAGATGCAACGAGCAGCTAAAGAAATGGATTTCATGGAAGCAGCCAGATTGCGTGACGAAATGTTCGCCCTTGAAAACCTCATCAAACAAAAAACGGAAGCCTAGATTTTCAACATAAACCGTTCGCATGTACCAGGTTGGTGCACGAAAGGAATTCAATTAAACTCGATTATTGTGTGAACTATTTGCTCACAAAAACGTTATTTTGAACTATGCGCTACATTGGACTCATTGCAACGCTTGCTTTGCTACTTGCAAGTTGCGGCAATAAAAAAAACACAGCAGAGACGCAAATGCCTGACAATTCAGCAACTCAGACTTCAGGAGAAGCCTCCTTGATCATTGACCAAAGCGGTAATTTTGATCAGGGTGATGCCTACACTGTCAAATCTGCTGAGATCAAAGGAGACTCCCTTCGCATGACCATCACACACGGAGGTGGATGCAAAGACCATGAGTACAAACTGTACACAAATGGTGCAATGATGAAAAGTCTACCACCCAAAATGAACTTAGTTCTTCACCACAATGGAAATGAAGACTATTGTAGGGCATTGATTCAAAAAGAACTTTCATTCAGCATTGCTGAGTTAAAATCAATGGCTGGTGGACGAATCATTCTCAATCTAGCCAATTTCGATCAACCATTAGAATACAACTATTAATATGGAAATGAAATATTTACAAAACCTGCTAACCCTTTGTTTGGTGCTTTTTTCGGCACAAATGTTTGCACAGCTAAGTCATGGAGGTGAGCCTTCGAACTGGAACGAAAAAGACCTTTCAAGATTCAATATTGAATTCTTTGCTACTGACGCATTGGACCTCGAATTGTTACAAGCTGAAGATGCTGTGACAGACCAATACAAAGAGGCACCTTATCGCTTTGGACAAGAATGGGAAGTGGAACTTGACTTGAACAATAGCGGAACTTGGACCACAGCTGACAATGGTGACCGTATCTGGACACTCGGAATTGATTGTCCGGACGCTACAAGCATTAGCTTCATCATGGACCAGTTCAAGTTGCCAAAAACCGCTCAGTTTTTTGTGTGGAATGACGACCGAACTGAATTCCTTGGCTCGTTTACTTATGAAAACAACAAAGAGTGGGGTAGCTTCGCCATCGGACTTGTACACGATGACAGAGTGGTCCTCGAACTCATTGAACCAGCTCAAGTGGCCGGCCAATCAATTGTTCAAGTTGGAACCATCGTTCACGGATACCGCTCTATCGTAAGAAAAGCTGAAGAAGCATACGAAGATGCGAATCGCGGACCCTTCGGGAATTCAGGAAACTGCAACATCAACGTGAACTGTCCGGAAGGAGACCCTTGGCAAGTAGAAAAAAGAGGTGTTGCACTGATTGTAAACGGAGGTTCCGCCGTGTGTTCTGGCACGCTGGTGAACAATACATCATTAGATGGCACACCTTATTTCCTTACAGCGAACCATTGCTTGGGAGGTCAAAACAACTGGGTCTTCTACTTCAATCATGAGACAGCAGGATGTACAGGTAATACAGGACCTACAGATCAATCAATCTCAGGCTCAATATTGAGAGCGAGCAACGGTGGAAGCGATTTCGCTTTGCTAGAATTGAGCGATACTCCACCTGCAAGTTTCAATGTGCAATACTGTGGCTGGGACCACTCTGATGATCTTACCGTAACAGAAACAACGGGTATTCACCACCCCGCGGGCGACTTAAAGAAAATCTGTTTTGACGAAGATGCCCCTTACCACACTACTCAAGGAGGCGCTGCAGTTTGGTACATCGATGAATGGGAATTGGGCGTAACGGAAGGAGGTTCTTCTGGCTCTGCGCTGTTCGATCAAGACCATAGAATCATCGGGCAATTGTATGGTGGATTTGCCGCTTGCAACGGAAGTGTAAACAATGGACAGGCAGACTGGTATGGCCGCTTCGGTGTGAGCTGGGATGGAAATTCTGCATCCAGCAGATTGCGCGACTGGCTTGACCCATTAAATACAGGCGTAGTAATCCTAGACGGCTTTCCTGAAGGATTTGTAACCTATAACAACGATGCTGGTTTAGGCGGTTTTGAAAACGTAGATGACATCATTTGTGGATCTTTCGTCTACCCAGTGATTACCTTGACAAACTTTGGTGTTGAAACCCTCACTTCAGTGACCATCAACTACTACGTGAATGGCGAACTTCTTACTTCGTATGACTGGACAGGTAGTTTAGCTCAAGGCCAAAGTGAGGAGCTCACATTGCCATTTACCAACCTTGTGAATGGCAGCAATACTATTGAAGTTGTTGTCACTAATCCGAATGGAATTGCCGATGAAAACGACGTCAACAATTCTAGTGAATTGACCTTTGAGGCTTTCGCAGGACCAACCTATGAGTACTCTATGGCTCTTCTTACAGATGATTTTGGAGATGAAACAACCTGGGAATTGCGCAATGAGTCAAACGTGTTGCTTTATCAAGGCGGACCCTATTCTGATGCTACTGAAGTAACAGAAACATTCTGTCTTGCTGACGGGTGTTACACCTTCACCATTTTTGATAGCTTCGGTGATGGTATATGCTGTGGCTGGGGTGATGGTAGCTACCAACTGTACACCCACTTGGGCTACAATTTTGCCTCAGGAGGAGAGTTTGGAGATTCTGAGGATGTTGACTTTTGTACAACTGACCTGAGTGTAGATGATGAATCTTACTCAGATGACCTTGTGATTTATCCGAATCCAACCAACGGAAATGTGACCGTACAGTTACCACTGAATGCGGAGCAAATCACCGTTACAAATGGACTCGGACAAATCACTCAGACACAAAGTGTAGGCGCAAACACAACGAACACACAACTGAATTTGAACAATCTACCTGCAGGGTGGTACTTCGTGACAGTTCAAACGAAGCAAACAACCATCACCGGAAGAATTATGGTGAAGTAATACCATCGGTATAACTCTGTTTATAAAAGGCGGCCAAATGGTCGCCTTTTCTTTTTCCATGTGAATCCGTTGCAATAATTTCGGGACTCAAATGGAACAGATACTCGATTGGTGGAATGCTACCACCACAGGATACAGAACACTGATGTTTACGTTAGTAGGCATGGTAGTTATACAACTGTTCCTAGACCTTTGGCAATATATCAGACTTAGCTTATGGTCTGATAAGCAATATCCTACACACTCTTTTGGTGTGTCCATAGTAATTTGCGCTAAGAACGAAGAGAAAAGGTTAAGAGATCTGATTCCAATTCTAATGGAACAGAACTATCCTAAGTTTGAAGTTGTCATTGTAGACGACACCAGCTGGGATGATTCACTTGACACCCTGAAAGCATATCAGGTTCGGTATCCAAACCTACACGTCGTTCCTTTAAATGAAGACATTCAACGCATGAGAGGGAAAAAATTTGCGCTCACCATGGGGATCAAAGGCACGCAGCACGACATTGTTCTGTTGACGGATGCTGACTGCGTTCCTGCGAGCAAAGATTGGGTGAGTAAAATGACCGCTCCTTTTGCAGATGAAGCAACTGAAATTGTTTTGGGTGCTTCACCTTTGAATATGCGTAAAACGTGGTTGAACAAAGTCATTCGCTTTGACACAGCCCAGATTGCCATGAGCTACCTCAGTGCCGCACTGTGCAAAATGCCTTACATGGGTGTTGGACGAAACCTGGCATACAAGAAAGAGCTCTTTTTTAAGAACAGTGGATTCAAATCACACCTCAACTTAGCTTCTGGTGATGATGACCTGTTTATCAATGAAGTTGCTACTAAGAAGAACACACAAATTGTGCTTGACCAAGCAGCATTTACAACTTCAGACCCAAAAGAAACCTGGAAAGAATGGTTTCACCAGAAGCGCAGACACCTCACAACTGCGCCTCATTATCAACTCAAAACGAAGATTTTTTTAATCCTAGGACCCCTATCTTTCAACCTAATGTGGCTCTCTGCTATCATATGGATGGTTTTGCACAACCCTTTCTTGATAGCAAGCTCACTATTGGTGGTTAGGTATATCGTGCATTTAGCTACTTTTAGAGGGTCCTTAAAAAAATTGGGACAACCAGATTTACTATTCATGCTTCCGCTGCTAGAAGCCTATCAGGCTATTATCAATCCGGTACTGTGGATAGGAAATCTTTTATCGAAACCAAGAACATGGAAGTAAGCCAGCATCTATCCGATAAGGCACGTTATGACTATGACCTCGTTCAAAAGGCCATAAATGAGAAAGACCAGCGTGCGTACGCTGAACTCATGGAACGTTACCGTGAGTCAATCTACTTTATGCTTTTGAAAATGGTCAACAACAAAGACGACGCTGACGATCTTACCATTGAAGCATTTGGGAAAGCATTTAAACGTCTTGCTCAATACACGCCTCAATTTGCATTCTCTACTTGGCTCTTCAAAATCGCCTCCAACAATGCGATTGACTTTATTCGAAAAAAACGAATCAAAGCGTTGTCTCTGGATACCGGTTTTAGAAATGAAGAAGGAAGTTCAATGGAAATCGCTGTATCTGACGACAAACCAGATCCAATTCAAGCGCTTCAGAAGAAAGAGCGCGTTGAACGCATGCGCGAAGTGGTCTCAAAATTGAAACCTCGTTACAGAGAACTGATTGAACTCAGGTATTTCGAAGAGTATTCCTATGACGAAATCGCAGAGGAACTTGATTTACCCTTGGGAACCGTTAAAGCACAACTCTTCAGAGCTAGAGAATTTCTGTACCAAATCATGAAGCACACAAAAGATAGCATTTGATTCATGGACCACGCTCTGATTGAACGCTACTTTCCTAATCTTACTTCCAATCAAAAAACACAATTCGCTGCCCTAGGTGAATTGTACGAAGAATGGAACAGCCAAATCAATGTCATTTCTCGAAAAAACATTGATGAACTCTACACACAACACGTATTACATTCCCTAGCAATCGCCAAAGCAATGTCTTTCGCTGATGGCTCTAAGATATTGGACATCGGAACAGGCGGAGGATTCCCCGGCATTCCCCTTGCCATTCTTTTTCCCGATGTACATTTCACCTTGGTAGATTCCATTGGTAAAAAAATAAAAGTCGTTCAAGCCGTAGCCCAAAGTCTAGATCTAGAAAATGTTACCGCCCTTCACGCTCGTGGCGAAGAAATTAAAGGGAAATTCGATTTTGTGGTTTCAAGAGCCGTAACGCGCCTGGCAAATTTTCTTCCTTGGACCTATAATAAGTTCGAAAAAAAACAAATTAACCCCTTCCCCAACGGAATTCTATACCTGAAAGGTGGCGATTTAAAAGAAGAATTGTCAGAAGTAAAGAAGGATGTTGAGCTGATTCCTATTGCAAAAATGTTTGATGACCCTTTCTTTGAAACGAAATTCGTTGTCTACGTCAAAATGGTTTAAAACCAACTCAAACAACTGTTTATCAGACATTTAAATTCTTGCCGAAAAACTTCTTAGACGCAAAAAAGGGCTCTCTAAAGAACCCCTTTCTGTAAACCTGCAAGGAAAATTTTGAAACCAACGCAGTCCTGGAAACTGCGTTTATACTTAAAAGACGTAATATCTTTTAATGGTTGCCTCTAGTAGGAAAACTTTTTTTCCAATCAAGGCGAGAATTTATATCCTACTCCTCTGACGGAGAAAAAGTATTGGGG
>CAYGUR010000229.1:2947-5824 GCA_964353035.1 uncultured Comamonadaceae bacterium | reverse complement strand
TTAGATGTAGACGTTAAACATTGCTAGTCATGGTTCCATTTGCGATATAGATATCGCATGCCGACTCATAGTTGGTCGTTGAGTTGTAATCCCATGAATGCATTACGTTGAAATAAGCTTCTTCTCCATCAGGAATTAACATTTTGAATTCGATGTCATACTTTCCAGAAGTGTATGGTCCCATCGCATAAACAATGTCTGTTCCTCCTGCGAAAGAAACTTCAACTGAGTTTGCACCGCTTGCAGCGTATGCGTCTGTTACACCACCATCAGTTCCTGTGTCACCTGAATTCCAAGTGTAGAAATCATCTGATTGTGCGGCAATTCCTTGTCCAGCAGTATACGAATCGAAATTCTCTTCGAAAATTACTGTTTGGGCGGAAAGGTTAAGGGTAAGGGCAAAAGCCCCAATAAATAGTAGAGTTTTTTTCATAATACAAAGGTTTAGTTTCGATACAGCCTCTAAGGTAATAAAATTGTTACGATTTACACCAGCGCATTTCCCCCTTGTATTCTAATCTTATGTGCTATTTTAAAAGCTGTAAAAATTCAGATTGAAGCGACTGTGTGCCGTCTGTGACGTACCACTTTTGCACTTCCTCTACAAATTCTGAATACGGCTTTTTGGGTTCAGGTAGCGCTTTATATGCATTGACCATTTTTTGAACTTCTGCCGGACGAGGTCCCCAAGTGTACAATTCATTGAAGTTTTCATCAAATGCTACGAGTTTTGGAATAGAACGTCCGCCATTGGTCAAAAGCTCATCCATTATGTCCAAGTGCTCATCTCTGAGAATGATCTTTAGTTCAATCAACGGGTTCAGTTGTGCAATGTGATGAATCACTGGGAGATTTTGAGCCGCATCTCCACACCATGCTTCGGAAAGTACAAGCCATGTAGTCTTTTGATTGATGGCTTTTACTGCTCTTTGTACATCGTCTGAAATCACTGTTGTTTTATTCAAACGATTCATGCGATGTCTGTTCAGGTGGGTGTACTTTACAAACTCTTCACTTTGATTTTCACCTGTAGTTTTCCCTGCATGAACCAATTCAGTGGTTAAGGTGAAATATTCTTCAAAAGTCATGCTGCCTGGCAGTCCTGACTTTACATAGGCAATGGTATTTTTCATAAGTGATGCAAAATTCGGAAGAACAGCTCACGAATCGGTCACACTCGTGTTCTTTTTCCCATTAAATTCGCGAAATGAAAGTTGCTGGGAATATTCGAAAAATGCGCACTGAACTGCACGATGAGGCGCAGTATTTTTTAAACCTTTACGACAATCTGACACCGGGAGAAGAGACACCAATGAATGCCTTGGTGGGGAAGGAAGTGAAGATTTCGTTTCACGGACAAATCAATTGCACCGTTTCGGGCAAGGAGATTAAGAAAACATTTGGGGATGGAATGAGTTACGAAGCATTTATGTCTTCGCCCATGGCCGTTCCTAGTATTATTCGTCCTGAGTTGAGCAGAATACATGAAGGAATTGCCCTTCGCGACGCAGAATGGGAAGAGAAACACCACAATCAACCACATTTTGTGTATTTATCGAAGACAAGTGGGGTGAAAGTAGGAGTGACCAGAACAACCAATGTCCCGCACCGGTGGATTGATCAAGGTGCTACAGAAGCCATTATTCTTGCCGAAACGCCCTACAGACAGCTCGCAGGACTGATTGAAGTAGAGTTGAAATCACACATGGCTGATAAAACGAACTGGAGGTGGATGCTTCAAAACCGCATTGATAATGACGTTGATTTGCTTGATCAAAAAGACGAAACTTTGGAATTACTGCCTGAGGAGTTCACTCCTTTTTTCTCTGACAATGACGAAGTGACTACCATTAACTATCCTGTGCTAGAATATCCCATTAAGTTGGTGAGCGTTAAGCTAGACAAAATCAGTGTGTTAGAAGGAACCTTAAAGGGCATCAAAGGTCAGTACTTGATTTTTGACAACGGTCGTGTAATCAACGTTCGAAGTCATTCTGGATACTTCGTTGAATTGGAATACTAGGATTCCAACTAATTCAAGTTCGGGTCCTGGGGGAAATTCGCCAAGTGTTCATACTCTTTGCCAAGCGATTTAACGATGTCTGACCAGAGGTCGTCGTTCCGGGTGTTCATTAGCAGGTCTTCAAATCCTTCGGTCACAAACCAAGAGTTCTCATTCAATTCCTCTTGCAATTGATTTTCTGACCAGCCGGAGTAACCAACGAAGAAGCGAATTTGATTCTCGTCGATTTCTCCGCGCTCTATCAATCCTTTCAATTGCTCGAAATCACCACCCATAAAAAGCGAGGTTGTAATAGGCAGGCTGTTTTCTAGCTTATCTCCCAAGGTGTGAATGTAGTACAGGTTAGAGTTTTTCACAGGTCCGCCGATGGATACGCGCGTTTGGAACTTGGGCATCTGTGAAATAATGTTTTCGATCTCCACTTCAACATAATTATTCAAAACGAATCCAAAGGAGCCTTCTTCATTGTGTTCGCACAAAATAATAACGGTGCGCTTGAAGTAGGGGTCATCTAAGAAAGGTTCAGCAAGCAGTAAACTTCCTCTTTTGGGTTCTTTTTGATTCTCTGGGGTGAATTTCAACATAGAAGGTTCTCAATAATTGTTTGGTGTTTCGTGATGCATAATTGAAAAAATAGACATTATTTTCAGCCATGAATTTACGAATTTTATTGACCATCTCTTCTTGTTTGCTCTGCGTTGTCCAGACTTTAGCACAAGAAGAAACCCCATTTCAAGGAAATGTTTCGGTAACGTATGACGAAGCAATTGCCCAGTATCGCCAGCTTGGTCAGCGAAATAAAGGTGCTTTTCTTGTTGAGTATGGCACCACAGATGTAGGGAAACCGTTACATC
>CAYGUR010000229.1:0-2937 GCA_964353035.1 uncultured Comamonadaceae bacterium | reverse complement strand
CAATGAGTTCGAGACCAATAAGTCGGTGCTCTTTGTCAACAATGGCATTCATCCGGGAGAACCTTGTGGCGTTGACGCCAGCTTGAAACTGGCTAGAAACCTGCTCTCAGGAAAATCGAAATACAATGAACTCTTGGATTCTGTGATTGTCTGTATTGTTCCTATGTACAATGTGGGTGGGGCACTGAATCGAAATATTAGCTTACGTGCCAATCAGAACGGTCCGGAAGAATATGGGTTTAGAGGGAATGCTCGAAACCTTGATTTGAACAGAGACTTCATCAAGGCAGACTCACAAAATGCGCGCACTTTCACGCGGATGTTTCAGGATGTGAAGCCGGAAGTAATGATTGACACGCACACAAGCAATGGTGCAGACTATCAGTATGTTATGACAATGATTGCCACACAACCTGACAAAGCGGGGAAGGAGATAGGCGCATACATTCGTGAAGAGATGAGTCCGGCGTTGTACCAAACCATGAATGATCGCGGATGGGGTATGACACCGTATGTGTATACACTGAACAAAATTCCAGACAACGGAATTCGGGATTTTTTGGAAACACCACGCTACAGCACTGGATATGCAGCATTGTTCAATACTATTGGTTTCACCAGTGAGACACATATGTTGAAGCCATTTGCTCAGCGGGTAGAAAGCACCTATCAGTTCTTGCTTGCGACGCTAGAATACATGCACGCGAACAACTCAACACTCATTGCTCAGAAAAAGCGTGCTGATGAAGAAGTTATGCAGCAAGAAGCATTCGATTTGAATTGGGAATTGGATACCACGAAATCGAGAAAAATACCTTTTAAGGGATTTGAAGCAACCTATCCGTTGAGCGATGTTACTGGTGAACCACGCTTGAAATACAACCGTAGCAAGCCTTTTACGAAAGAGATTGATTACTTCGATACGTACAAAGCCACAGAAAGTGCAATAGCACCAGAATACTACATTGTTCCGCAGGCTTGGGGAGAAGTAGTTGACCGATTGAAGTGGAATGGAGTGAAGATGCAGCGGGTGGACAAGGATACCATTTCAGAAATGAGAGTCTATTACATCAATGACTTTAAAGCTTGTGAATTGTATGAAGGACATCGACTTACCAAAGTTTTGGATTTAACTGAAGTGGTGGAAGAAGTTCAATTGTTCAAAGGAGACTATCTCGTGCCAGTGAATCAAGCAACCAACAGGTACATTGTTGAAACACTTGAACCGAAAGGTGTGGATTCCTTTTTTAGTTGGAACTTTTTCGATTCTGTTTTGCAGCAAAAAGAATGGTACAGCGATTACGTGTTTGAAGATACTGCGGCAGAAATGCTGAAAAATGATCCTGAATTAAGAGAGGCCTTCGAGTTGGCGAAAAAATCAAATATGGAATTGGCCAATTCTCCAAAGTCGCAGTTGTACTGGCTGTACAAACGGTCTAAATTCTATGAAGGAACGGTGAATCGTTATCCTGTTTTTCGCTCATTAGAATGAGTACGCTCTCGTGACTTCGCACACCTGAATAACATACTGGGAATAGAACGATTCTTTGCCTTTTGTTTGAGCAAGTTGGTGTTCATCGTGCGCCTTCCATTTCCGAATGGAAGCTTCATCTTTCCAATAGCTAATGGTTATACCAACATTGCTGCGTGCGTGATCCATGCCTAAAAAGCCATCCTGTTCTTCCGCTAGTTCAGTCATGCGGTTGGCAACAACTAGATACGCTTCGCTGTCAATTGTTTCAGGCTGGATGGATGTGAAGATGACCGCGAAATAGGGGGGCGCAGGAGGTTGAAATAATTTGCTCATTTAGCATTGATTTGCATCCAAAGATAGCGAAAGAGTAGTTGTTGTCATTTACCTTTGCAACATGGGGAAGATGCATTATCAGCTGGTGACAACGTATTATAAATTGATGCGAAAGCTTCGGAGTGCGGGCGTTCAGCCAACTCCCGGACAGCTTCGTGCTTCGGCAGACGCCTTGGCATTGTTGAACCCCATGCAAATGGGAACGAATTTGGAAATGACGGAACTCAACGGCATTTCAACTGGCGAAATCACCTACAGGAACGCGAATAACAAAGGCATCTTCATGTTCATTCATGGTGGCGGATTTGCATTTGGAAGTGTGAAAACGCATCGCTCTTCTGTGGCCTATTTGTGTCGAAGAACAGGAATGACTGGTTTCATTCCAGAGTATCGACTGACGCCCGAACATTGTTATCCAACCCCTTTAAATGATTGTATGTTGGCGTACAGTGGGTTGATTGAACGACATCCGAATAGGCCAGTACATTTATTGGGTGATTCTGCAGGAGGTAGCTTGGCCGCAGGAATGATTCATAGAATGGCGAAGGATGGAATTCAAATGCCCACTTCATTGATTTTGATGTCGCCGTGGTTAGACCTTCGACCCAATTCAGAAAGCATTCAGATCAATAACATGGAAGACAGTTTGTTCGACAAAGACGACTTGATTCACTATAGCGAGATGTATGTGAAAGATCAAGACCCATCGCACATAGAGATTTCCCCTGTGCTCGGTAAAGTGGACTATTTTCCACCCACCTTAATCCAAGTGGCGAAGAATGAGTTGTTGTATCCAGACAGCTTGAATTTGGCACAGAAACTAGAATCGGCGGGTGTTTTGTACAAATTAGAAGCGGAGGAACAGTTGTTTCACAGTTGGCAATTGTTTCCCGACTACGTTCCAGAGGCGCGTGAGTCGTTGCGGAAAGTAGAGCGCTTTATTGAGCACGACCTTGTCCAAGCGCGCGTGAATAAGCAGCTAGCCTAGCGCCATACATTTCTTGAATAGCTTCCATGTCAGGATTACTAACAACGAACTCTAAGTGTTCTAGACTTTCGTTTTGAGGAGTGCCATTTCTACTTTCAACTTGTGAAATCTCGCCATTGGTATAGTATAGTTTTTGTTCAAT
>CAYGUR010000228.1:0-5846 GCA_964353035.1 uncultured Comamonadaceae bacterium | reverse complement strand
TTATTGTACCTATGTCGAATCGGTCCAAATTCAGGCGTTGTATCAATGAGAACAACGCCATCTTCGAATGCATTTTCAACATGAAAATCATGCAAGATGATTTTTTCATCAAATGAAAGAACTTCGAATCGGTACAATCTGCTAAGTCTGTTTTGGTCATCATAGGATAAGGAATCCACATAGCAGGTAAATTTTTCAAAGGGGCTGTTGCTAGTTGTTACTTCTGAAATGAACCGATTTTTGTCGTCATAATAATAATTCGTTTCATAAGCACAAGAATCATTGAACCAGTGTGGAGTAGCGATGTACCGGATAAGCTGACCTTTGGTATTAAACGTATAGATATTTTGCACTCCATCCTTATCTATTGCCACTTGCTTAATTCCAAGTTGATCAAAGAGTTCTAATTCAAATGCTGAAAAAGGACTTTCCAGTCCTGGCGTTTCGAAAACTTCAAAAAAGTACGGGGTGCAAATCTGGGAAACCAACTCGTCATGGGCTACACATAAAAGAATAATATGTAACGGCAGTTGTTTCACAACCTTGAAATACATTCGAGTGCCCATCAATGGAACCAATTTGGAGAAGGTCAAGGTAATCAATCCATTAAGAAACCCCAATACAATTATAAAATTGGAATTGGTTACGATTGCTCAATACTCAGAACTCAGAACTCAAAACTCATCCCTCATCCACCCTGCAATACTTCTGCGTTCCCGGGTAGTTGACGGATGTACCTCATGCTCCATTTCGTCACTTCGAAAAAACACCATTCTCCCTGCCAACGGAGAGATGTTTAGCTGTTCTTTTCCCTTGGGATACAAAGAGAGCATGCCACCATCTGCTTCGGTCCAGTTTTCATTGAGATAGAGTACCAGCGAGAACTTTCGTCCGTTCGAATTTTTAAATTGATCTACATGTCGTTTGTAAAAACTGTGTTGCCCATAGGAAGCGTAGTGTGATTCAAAACTTTTCAGTGACGTGTAGCACGTGGAATTCAAATGATGCATAAATTTCCCCACTTTTTGCAGAAAGAAAAGCTCATACGAATTGGTGCTGGCATCATTTAACCAATGAATTTGATCACTTCTTATGCTCTTGTTTTGTTGGAAGAGGTGATTGCTTCCAATTCCAGCATCATTAAGCTTCCCCGCGTCATTTAGTCGTTGGATATTTTCATTCAGTCCAGAAATAATTGATGGCGACAGGAAGTTGTCGCAACACCCGAAATCCTCTTCTAGGAGCCCATTGATGAGGCCTTCAAATTGTTGAAGTTCTTCTGTTTCTTCGTTGTTCATGCGTTGTCCTTTTGAAAAAAAAAAACTACCCATCTGAACATGTTTCGAAGTTTCGCCTAAACCGCTGTTAAAGACGAAGATGGGGTGGACGAATGTCGGAATATTTGTGACATCGACGACCAACGATAAAAAATAAAGATGTGCTGAATTTTGTCAGAGCTCAAGAAACATTAATTCAGGAACTCTACTTCGAATTTCGCCCCAGAATCAGCTGCAGAAAGAAGATGATGTACGTTGGACTGCAGAGGTTATTGGAAGATAATGAAGACTTTGTCAGCAAGTTTTGAGAGTGACTTTTTAGTCTTTTTCTCAGCTTCAAAGGTTTGAGAAGTGCCATTCGTAACTACAGTTGTCTTCCAATCAAAGTTTTCGAACATGCGATTGAATTCAACCATTGAGATTTTTGTCGAAAACCGCGAATAGAAATCCTTCTTTTTCTTTTCATTGTACAGTAATTCAACCTCGTTACTTGCAATGGTCTGAGTGGCGTTGGAGAGGGTGATTTGATCAATCTCTTTGATGATTTTTTCACTTTGAATGGCGAAATTGACGATTACAGAATCTTTCACTTCATTTTTATATCTGAAAGTGAAGTCCATGGCAAGTTCATCTTTATTCTCGGGGTTTGAGAATCCCAGCGGTTTGATGAAATACTGGGTTCCGTCATCACCAACATAGAATGTTTCAAACAGATTTTTACCTGATTTAACACCACCAACTTTGATGGAAGTACAGCCTGTGAGTACCAAAAGTAACCCAACAACAAGAAAGGTGCTGGATTTGATCAGGTTGAATGAATTCAATTTCATTTTGTTTTTTCGTTAAACCGATCAGAAAGAGCAGTTTGGTTAAAGAGTGAGTCTGAGATTGCTTCAGACTTCGTTGTAGCCAATAGGTAAATCAAATTCCCATCAAACACCTGTGCATACTCTGAGATGTAAAGGGTGTCGTTAAAATGCTGTTTGAAAAAATAAGTAAGGGTGTCGCTCTTGGTTAGAAGTGGAGCTACTGAATCTGCAACCAATTCATAATGCACCAATTTTTCAATTGTGGTATTGAAAGGAAGGCCAAGGTAGATGGAGTAGGTCGTATTTTCAATGCTCTTGAAAAGCGGTACTTGTAAATGAGAAGGTTGGAAGTTGGAAAGGTATGCTTCTTTGACTCCCGGATTAAGTGGGGTTAGGTACTCTCCATCCAACAACTTGAATGAGATGTTGTTGAAGATAAAGACTTCTTTACCTGTTTTTTCTTCTGCGTCAGTACTACAGGCTAGTGCAGAAAACAGGATCAATAAGAAGAATAGGTTTTTCATTTTGAAGTCTAAAAAGAAAGACGGAGGATGTTAAAATCCTCCGTCTTATCAAAAGGTTCTTATTCGCCTGTTACGATTGTTTCGTAAGTAACGATAAGGTTAAGAATGCTTGTTGACTTGATGTCAACAGTTGAAATCTTAGTGATTCCACCATTCTTTGCAGCTGTTTGAATACTTGCATCAGCATCGAAAAATAGAATTCCTAGGTAACCTGTAGCTTTTGCAGTTCCTACTTTAGTTCTCACAGGGTTGCTTGTAGCATCAACTGGCAAAGTCAAAGAGCAGCTAGCCAACATGGCAACCACAGCAGTCAAAGCAGCAAATGTTTTGATAGATTTAAACATTGTTTTGGTTTTAATAGTTTCCTACTCATAAGGCTTTTCGGAAATCGCCCCGTTTTTTCAAGTGCTTTCTGGACTGCACTGTACTATGGATTATCTTTTTCTAACCATGAATGATGAGCCTAAAAACTCCTCATGCTTAGTTTGTTTCACTTCCTACGAAATGAGTTTTTCGAATGTAGATCTTCTGTTTACAACACAAAGAACCACACCCTTGACTCAATTCGCGCGAGAAAGGTAAAAGTTTCGGTTTATATCTGACGAATAATGGAAATAGTTTGTTCAATTGGTTTTCAACAGGTTTATCTGTATTACTAACCAAAGAATACGTGTTTTTTTCAGAAAGAATTGGTTCTGAACCCTAGATTTGCCAAGAAAAGGCAATACGTTTTTTTAGCTATTCAATCAATACCAAACATCTGCTCAACCTCTCGTCTTCGTTGCTCTGTGGCCATTTCAAAGCCAAATCCGCTCTGACTTCCAAAGATTTGGTAACCGAATTTCAATCCGTAAAAACGATCAATTAACATCTTCAACGGTGTAGTACCAAGTTCATCTTCTTGAACTGCTTGGTGAACAATGGAAATGTACTTCTCCATCATTTCTACATTGGAGTGCTGTATCACTGCCCACATAATGTGCTCAAATTTTTCGCCAACCAGTGATTTACCAATGTACGTTTGATGCTTTTCATACAAAGATTCTATCAACGCTTGGTTTTGCGCATCAAGTACTTTTTGCTTCGCTGCGTTAGAAGATTCACCCGTCCTGAAGCGTTGGTCATCCTGTGAAATTTGATACATCAATAAAACTAAATCCTTATCAAGCTTGTGCTCCACAATGTATGCGTTTACGTCAAAAGGTGCAGCTGGTGTTTCAAGCTTACATATTGCTATTTGCTCTGCAATGGCTTCGCGAAGCATATCATACTTAGAAGAATCGAAAATACCTTGATTCAAAAAATATTCGCAACTTCCTTCAGCGGTACGAAATTTCTCAAATGCAATCTGAATGTTTTCTTCCGTTTCGTTCAATGAAATCAACGCGGAAAGCGCATTGAAGTAATCTGCTCTATTGAAGTTTTTTGGGTCGTTTGCGACGTCTTTATTAAGTTCTCCAAGAATGAAAACACCGTGTTTGTAATCCTTTTCTGAGGTGTTTTTTTGTTCAGGTTTGTATACTAAAATTTGATTTTCATACTGGGAATGACTGAATTTGGACTGGCTTGTTTGAGCAGATAAACTATGAGAGAATAGCAAGCAGAAAAGGGGGAGGAGAACGTTTTTCATCGTTTTGTAGCGTGTTTGAGGTGAACAAAATGCTCATTTTATGGATTCGACGAAGAAAAAGCGTGTTAAGTAATGTTAGGATCAATGAAACAAGATTGAGGTGATGCTGAGTTGAAGTCAAATCAGAACCCCTTTTGGCTTTTTAGATAAATCAGTCTTTTTGCCTTGTAGATGTATGAAAATGTTTCCTTCGAGCGGAATTGGATGTAATTCTGTTCGATAGGTCCGCATTATACATCAACGAGGGTTTTTTACCCCCAAGTGACCTAATCGGAGTAATATGTAAACTCCAGTGTTAAGAACAGTGTGTTTAATTGAAACTCATCTGCTTCATTGGTTTTGATCAATCACTTGAAGTAACTCATCTTTCGAACTAACCCCAGCTTTTTTCCAAATTTCCTTGCCATTCTTAAACAGCATCAAGGTTGGAATACTTCGAATGCCGAATCTACCAGCAATGGTTTGATTTTTATCGACATCAATTTTAATAATGCGTGCTCGTCCGTCAACATCTGCTGAAAGTTCTTTTAAAATGGGAGCTTGTACTTTACACGGACCACACCAATCTGCATAAAAATCGACTAGCACCGGTGTGTTGCTTGCAATAAGTTCATCAAATTTTCCTTTCATCTCGCTGATTTCAATAAGGTACGTATGACAAATGTCCTTTCAAAGGTAAGGTGATTCTTGAGTTTCAGGCGCTACTTAGGTTACAATGGAGTCAAGCAGAAGAGGAGGGAAGACTTTTATGGAAATACTGGGTTGTTCTACTCAAACGAAATCGCCACTCTGATAAATTGTTTGAGAACTTCAGTTTGTTCTTTCGCTAAGGTCTCACCGTACTTGCTTGTGGCATATGCTGTGAGCATGAACAAAATGGCTATTGGAAGCGCAAGTACCAAGTGTGAATAAGTTCCACCAAACCATTTGATGAAACCAAAAGAACCAATGAAAAAGCCAATAATCCCCACGCCGAAATAAATGAACATGAACAAGGTCCAAACAGCTGGCCTCGGACCTATGTGTCCAGCGATCACCGTTTCTTCAGCATTTGACTCACTGGGTTCAATTCGAAAGTTCAGCTGAGGCGACCAATAATGTTGTTCTTGCCCCACAATGTCTAGAACAACATGGTCATCAACAATTCTTCCATGTAAATCTTCTGAGGGTGCTTGAAGAAGCACTCTGATTCTATTCCAGACTTCATCAGAAGTTCGCGCTACAGTGAATTTAAAACGCGGACGGATATGTGTAATGGACGTGTCGATGATGAGGTGATTTGGATAGGAAAGTAGTTAATTTTTGGAAAAAGCAGACCGGAAACATTGTGAAAAGTACCACAGTGCGCATTTGGCTTGGAGACGTTTCGAACTAATTTATTGTCTGCCTTTGACGAACTTAGCCATGAGCAGATAACATTGAAGTTCGCTACTCAACTGCCATCAACTACTCACCTTGTTGCTCACTGATTTTTTGTACAATTTCCTTCAGTTCGGTTTTTTTGGGTCCAATTAAGTATTTCTTTCCATTCTGAAGTTCAATTGCCATTCTTTTATTCGCTTTAGTGTTGTCAATGGTGCCATACTTGACCCAAAGCCAAATTCCC
>CAYGUR010000227.1:0-5846 GCA_964353035.1 uncultured Comamonadaceae bacterium | reverse complement strand
TTGTGGTCGATTTTGATTCTGGTACGGAGACCTTCAATCTGACTGCAGGATTCGAATCATGTGGATTTGTCCAAAAATTGGATTCCGATGGGAACTTTCTTTGGGCGAAAAATATGGGAACAATTTACTTCGAATACGCACGAGTCATCTGTGTTGATGAAAATGGAAATATTTTCGGTACTGGTGGATTTGTCGGCACCAACGATTTCGACCCCGGAGAAGGCGTTTTTAACTTGACATCCACCAACAACTTTGATGCAGTCGTTTACAAACTGGATGGAAATGGTGATTTCGTGTGGGCAAAACAATTGGACGGTGAGGGAGTGATTGCTGGCAATGGCGTTGTGTGCGATGCTGATAATAACCTCTACGCCATCGGCATTTTCGATTCAACAATTGATGTTGATCCAGGAGATGCCAATGTGACCCTAAGTTCGACAGGACAAACAGATAGTTACATCGTAAAACTCAATCCAGACGGCGAATTTACTTGGGTGAGCCAAATTGGTGGTCCATTCAATCAATTGGGCTATTCCCTGGCCTCGGATAACAATGACCATGTTTATTCTGTGGGTAATTTTGCCGGAACTGTAGATTTTGATCCTTCGGAAAACACCTTCAACCTCACCGCTTCAGAAGACTTCGAAGATCTCTTCATCCAAAAACTAACAGCCGAAGTTGCAACAGACATTCATGAAAAGACGATTGATTCGAATGTATCCCTCTATCCTAATCCGTTCAACGAAGCCATATCCATTGAAGCGAAAGCAGCTTTGGGTCGAATCCAAGTGAGAAATCTTTTCGGACAGCTTGTGTTGGATGTCCAGACTCCTGATTATTCCTTCAACATCCCAACAGAACAATGGTCAAATGGTGTTTACATGGTAATTGTGGGAGGTCAAACGATGAAAATGGTGAAGTAAAGCTGTAATTTGTATCTTTCGGTAAATCCTCACGCTATGAACCCTACGCTCAAAAACATCCTCGCTGTTGTAATTGGCCTCGTTGTTGGCTCCATTGTAAATGGAGGAGTCATTTCCATTAGCGCTTCCATTATTCCGCCACCTGAAGGTGCTGATCTATCTACGATTGAGGGCTTGACCGCAGCGCAACACCTGCTTGAACCCAGACACTACTTGATGCCTTTCCTTGCGCACGCATTGGGAGCACTTGCTGGTGCTTTTATTTGCGTGAAAATTGCGGCTTCACATCAAATGAAGTTTGCGGTGGGTATTGGTGTCTTCTTTTTGTTGGGTGGAATAACGGCCGCAATCTATATTCCGGCGCCTACATGGTTCATTGTTGCAGACCTGGCATTGGCGTACATTCCAATGGCTTGGATTGGGGGAAGATTGGCTGGCGCGAAATAGTGCTATTTTTACTCTGCTCATTAAACCATTGCAGTTTCTGCTGGTCAAAAGCTTAGATAACAATCACCTTATCCTATGCTAAAGTCCACATCGCTTTATTTAATCATTCTCTCTTCATCTCTCTTCTTTTTCTCTTGTCAGAAAGACGAAATTGAAAACGAATGTGTTGAATCTGAGATCATTTCCCTTCCGTCAGAACCCTACAACTATAGTTCGCAAGATTTACCCAATCATTTAACTACAAATGTGCTGTTAGGACCTGGCCAGAATGCCGCGGTGGATAACGACAATACACCGCTATTCAATCCAACTACTGATGACGGAGCGACTTTAGGAAGGGTGCTATTCTACGACACCAATTTAAGCGCCAATAACAGTATTTCATGCGCATCCTGTCATCAACAAAGCAAAGGATTCTCTGATGACAACGTCCTTAGCTTAGGTTTTGAAAATGGCACCACTCGTCGACATTCAATGTCGCTGGTAAATGCCCGTTGGTACGGCAGAGAGCGTTTCTTTTGGGACGAAAGAGCGGAAACCCTAGAAGACCAAGTACTTATGCCATTTCAAGACCCCGTTGAAATGGGAATGACCTTGGAAGAAGTTGTAGAAAACGTCGAAGCGCAAGACTTCTATCAGCAGCTGTTCGTTAATGCCTTCGGAACAAACGAAATCACTTCTGAAAGCATTTCAATGGCCTTGGCTCAATTTATACGTAGTATAGTGAGCGTTTCTAGCAAGTATGACGAAGGTAGGTCTGCGGTTAATACTCCAATTGATGACTTTTCCAATTTCACCGAAAGCGAAAACAATGGCAAACAGTTGTTTTTCCTACCTAAAAATCTAGGTGGTGCCGGTTGCATTGGTTGTCATTCTACAGAAGCTTTTATTAATCCAGATAACGGCCCAACCAACAACGGATTGGACTTAGAGTCCACGGTGGACTTAGGCGTCTTTGAAGCCATCGAAAACCCAGTATTCCTAGGTGCCTTTAAAGTGCCTTCACTCAAAAGCATTGCGCTAACAGCACCTTACATGCATGATGGAAGGTTTGAAACGTTAGAACAAGTCATTGAGCACTACAATAGCGGCGTTCAAGACCACCCTAATTTAGGCGAAGCCCTCAAAGATAATGGCGAGCCGCAGCAGCTAAACCTCTCCCAACAAGAGAAAACAGACTTGGTCAACTTTCTAAAAACGCTCACAGATGAAGTGTTGACCCAAGATGAAAGATTTAGCGATCCATTTAATAGATGACAATCAACTCGTATCAGACTCAAAAGGTTTCTATAAATGCTTGATCTGTTGTTCCGTTTCCATTGATTTGATTCTCGGAGACACAACCTAATTCTTTGATTATCTAAGTGGTTCAGTATATTGCAAACACATTTGCTTTGAATCCGAAACCATGATCAAACCCTACAAGAATGAAATCATCATCGGCCTATTTTTAGTAGGGCTTTGTGTGGCCTTCTATTTCCTGTACGGCATTCTTGTTTCTTTTCTATTAGGCATGCTGCTTGCATTTGCTGCAAAGCCACTCATTACTCGAATCCAACGAAAAGTGCCGAATCAAGCATATGCTACAACGCTTTACTTATTGGGACTCTTTGGCATCATTGTCTTGTGTTTGGTCTTCTTCACACAGTTCATCAACCGTGATTTTAAACGCTTAAATCAAAGTTTCACCTTGCTGGTGTCCAACAACCAAGAGGAGTTAGATCAAACCGCTCAAGTTGTTAAAGGATTTATAAGCGACTTGTATGCTTCACAGGACCTGGAAGTCAAAGCTGACTCATTAATGACCGAATTGAAGGAGATGGATTATTCACAGCTGGACACCAAGTCCATGTCAGCTAGTTACGAAAAAATGACATCGGCCTTCCAAAGCAACTCCCTCGAAGAGTCTTCAAAAGGCCCGCGTTTCGGAATCCTTTACATCCTCTTCTCTACCATAGCGTATTTTGTTCTGATCTTGTACCAGCTGGATTATTTTGAAGGACTGAAAACGCGCTATTTTTCGGGGAAACTGAAATCGAAACTAGGCCTCTTCTTTGATGATTTCAACCAAAGCTTTCTAAGATACCTTAGGTTGCGGACGAAAATAGTCTTGTGGATGGCATTGATGTACCTCATCGCTTTCTTCATTTTAGACATGCCAGGAATGATCTTTATTACCTTGCTCATCCTCCTGCTTTCCTACATTCCGTACCTTCAATATTTAGCGCTGATCCCCATCTCACTGGGTTGCCTGGTGCTCTCTGTTGAAAATCCACACGGCTTCTTATTCTACTTCAGTATTGTACTTAGTGTGTTTGTCTTGGCCAGTTTGGTGGAAGAACTGGTGCTTGTTCCTGCCATTATGGAAAAAAACATTGGCATGAATCCGGTTATCATGGTGCTCTCACTTGCTATTTGGGGATATGTTTTGGGCTCGCCTGGTCTATTGATAGGCATTCCACTGACTAGCTTAATCATCATCTATATCAAAAGGTACATTGCCCCTATCGTCTCTCCGTAAAGCGGCAGGTTACGAATGGTTGTTCTGAAGCACTAAAGCTCCAAATATGACTATCTTCGCTTTGAACTAGTTGACCCAATTCTTTATACACGAACTCAAATGAAAGCCTTTAAAACGCTCCTTTTTTCTTTCGCCTTCGCACTCATCTGCGCTCCTTCTTTCGCTCAAACAGACGAGGTATCCATTGACTTTTCAGCTAACGGTCTGACCATCAATGAAACGCCCATCATGAGCTACACCACGATGGATATCCTCATGAAAACATTGGGAGAACCAAGCAGAGCAGTTGACTACCCAAGTGGAGAGACCAGTATGTTCTATGATGACTTCGGCATTGTCTTCTTCACCGTTGACAATGTAGTCAAAGGGGTTGGTGTTAATTTCAACTGGGACGAAGACGAGAAATTTCCTGAAACTTCGTTCACTGGGGAACTCATGATTGGTGATAGTGAGGTTATAAAAGATACTAAAAGCGAAGAGCTTTTGGCCGTCGAAGGTGTCTCTTTTGACTGTCCTATTCCGCTGATGTGTGTCGCTTCTGACAGAGTTGACGACGTAAAATGCATGATTGCCTTTAAAGATGAACTGCTAACTCAAGTGGTGTTTTTTAGAGAATAACCATGGTATTTCAAGCATACTAAACTGTTGTTTTGTGGGGAAAGTTGACTGATTTCTAATTCGGTCTTCATCCACAAATTACTTCTGTACGTCTACAAAGTTCTTGTTGGGGGTGTTCATTTGATTCGGAGCTTTGCACAGGGAAAGGGCTAGTGATAATCCATAGGTATCGGCTGTTGGAAAATGTCCCCCTCGAGGTGAAAATCAGAACGGTGATGGCTTTTTAAAGATGGTCAATGGAAGAGCGCAAGGGGCCCTTCCTGTCAGACGCATAGGAGAATCCTATTGGCGAATAATTAACGACGATAGACCCAAATCGAAACATGAAACACACGTACCACATACACGGAATGACTTGCAATGGCTGCCGCAGCCACGTTGATGACATCTTGTCAAAGGTTAAAGGTGTGTCTGCAGCGCACGTGGACCTTGAAAAAGGTGAAGCAACCATTGAGATGGATAGCCACATTCCTATTGAGACCTTTCAAGAAGCACTGAAAGCAGATGGCGGAAGGTATTCGATTCATCAACCTGGAGCGCACGTTCACGAAGAAAAGAAAACAGAAAAGCCGAAAGGGAAAGGCACTGGGACGTATTACTGTCCGATGCATTGTGAAGGTGATAAAACCTATGACCAACCTGGCGACTGTCCGGTATGCGGCATGGATCTCGTTGAAGAACAAAACCTGTCCTCCTCCAATGAAGAGCTGTGGACCTGCCCTATGCACCCCGAAGTGGAGAAAGACGAAGCAGGAAGCTGTCCGATTTGCGGAATGGAATTGGTACCCAAACAGCCAGGCCGTTCCTTCGAAGTCCGGACTTTTGAGAAAGTATTTTTGAAATTTTGGTTCGCCACCGCTTTTACACTGCCTATTTTTCTAATCGCAATGAGCGACATGCTCCCGAGCAATCCGCTGTTCAAGTTAATGGATCAAACCTATTGGAATTGGGTGCAACTAGCCCTCTCAATCCCTGTGGTCTTCTATGCCGCTTGGATGTTCTTTGAACGTGCTTATAAAAGCATCAAAACGTGGAACTTAAACATGTTTACCTTGATCGGGATTGGAGCTGGCGTGGCATGGACATTCAGCGTCTTCGGGATGCTTTTTCCCGATTTCTTTCCAGATCAATTCAAAACAGAAAACGGGGCGGTACATGTCTACTTCGAAGCGGCAACGGTTATTCTGACGCTGGTGCTACTCGGACAAATGCTTGAAGCTCGCGCTCACAGCAAAACAAATTCGGCCGTCAAGGAACTGTTGAAATTAGCTCCTAGTAAAGCCCTGAAAATCGAAGGCGGAAAAGAAGTGGAAGTCCGCATTGAAGACATTCAAGTG
>CAYGUR010000226.1:0-5888 GCA_964353035.1 uncultured Comamonadaceae bacterium | reverse complement strand
GAAGTAAACTAAGAATTGATAAGTAAATGAATCATTCGTACTGAGAAATCAACGAATGTTACTAAGCGAATGCTGCGTTAAAAATCTGGGCGAATGTACTCTATAAATCGATTTGCAAGCCCTTGGAGGTTAAAAATTAAGCGGAATTTTTTCGTCCAGACTTTCCATCCAGCCATACACGGTTTCGCCCAAGATTTCGCGTTGAATTTCTTTGGATTTTGCTTCTGAAGCTTCATAAGCTGGGGCGAAACCTTCATAGTCAAAATCATAACCTCTTGTCTTGATTTGATAAAGCCCTAGGCTGATTCCGAAAATAAAAACTCCCGTAGCAAAAACCTTCTTCGCCTTAGGCATCACCGAAGGAATTAAAAGGATGAGCGTATTGACTAAGATGATTGTAATAACAATTAGAAAAAGATCGTAGTTGTTCCACCACCAGATGTCTCCAGTTCCTCCAATCCATGCATTTGTAGGCCAAAAGAAGTTGACTCCACCCCAAACTGCTCCGGGGGTAGGCATGTCTTCAATGATGTGTACGCAATAGGCCAGAATGAAGGTGGCAATCCCCCACTTGCGCTGTTGGAGTTGGAGGAGAAAGGGTGGTTGCTCTTTCTTTCGAAGGCGGTGTATTCCTCTTCTTAAAAGTTGTATTACTAAAACTAAGAGCAAGGGGAACAGCACTGAATGCATAGCACCGTGATGGGAGTATGAAAAGGTGTTGAAATATATTTCTCGTCCTGTATTCGAAAGGTTAAAAAACGCACCAATGGTCGCATCAAATTTCGACCACAAACTAATGGCATCAAAGTCGGGCAACGCACCTCCCAATGCTCCCAGAAAGTAGAGTTTAGCTGTTCTAGAGGAAGAAAGAGGAGCAACATTGGCCGCAACTGAGGCTACGGCGACGCCGGAAAACGTATGCAGAAGAATATCCATAAGCTGTATGGGCAATTTAGCTTTTTGACCATGAAAAAGCGCAACACTTTCGGAAAAGTGTTGCGCTCATGCATTTCTTTAGATCAATCGCAGCTGACGCCGAAGTAAGGAAGAAAGTATCCAATAATATCACCTGCACCTACAATACCGTCTTTGTCAAGATCAGCAACGCAGTCTGGTCCTGTACAACCGTAGTCAGTTAACATCAACAACATATCAGCGATGTTACGTTCACCATCCAGATTTAAATCACCAACACATACAGGATCAAAGGCATCACAAATGCCATCACCATCTGAATCTGAAAAGTACGAGACACCATAGTTGAATGCATCAATACCAATTACAGCGCCCATTTTTCTTCCAGGAATGTCGTCCGCAGGTGGATGAATTCCGCCCCAAATTCGTGATAATCCAGATTCATCTGCGGCATCATAGTAGGTGGCCCATTGCAACTCAATTGTCTGACTAGGTCCATCTTCAAATACCAAGAATTCATCTTGATTGGCATCGAATACGCCCATTCCTCCTGGGAAATAGCTATCCCCAGTGAAGAGCGTGAGGACTTCAGCCGCCGCTCTTGAGAATGTGGAGTGTCCAGAAACGTAGCCGGCGAATGGCGGAGTCACAAAAGACGGACGTTGATAAGGCACCCAGTCTTGAGCCAATATCCAACCTACTCCGGCTTCATCTGTATCAACATTGTTGATGACTTTGTGTCCTCTCCAAGCTTTCATTTTGATTTTCCCTACGTTTTCATTGTTGGTTCCTGCAAGTGCATCGCCTGCTTCAACCATTTCAATTTGGTTTGGAATTAGTGGCATTCCACCAGCATGGTAGTTGGCTCCAAGAGGATCTGAAGATTGGCCCAATTCAGCCATTCCTCTAATGGCAGAGATTGGACGTAAGTAATCATACCAGCCTTTGTGGCCCCAAGCAGTAACAGCGCAGTCATGCATTGCTCCTCCCATCATGAAATACATCTTCACATCCCATTCCATGTCGTCAAGCACCGGACCTTCGCCCATAAATCGCTTCTCAACATCAGGATGGTCTGCTACATAGTTGCAAATCGTGAACCAGTGTCCAGGAGGTGTTTCTGAAGAAGGACCGTCTGCCCAGAATTCAGCTAGCACACGTGCGTAATCTGCGCGTGGGACTAAGTTTGGAGCATAAGGTGCACCTGTTGCCGGATTGATGGCGTGTCCAGCGCTCTGCGTGCCTCCATTCATCTGATCATAAAACGCAGGATAGTCAGCTACTGTTTCCGGTAAAGTTCTGTTTCCAATAGAAGCGGGTGAAATATCCCAAATCACCCCGTCATTTGCATCTAAATGTGAAGACCAGATTGCGGTGGTCAAGAAATTCCATTTCCAATCATCTGTGTCACCGCTACCATCCGTAGAATGCATAGGTGGCGCTCCAGCATCGTGGTAAACAGGATAGATATTCCCATCTCGTTGATGCATGGTTAAGTCTTCTGATTTCAGGGCGAAGGGTGTAACGCTTCCCCATTCTGGACTTAAAAAATCAGGTGTGCTTCCCGGTATCTCATTTCCACTTTGATCAATAAATATTTGAAGCGTGAGCGGCTGCCAACGATTGAAATCAATCAGGTTTGGATTTCCGGCCCCATCAACACTGAGGGGCGGATTAACAGGTGAGTAAAACACATTGTCATATTGAATCTGCTCATTTGAGCCGTCTTGTAGTCCGAAATCAATCAGACATTGCGCAATGTAATTTCCAAGTGCAGCAGGATCTCCTGTTGCGTAGTCTTGTGATGTATTCATGATGTCATAACCCAAGGTAGCCATGTGCTCATCATATCCCTGCTGCAGAAGCGCTGCTTCAGGTGAATTTTGAAAACGATGTGAAAGCAGTCGATAAGCCATAAAGCTGATGGCCTCATCTCTGGCAGCTTGAACGTTCGAAGGAGCAGGAATGCCTGTGAAAGCACAAGTAAATCCGTCAACAGTTTGACCTAGAAGAAAAGTGCAATTTCCTTCTTCGTAAGCTGACCACGCATCCCACATTCCCACAGAAGTGTGGAACAGGTTTCGTGCGTGCATTGTTGGACGAGCAAAATCTTTTCGAATGCTCGCCAGCAGCATTTCATTCCATTGTCTGGCAATGTTGTGTGTTGTTGGGATGATAGGATAGTCAACTGCGGGTGTGCAATCGGGATCAGGGTTGGTCGGACAGGGATCACAGGCGTCAGGTAAGCCATCACCATCAAAATCAGCGGCACTTTGCACCAAGTCACAATTGTCAGACATGAACAAACCGTAACCAGCGCACCCTCCAGTTAGAAGATCTGTGAGTCCGTCGTTGTTGATGTCCAATAAACTAAAATCGTAGCTGTTGTCAACCCAGTCGTAGCTTGTTGAACCATATGGGTCTGTAAATACCCCGTTCACATTTTCGAAAATAGCCAACCTTCGCCCTGAATCACAAGGTGGAATGTCTACATCTACATCAGCAACCGCAATGTCCATGTCGCCATCATTGTCCAAGTCTGCGGCATGCACATTTCCGCCAAATCCATTGTCGCTTGATCCGGGAATGCCAATTTGGGTGAACGAAATACTTGTGTTTGGCGTAATTCCATCAGTACGAAGCATGTAATCACTTCCATCGTCTACCACGTAAAAGTCCAAGTCGCCATCTAGGTCGAAGTCAGCAACTTCAAACATATAAGGCGAAGAAGTAGGAGTAAGGTTTTGATAGTTGGCGAAGTTTCCCGTGCCATCGTTGAAGAGGATAATGGTTCCTCTTGCGTTCCATGGGGATACGTTGTACAAGGTTGTTACCTTGATTACATCTTGGTCTCCATCCTGATCAATGTCGTGGATTTGCACAGCTGTTCCGAAGGCCGAATTTCTCAAGTTCCCGAGTCGAGTATCAGCCTCTTCGGTGAAAAATCCATTTCCATCGTTGATCAACAGAAAATCCTCTGCTGTTCCACCGCCTCCATTCACGCGGTAGTTTACGAAATAGATGTCCATGGATCCGTTGCCCGTAAGGTCTCCTCCCCAAACGGCACAAATAAGGACGTTGTTGTCATAAGTAGAAGGGAAGCGAAGTGCCGTTTCGTCTGCTAAACCAAGCCAATTGCCATTTCCATCTTCTCCGAGGTTTCTGTAGTACATGGGATTTTGGCTGAAGGTATTTGCAATGACTACATCTTGCCAACCATCATTGTCAAAATCACCGATAAAGAGGTCTCTTGCGAATGAAATGTTGGTGATAAATTCGGGTGCGTATTCAGCAGTTCTATCAACCAACTCGCCGTTTTCATTCATGAGCAACAAATCAGATTTCGCTGGCTCGTTTGGAAGTGAAAAGGGTTCTTTTCGAACCACAATCACGTCATCCCATCCGTCGTTGTTGAGGTCAGCATGCGAGAAGTCTTTCTCTTCATTGTCGCTATTGGCAACAGAGGTGAGTGTGAGTCGTGAGGCTGTTTCATCTGACCAATCTAACCATTGCGCATGGCTTGAAAAGGCACAGAAAGCGCAACAAACAAAGAAGATTGATTTGGTAGAAATGACGATTGGTTGCACTGCAAATGCAGCTTGGAAACGTCGTGCTAAAAGCACTCGAAGTAAAGAAATCATGGTTGACAGTTATTGTTTTGGCTTAGGTCCTAGCCAACAAGATACTGTTTTTCAACCATTAATCACCACTGTTCGTTTGCAAGCTCTTTCAGGTACTCTTTCTTTTCGCTTTCTGAATAAAAGGCAGACGAAGCTAAGTTTGCCTTGAATAGCTCAAGCATTTCAGTGGTGTCTTGTCCCAATTCTTTCATGGCATAAGCTATGTTCACATAGCCATCGGAATAATTAGGGTAGGCTTTCAACATTTCTTCCCACGCTTTAATTGCGAGTTCATATTCTCCTTCGCCAAAGAAAAACCAGCCCTTTCCATTGAGAATGCCGAGAGACAAATTGAGCTGTTCGCCGTAGTGATGTGCAATCTCTTTTTTGATGGTTTTAAGCACGTCGAAATCACTATTCGAATTATCGAAATAAATCTGCTGTTGTTTAGACCAAAACTCAAAAATATCATAGAGATCTGAAGCAATTGTAAGTCCGGGCGTTGCTGTATGTCCAGCCTCAGAGAAAAGTTCTCCTTTGATGTCAAAATGCGGACTGGTCAGTTCTTCGCGAACAATCATAGAATCCAGCGCAAAGTAGTCTTCCGGAAAATCTTCCCCCATAGAAAGACGGTAGTACACCATTCGATTGGGCTGAACAGTGGAAGTCATTTTCTTGAAGTCTTCAAACAGGTCTACGTTGGTTTGCGTGAGGAATGGACTCATAGAAATCACGGCTCCTATTTCTTTCGGTCTTCGCGTGAGCAAAAGCGAAGTAAAATAGCCATAGCGTGAATGCCCTATCAAGGTTAAGTGCTGATTGCCTTGGTATTCCTTTCTGATAAATGGAAGCAGTTCGTCAAAAAGAAACGCCTCATTTTTTTCGCCGTAGGCAGCACCATCTGAAATAGAAAGCTGCGTTTCATACAATCGCTTCATCCCTTCGCCGGCTTCTATTCCAACCACCACGCAACCAGGCATTTGGTCATTGGCAGTAAGGTAATCTATGGTAGTCAAGATGTAATTGTAAGACCTGCTATTCTGCATGTCGAAAACGAACATCAAAGGGTACGAAGCAAGGTTTATAGTGTCAAATTCCAGAGGGACAGTCACTTCTACATTGACCGGGTATCCGAGTTCTTCTGAGTTAAAAGCAAATGTGGGAAGCTTTTTGTAGAGTTCAAATTGCTGTGCAGAAATTGCATTCGCAAGGCACAAAAGCATTAGGGAAAAGAAGAAGCGCATACTTTTTAGTTTAACCAATTGTCAGACCTAAAATACTTTCTCTACATGGAAATTTACTAAAACAACACCTTCTTTTTTTATTTCATTTGGGTGCAGTACTATGTAGCTA
>CAYGUR010000225.1:0-5924 GCA_964353035.1 uncultured Comamonadaceae bacterium | reverse complement strand
GGCCCGGGAGGGCGCTGTGCATATGCGTTTCAAAACGAAAGCCTTGGCCGTTTTTAGCTAATGATAAGCATATGTGGCCTGTCCCACAGTAACCTCTTTGCTCTTTTCTATTCGCACCCCAAGACCATGTTCTTCGTCCCAAATGCAATCAAACGACATTCCTACTCTCCCAGATTTTTGAATTGAAATGCTGTTCAGTTGAATCGCTGTACTCAAACCTTCAATGGTTTCAATGTGCAGGTCCCAGTCCTCAAGGTCTGAATAGTGTTTCATATAATATGCTAAGATCTCATTGAGGATGTTTTCCCAGTCTTGTGCAGAGTATTGAACAATTGATTTGTAGCCTTCTAACTGCTGTTCATTGATTTTTTTGTCATCTGAATCGAAACTTAACTCAATCTCAGCGTTCCCATGTTCACCATCAATTATGTACTTACTCCAAAACGGAAGCACCATTTCGTTTTGCAAGGCTTGATCAAATTTGCTGTATGTAAACTCACCCAAATCAGCTAGTTCGGGAATAAATAACGTCTCTGAAAACTCAACTTCTATTGCATGCTTATTCAAACTTATGGATGGAAAGAAGTAAGTCAATAAGGTGTAGAAAGCCATTAACAGTATGATGATTCCAACAGTGAGATATACATAATGTTTGAATTCCATACGATTTCGAATAATACTGTGTTGCGGCTTGAAAGAGGAAGCCTTCGCTTTTTTCGTTGATACTTTTGCAGAAAAACCAAGCTACGGAGTAATTCAGCTTTTGCCAATCACCATCTGGTTTTTATACGGAATTAAAAATCCTGTTTCAGAAAAAGTAAGTGCGTTTACAAATTACCGCAACACTGTAATGTGTCCGCGGAGGAGCTCAGCAAAAGTTGTACTGTTGGAATCCGTAGTGGTGTATTTAACAAGGTAGTTGTACACACCGTTCGGCACGTAATATTCACCGCCGTATGCATTGCCTGTCCAGTATTCTTCGGGATCTGAGGAGCGAAAAATGACGTCGCCATCGCGATTGAAAATGAGCACTTCAAAAGTGTCAATCAAGTCAGAGACCACCACCTGCCAAACATCATTCAACCCATCATTGTCTGGTGTAAAAGCATTTGGGATGTAGATGTACGGTTCCGGACAGTCTTTTTCTTCGACCACAAAGTCGTAGACTGAAATACAACCAAGTTGCTCAAGCGTTAGTTGATAATCCCCAGGCTGATTGATGGTAACGGTTTGTCCGTCATCGCCAGTTGACCATGAAAAGGAGAATTCAGGGTCTAGCTCGAGGTTGAACGAAAGTTGATTTCCGATGCACAAAGCTGTGTCCAATGCAAGAAATTCGGGAAAAAACACTTCCATCACCAAAATAGAATCAGAAGTGGTGCAATTGATTTCATCAACTACGGTCACTGTGTAATAACCCGGTTCATTCACCTCAATTGATGCTGTTGTGGCATCGTTTTCCCACAGAAAATCAACTTCATCAGCTTCTGCCAGTAGGGTAACAGTTGATCCATCACAAATTGATCCGTCAGATGATAAAGTGAGATCAGGAGACGGAGTGAAAAATAGGTCGATAGAATCACGGTAAACACATCCGTTAGCGTTGACCACTTCTGCCCAAACGGTCTGAATACCAGTCAATGAGAAGTTTTCAGTTTGTTCAGTACTGTTGGTGTTCCAAAGGTAATCGACGTCCTCTATGTCTGCCAGTAAGGTGATGGTTTCGCCCTCACAGGCGGAAGTTTCGCCCATGATCTCAAAAGTCGGTGCCGAAAGCAATTCAAGAACGATCTCGTCTGTGATTGAACATCCTGCGGAATCCTGAACCGTGGCCGTATAAGTGCCTCCGTCTGTTACGATCAAATTTTGGCTTGTAGCGCCAGTATCCCACAAATATTGCATGTTGTTGATCGGGATTTGAAGTTGCATCTCGGTTCCTTCGCATAGTGGATCTTCTGATACAATCTCGAACGCAGTCGGCAAATTCAAAACAATCTGGATGGAATCGTTCAAAGAACACCCTGAAAGGTCTTCTAATTGGAAATAGAAGGTTTCATTTACAATATTGCTGAACACTGGGATTTCAGGATCCGTGGTGTCTAAGTTTGCCGAAGGTGTCCAATTAATGAGGTCGTATTCCCCTGTAATTGTTGCTTGAACGGTTGAATTTGGGCAAATTGAAAGGATGTCTGGAGCAGAATATTGCAACGGTTGAGTGGTGATGGTAATCGTATCAGCAACAACACAGCCATTTTGACCAGGAACAATCATGGTAACAATCAAGTCGCCATTGAAATCAGGAACTGTGATCATTGGAAATTCAGTGAAAGCATTGTCTAGAACATCTGGATTGTCCCATTCGATGAAATTGAAGCTGGAATTGATGACCTCGTATTCAATTATAAATCCTTCTGACTCACAAATGGTAGTATCGCTAGGCAGGTTGAATTCAGCGAATTGAGCGAAAATATTTTGAGTGCCAGTGAATTGACAACCTGTTTCAGTATTTGTCACCACCACTTCGAAAGTGGTAAAACTTCCACTTGCCGGTGTTGCCAACACATTTTGCGCCGTTGGATCATCAAGCACTTCGGCCTGATTCCATTCGAAGGTATACAAGCTTGGATCTCCTTCAACCACAACTTCCATTGGAACAGGAACTTCACATACATTGGTCGCAGGGGTTGAAATAAACGGTGCTTCTGAATTGAGAAGAGTCACGTCAACACTCGCGCTGTTGGTGCAGCCAGCACTGCTTGACACATTCACGGTGAAGGTGGTATTTTCATTCGGAGTAGCAATGGGGTTTTGAAAATCAGAGGCATTAAACAAAGGGGATGGACTCCATTCATACGAATAGAACCCAGGCTCCGAAACTTCAACGAACAATTGCAAAGGAGAGGGCGAACAGATAGCGGTATCTGGTGAAATTATTAGGTCAAAAGCAGGTTGTACCTCTACAAATAGTGAATCCAAAAATGTACATCCGTTGTTCGCTACTTCTACGAAATACCAGCTGTCTTCAAGCGGTGAGCTTGACGCACTGGTAGCATCTGAATTAGTGATTGTGGCGGAGGAAGTCCATTCAACCGCATTTGTGGTGGTCCCGAAAGCGCTGAACACTACATTGTCCAAAGCCCAAACATCTTCATTGACTCCACTGAAATTTGGTTGACTCCACCTAAAACGGGTAGACGGAGTCTCAGCTTCAGGAGGTAAAATGAGGTCTATGGATTGGAATACGGGAAATTGATTTTCGAAGAACACTTCCAACGTATTCCAACTGAAACCACCATTTGTTGAAAATTCGAGGATAACGTCTTCCCCAAATTCCGCGCCATCACATCCAGTTGTTCCATCGCTTATGAAGAGAGAAAAACTGATGGCGCCACCCAGCGAGACGTCTTTATCTGTGCTTTCAACGAAGCGAGTTCCACCACCCGCGAAGAAAAGAGCAGAATTACCAATGGCATTGCATACCTCGCCAATTTCGGCACCAGCTTCATCGGCCCAATTCACACTGCTTAATTCGCTGTTAAAAAAATCTATACCTGCATTCGACCCAATCAATACTTCCAATGAAACAGGTTCTCCTGCACAGATGAGTGAAGGTTCTGCTGCTGCGTGCACAAAAGTCAGATCATCATTCAGCACCGTTACCTCAACACTGTCAATTCCAGATGCACAGCCCGAAAAGGTTGATACAGACAGATAATAAGTTTCAGATTCATTCGGCGAAATGGTTCCGTTTTGTTCATCGCTGTTGACGAATGCAGACGGATCTGTCCATTCAAAGATGTAGCTCGATCCCACAGGCGATACGATGGGGCTGAAGGTGTACTCTTCAAATAAACAGAGACTTACCGCTTCTTCCATAATATCTACCTCCAAAGGGGCTGGAGATTCTACTGAAAAGAGCTCCTCAACAGGGCATCCAGATAAAAACTGCTCACCGTGAAGAATGTAAATTTGGTTTTGAATGGGCGGATTAATGACGAATGGCTGACCCGTAAATAGTAGTGTTTCTGGGTCCTCAAGTGTTGACCACCAAACATTCACGTAATTCTCTTCGGACTCAAGTACAACTTGGTTTTCTGTGCAGAAGACCGTTGGGAGAGGTTCCGTAGGTTCAGATGCAACCGCACCTGTAGAGTAAAGGTAGCTTTCGGCATCACCTATACCATAAACATTCGCAATAAACCCTTGTGTGCATTCAAGCTGATGGCTTCCTTCGATAATCTCTACGTCAGCAAAAGAAAATTCGGGGTTGCCAATAAAAGGATCGAAGGAAGTATTTGGCACGATCGAACCATCTAGAAAAACACTGTTAATCGCATTTGTAGGGACCATTATTTGCAAGTGATGGTCTGTAACGATTTCTGAAACGATGGTAGCGAAAGTTACTTGCGTCATTGTCTGACTCACAGCATTGACCGTCATCATTGAAGGATCACCGGAAATGGTGCACCCTCCTCCTTCCATGTATTGGATTACGCCAATCGGATTGTTTGCGGAAAGGAACACAGGATCACTATTGGAGTTGACCTCCTGTGTTTGGCCTGCATTCAATGTGAAGGTCGGAACGCCATCAACACTCACTTGCGTGCCGTTTTGCAAGGCCGTGATGCGGTAGGTATAACTGGAAATCCACGTGTCGAAAGTCCCTAACAAATAGTCTGTTCCCCAGACCGAGCTCGGAACAAGTTGATCAAAAAGATGGTCGCATGGTGAACACAATTGCGGTACAAAGGAGCATTCTGAACCACCAAAAACGGCAAAAGGCCTGCAGTCTCCGCTTACTTCTGTTCCCTCAATTGTTGTTCCAGATACATCTTGGGTTTCAGATGCTTTAAGCAGAAAGGTTTCCCCTTGGTTGAGCTCAATTGTAAACGGCACGTTCTGAAGGATGCCGCCTAACATATCGCAAGATGGAACGATTTCGATTTGAGTTGCAGGTTCCGTAGCTACAATAAGCAACTCAGAACGCAATGTGTCAACGATGTTGGTCTGTCCTGCGTACGCATTTACGAAGTAAGTTATATCTAAGAACGGTTTTGGTAGAATACGCGTAGCATCAGCACTGTTGTTTACGTGATTGTTTGCGTATAGATTAATTGGCGCATTGGAAGTTACATGAATCCCCTTGTTCGACACGACACCACTTTCATTGTTGTTCGCAAAAAGTGGAATGTTGATGGAAGTTGTAGTTCCAATAGTGGTCGTAAAACTCTGTGACCACCCCAGCAATGGGATTTCTACTGTGCCCGTCGTTGCCTGATCGGAAGAAATAAGCAATGTGTAGGTAGCATCCTCGTCAATCAAATAATTGTCCATGTACCCAAACCAAAAGTCGGTTCCTGAAGTAGTCAGTTGATTTTGTGACAGGAGTGATGTCACCCAAAAAGATAGGCTACAAAAAAGGATTGTTCGAATAAACACG
Organism: uncultured Comamonadaceae bacterium; assembly: GCA_964353035.1. GTDB lineage: Bacteria > Bacteroidota > Bacteroidia > Flavobacteriales_D > Sanyastnellaceae > JAQWQB01. The sequence goes on along the minus strand of CAYGUR010000225.1, from coordinate 484 downwards.
TTGATGGGTTTCAAATTAGGTTCCAGGATTAATATGTCATTCGTACTACATTCGTATAACAGATGCTAAAAGTTGCATTTGAAATTCACTTTCAGGCAAAGTCTGGTTTTACACTCGCAAAACTCATCAATCACCATCACAAATCCTTCACGCCTGAAGGTGAATTCACTTTGAAATCCACTTATTGTGCAGTTTTTTCGGCCATTTTAACGATGGGTTTAGAGAAAGAGTGACTGCCAAAGGGGGTGGAACCATGAAGGTATAGGGAGAGGTGCAAGCCATGTGGGTGCAACGGTTGTTGGGAGTAAGTGATCAATTGATTAAGCTGACTAGGAACGAGCAAGTTCAATGCGAGTACAAACTGACACTACACGTCCACAAAGTTCGGGGTGTTTTTCAAGAGGAGAGATGCTTGGCGAAAGAATTCCTTGGCTACCTTCGCTTTGCTTGGTTTGGACGGAGCGGGGTATTCTAGGGTTAAAAC
>CAYGUR010000224.1:0-5927 GCA_964353035.1 uncultured Comamonadaceae bacterium | reverse complement strand
GGGTATGGAAGTTGGTGAAGATAAAACATTTGATATCCCTGCTGATGAGGCATACGGACAAGCAGATGAGCGTCTAGTGCAAAAAGTAGATAAGAATCAATTGCCTCCTGAGCTTCAACCAGAACCAGGAATGATGTTATCTTCAACAATGCCTGACGGACAGCAAATCCCAGTGAAAGTTGCTGAGGTTGCTGAAGACCACATCGTAATTGACGCAAATCATCCACTAGCTGGAAAAGACCTGACTTTCGCTATCACTTTGGTAGAGATCGTTCAGTCATAAAATTGAATCGTTTTAAAGCGCTTGGCGAGGAATCGGCAAGCGCTTTTTGCATCTACAAACTTTTTCCCAACGCCTGCAAAGTTCTTGTCGAACAGACCTAGATGTCTCCTACTTTCAAGGTATGACATCTTCACTTTTCATCCCAAAAACGGGCCTGCGTGAACACGAAATCAGGTCCATCATCAGCCAGTGTGACCATTCGCAATTCAAACTTGCTTTCACCTTGATGTACCAACTGGGCTTACGTCCGTCTGAATGCCTCCGCATTGAAATCAAACACCTTCAGCTTCAATTAGGCGTAATTGCTCTTGTGGACCCCAAAGGACAACTTCGCTATTTGCCTCTACCTGTGGCTCTTTCTCAGCATCTTCCGAGCTTGTTCGAGAGTCGCTTCCTCTTCGCAAATCAAAGCGGTGAGAAATACCACCTTCGCTCCCTCCAATTGGAAACAAAAAAAGCGGCCAAGGCAGCAGGCATTCATCTTCGCTATGGTGCAAGTTCGTTCAGACATGCCTTCGCTGAACGTATGATTGACGAAGGAATGCCTCCTTCCGCCCTTCAATATTGGATGGGTATTCAACACGAAAAATCAATGAACAGATACCTCTGATGTCAAGCTCACGTACAAAGAGGTAGGAATTTCCGTAGTAATATGTGTATCTTACAAGTATGAAAGGCCTCCTTATACTCTTCGTCGTGTGCTGTTCGCTTTCATCCTTCGCGCAGCAACAAAAACCAATCGAGAACGTGAGAACGAAACCGGTTCTCACGGTTGATCAACAAGGCAACCAAGTTTGTCCGAAGAAAGTGAAGGTAGTACATCCGCCAAAAGAAACCCCCAAACGCAGAAGACACAAACGCTCTGTAAAATGTGGACGTTACTTGGGTTGTCCCGGGTTCTATTAAAAGAGTATCCAAGATTCTTCGTAAATTACACCTTCATAACCTTTCCAATGAAGAATCTATTGCTCCTCTGGATGCTACTTTTTGCATCCCTTTCGTCGTTCGCCCAATCTGAAATTCAAGGATTACCCAAAGGCATTACCCGCTCCGAAGTAGCAGATGCCCTTCGCGACGGATATGTCACACCAGGAAATCGAGGAATTGAGACGCCGCCCGCTTTTCCAAACATTCGAACTGCTGCTGAATGGGAAGAAATTCAAGCACTCACCATCTCTTGGCAAGGATACTCAGGAATATTAAAGCAAATTGTGCACGCTGCTGTAAACGAATGTGAAGTCATCATTCTTACTGAAAATGCTGCAACGACCGAAAGCTATTTGCTCAACTCAAGTTTTGGCGGACCAGTAGATCTCACCAATGTTACCCTCATCACTACTCCACTCAATTCCATTTGGATGAGAGACTATGGCGCCAACACGGTATATGGAAATGAAGTAGACGATTTATTCCTCGTAGATTGGATTTACAACCGTCCACGTCCTGATGATGATGTATCACCAGAAGACGTGGCAAACTATTTAGGCTTAGACCTTTACAGCACTACCGCTCCCCCGAATGACCTCATGAACACGGGAGGTAACTACATGTCTGACGGATTTGGGACGGCCTTTTGTTCAGATCTCGTTGTTGCTGAGAATCAAGGTGGAAATACCGGCTGGGGAACCCAATACCCCAACCAGAGTGAAAGCGAAATCGATGGAATCATGAACGCATTCATGGGCATTGATACCTATATTAAAATGCCTGCCCTACCGTTCGATGGGATTAATCACATCGACATGCACATGAAATTGTTGAACGAGGAAACAATTCTGGTATCTGAATATCCTGAAGGTGTTGCTGACGGTCCACAAATTGAAGCCAACATCAATTATGTGCTCAACAACTTTACTACAAAGTTCGGTACTCCTTTTAAGATTGTAAGAGTGCCTGCTCCTCCACAAGCATCCAATGGAAATTACCCCGACCAAGGCGGATGGTACTGTACTTACACCAATTCGGTTTTCGTAAACAACACTGTTCTAGTGCCTACTTATTATACTGAATACGACACTACTGCCCTTCGCATTTATGCAGAACAACTTCCTGGATACAACATTGTTCCAATCGATTGCGACAATTCAGGAAATGCCATTATCTCTGCAAGCGGTGCCATTCACTGCATCACTCAAAGCGTGGGTGTCGAAGATCCACTATTGATTTCATATGCTTGCTTGCCGCTTTCTGATGACGAAACACAAGACTACACGCTTGAAGCCTACATTAACCACCGATCTGGAGTGGCAAGTGCTTCGTTGTTTTACAAAACAGATCTAGCTGACCCCTACACTGAACTGGCAATGTCCAACGTAGGTGGCAACAACTGGTCAGCCACCATTCCCGCCTTTCCTTTCGGCACAACTGTGTACTATTATGTAGAGGGAACTGCTGTAAGTGGAAAGATTCAAACGAACCCTATGCCCGCTCCCGAAGGCTACAAACAGTTTCAAATTGTCAACGAAGTGCTGGGTTGCACTGAGCCAACAGCATGTAATTTTGATCCAGCGGCTACACTAAACAATGGTTCTTGTGTCTTGCCCGATGGTTGTACCGATTCGGCGGCCTGCAACTTCAATCCAAATGCCATTTGTGATGATGGTTCTTGCATCGTAGGGGCACTTTCATTGTTGAACATTAGCACTGATTGTTGGGGGAACGAAACTTCATGGACCATTGAAGATGAATCCAATGTGGTTGTGGCGAATGGAAACGGATACAATGATCAAACGAACTACAACATCGATGTTTGCTTGGCAAATGGATGCTACACCTTTACCATACTTGACAGTTTCGGGGATGGAATGGACGGAACCGCTTCAGGTTGCGCAATTGATGGCGACTATTCATTTGAAGATCCAGACGGAAATGTGCTGTTCCAAATGGGTGCTGCCAATTTTGGTTCTATTGAAACGCATCAGTTCTGCATTTCGACCACCGTGCTTGGGTGTACAAACCAGTTGGCGTGCAACTACAATTCCGAAGCCACCGAAGACGATGGCTCATGCACGTTACCAGATGGATGCACGAACTCTGAAGCCTGTAACTACGATAGTAATGCGCTGTGCGATGATGGCAGTTGCGAATTCCAAAGCTGTGTGGGCTGTGCAATAAGCACCGCTTGTAATTACGACCCAATTTACACCATTGATGACGGCAGCTGCTTGTTTCCTGAATCATGGTACATTGACGCAGATGAGGATGGCTACGGGGACCCTGAAACCGAAATGCTTTTCTGCGAAGCGCCTGTAGAAGGCTTCGTCCAAAATACAGACGATTGTGACGATACCAATCCAGACATCTATTTAAACGCTCCATCTACAAATGAAGGTATCGACAATGATTGCAACGGAATGGTTGATCCAGATGAAGAAGTACCCGTGACGTGTTTAGGTGACCTTGATGGGAACGGTGTGATAAATACAGGAGACCTTTTGATTCTTCTTGCAGACTATGGTTGCCTTGAAAATTGTGTGGCCGATCTGAATGGTGATTTCATTGTCAACACTAGTGACCTGCTGATTCTCCTCGGTTCGTATGGGGAGTTCTGCGAGTAATTCCAGTAAGGGTATCGGCGGTATAGGTTTCATTACTTGAGGGTTATACCTGTTAGAGGTTTTCTATTTCGTACCTGACGGCACGAGGGATAGCTTCGTGGTGACCTTCCTTGCTACCGATATGTTGTCCCTAGAGGTACAACGACTTCGGTGAGCAATGAGTTATATTCTTGTCCGCACGACGAATCCGACAAACGAACCCACCGTGCCGTTAGGTACGGAATATCAGCAGAAACGAGTCTAGAGGGTGAGAAACCAGTTTGGAGATAAAAAACCCTTCACCTGAACTCAGATGAAGGGTTTCAAATTATGTTTTTCCCAATTGGTTTAATTCCCGGTCATTTTCTTCGCTACTTCGGCTCCCAATAATTCTGTCAGGATACCATTGTTGCCTTTTTGTTCACCCGAGATATAGACTTCAGGTAGTGTAAGCGCTGAAATCGCTTGAGCCACACCAATCGCTATTTCTTTATCAATCTGAGCTCTATCCTGAGGAGAGAGTCCGGCCGCAACCAGCTTAGAGTTCTCATAGTACGAGGCGTCAGCAGCTACTTTTTTACGCGCTGCCCTAAGCTCTTCGGCCTCCAGATTCAAACGCTCTTCTTGAACGATGTAAACCGCAGCTTTGGCTTTTGTTTCAGCGGCAATGGTTTCTTTGATTTGATCTTTTTCCAAACGTGCGCGCTCTTCAGCTTTCACACGTTCACCCTTTTGAATGGCTTTCTGCGTTGCGTAGTATTCTTTCTCAGCTTCTTGCTTCTCAAGTTGGGTTTGTGCTACTTGTTCTTTTTGAAGTTGCAGACGTGTATCAAAGCTTGGTTCCCAGTCAATGTTGGTCACAGCTGCTTGGATCACGGTCAATCCGTACTTCTTCAATGAGTTCGACGTATCACGCATGGGGTCACCAGAACCATCCAAGCGAATGCGATACGAACGTTGTTTTTCAAGACTAGCGGCACCTGTAACTACTGTTCGTTGAACAGTCGAATCACCAATGATTTCCATCCTGGTTGAATCAATGTCTTCCTCTGTGAGGTACATTCCATTCTCCAGCTGATCTCTCAAGTAATAATCAAATTGTGCCGATGCACCCGAAATGTATTCCTGCGCGCTCATCAATTTACAAGTGTTCTTTAAGGCTTGCTCATAGACAGGAATGATTCGTCCGTACACCAAACGCTCTTCCGATCTATTCTTGTCAGCCATGTCAAGGAAGTTCACTTCGTCTTTGTAATTGATACCAATAACAAGCGACGTTGCGATGTCAGCCTTGATTGCGTCTGAGAACTCACGTTGCTTCGCCGGCTGGTAATAGATTCCTTCTTCTCTGGGAGACTCATTGTTCAGGATGTCTTGGATGGGAATTTCGAAACTCATAGGAATGAGTCTGCCCCAATATTTGAATTTGATTCCTTGAGAAGTAATCGCCTGGTCTCCTCCCCAAAGGTACTGAACGGCATAGGCTGTACCTGGCTTTGCGTAGAAGGTCAAGCCATTTAACCCAGCAACAAGTATCCCCAATAAAATGAATAAGTATGCTCTTTTCGAAGGAATCCCCTTCATGATCGGAATCTTCGCTTTAAAAGTTTCTGGTAGAAATAAGAGCGCAAAAGCGAAGACAATTAGAATGGTGGCAATAAGGCCTAGCATAAAGTTCATAGGTAAGTATTTGATTGATATACCAACTAGTTTAACTGAAATGACATTGCAAATGAGACTTTTTGTGATAAAAGGAAAAACGAATGCGTTCTGCGCACGCAATTAAGGGCGAAAATAACGCCTACACTCAAGAATGATCAGTCTGAGACTAAGAACTTATTCTATTCTTTCGTTTGAGTTTTAAACATTTCAAGACCCATGAAGGCAGTGGTTTGTGTGGATCACGTTGGCGCAAATTCAACTTCAGGCCTACCAGTTTCAACAGTGGCACTTCGTGCGTTTCTACGAATTCAATCAAATTCGAACTGTTGTCTTCCAAGTAGGCCCAATCAGCTTGTGTTTCGCCCATTTGAAAATTGGGCTGACTCCGCACCGTAAATGGAAATCCTGATTTTGTGCACCGGTGACTCAACACTTCTAAGTTGTAC
>CAYGUR010000223.1:703-5932 GCA_964353035.1 uncultured Comamonadaceae bacterium | reverse complement strand
GTCTTTGAAGAGCTGCTTCGGAAGTTCTCTGAGATGTCCAATGAAACCAGTGGTGAGCATTACACTCCTCGTGACGTGGTGAAATTGTTGGTCTCTTTGGTATTTGAAGGCAGCGAAGAACGCCTGAAAGGAGAAGGAATTATACGTTCAATTTATGATTGCTGTTGTGGGACTGGCGGTATGCTTACAATTGGACAAGAATGGATTCAGAAGAACATTCCAAATAACGTAAGAATCAATCTCTTCGGTCAAGAACTAAACCCTCAAACCCACGCCATTTGCAAGTCTGATATGCTCATTACAGGCGAAGACCCAAACAACATCAAATTGGGGTCATCTCTTTCCGAAGACCACTTTGAAGGACGGAAATTCGACTTCATGATCACAAACCCTCCTTTTGGTGTGAGTTGGAAAAGCGAGAAAGACTTCGTAGAGAGTGAGTCTAAAAATCCACTGGGACGATTTACCGCTGGTACACCTCGCACCTCAGACGGGTCTTTACTATTCTTGCAGCACCTTATTTCGAAAATGAAGCCAGAAGGTTCTCGAATTGGCATTGTGTTCAATGGATCACCACTGTTTACAGGCGATGCAGGAAGTGGAGAAAGTGAAATAAGAAGATGGATCATTGAGAATGATTGGCTGGAATGCATTGTGGCTTTACCTGATCAGTTGTTTTTCAACACAGGGATTTCGACTTACATCTGGGTGGTGAACAACAATAAATCTGCTGATAGAAAAGGTGAAGTTCAACTCATCAACGGGACAAGCTTCTATCAATCCATGAAAAAGTCCTTGGGAAGTAAACGCAAAGAGCTTTCACCTTCGCAAATAGATGAGCTGATATTGCTCTATAAATCCAACGAAGAAAGTGAGTACAGCAAAATCTTCCCTAATGAATACTTTGGTTACACGAAAGTGACCATCGAACAGCCAGTCAAAGAAGATGGGAAGATTGCGAAAAAGAAGGATGGTCAAGCCAAGCCTGACTCTTCCCTTCGTGATTATGAACGTGTACCGCTGCTGGATGATGTGGATGAATACTTTGCCAAGGAGGTAAAGCCTCATTTGCCTGACAGCTGGATGGACAGGGAAAAAGACAAGGTGGGCTATGAAATCAACTTCACGAAATACTTTTATGAGTATAAACCACTAAGAAGCTTGACAGATATTACTAATGACCTTTTGGAATTGGAGAAGGAAAGTGAAGGATTGTTTAACGAGATTATAGAGGGGTAATGAAGCTATACCAATCCAAAGGAAACAAGCTAAAAGCATTCAAGTCCAAACCATTCAAGCTGGAGAAAGACATTCAGAAGCTGGTGGAAGAAAATTTGAATGAATTGTTTGGGCTGAGTTTTGTCAGATCAGAATTCACTGTAAATAGCTACAATTCTGGAAGCTTTCGCATAGACACGTTGGCGTATAACTCTGAGTCAAATTCATTCGTGATCATCGAGTACAAAAGAGACAAGAATTACTCGGTGATTGATCAAGGCTACACCTATCTGTCATTATTGCTCAACAACAAGTCTGATTTCATTCTTGAATACAATGAGAGTTGTGATGGGACATTAAAGCGAGCAGATGTAGATTGGTCACAATCACGAGTGATTTTCATTTCACCTCATTTCACAGAATACCAGAAACACTCGGTGAATTTCAAGGATGTTCCATTTGAGTTGTGGGAAATCAAACGCTAGGAAGGTGATCTAATTGGATTGATTGAACACCGCAATTCTTCCAACGAGAGTATCTCAACGATTTCGTCTGATCCAGACGATGTTGTGAACAAAGTGACTCGTGAGGTCAAGGTGTACACCGAAGAATATCACTTCACTCGAAAGAAGAATATGAAGGAAAGCACCCTTGAACTTTACAATGATCTAAAGAGCCGAATACTTGCTTTGGGCGATGACATTGAAATTGTTCCTCGGAGCGAATACATCTCTTTTAAAAGGGAGCGTCCCTTCACTGACCTTGTCTTATATGTGGGCGATATCCGTTGCTTAATCAATATGAAAAAAGGAGAGCTTGAAGACCCTAAAAACATTACCCGTGATATGAGCGAAACAGGTCATTGGGGCAACGGTGATTATGAGGTGAAAATTGATAGCGATTCGGATTTGGACTACCTCATGTTTCTGATTAATCAATCATATAAGAATAAGGGATGAGAGAAGCTGCATCGATAAAGTCAGAAAAACCAAATTGGTTGGGTAAAATCCCTAACGACTGGAAAGTAAAACGAATCAAGTATTTTACTCAGTCAAGGAAAGAGAAATCTGAAGATGGGAGTGAAACCTTACTTTCTGTGTCTGAACACACAGGCATTGTTCCACGAAAGAATATCCGTGAAGGAGAAGAGCATTTGAGTCGGTCTGAATCTCTTGAAGGTTATCTAAAGGTTCATATTGGTGACTTGGTTAACAATATAATGTTGATGTGGAAGAGAGGACTTGGTGTAAGCGGTTACAATGGAATCGTGTCTCCTGCCTATTCGGTTTTCTCGTTTATTGAAGCAGAACCGAGATACTTTCATTACCTATTCAGAACTGATCAGTATATATCTGAATTCAGGCGTAATTCAACAGGTGTAATTGACTCAAGGTTGCGACTGTACGATGAGTCCTTTGGAAGAATTTCCGCACACTTTCCTCCTCTCCCAGAACAACAAGCCATCGTCTCCTTCCTCGACAACAAAACCGAAAAAATCGACAAGCTCATCCAACTCAAAGAGCGCAAGATTGAACTGCTCAAAGAGAAACGAGCAGCATTGATCAATGACATGGTCACTGGCAAGAAAGTATGGGATGGAAAGGAATGGGTGAAGCCAACTGAGACCAAGGATAGTGGAGTGGAATGGATTGGGGAGATACCTATTGATTGGAGGGTTAAGAAATTTCGTCATTGTTTCAATATCAAAGGTGGAGGCACACCTTCAAAAGACAAACCTGAATATTGGAACGGGAATATTCCGTGGGTTAGCCCAAAGGACATGAAGTCAGACGTGATCTCTTCTTCAATTGATTATATCACCGAGCATGCTTTGAATGACTCGGCTACCAATCTTATAGATTCAGGCTCTTTATTGATGGTGGTTAGATCAGGAATACTTCAACACACAATTCCTGTGGGTATAACCAGTGTCCCTTTGACAATCAATCAAGACATTAAGGCAATCATGCCAAAAGGAGAAGATTTAGTCTCTTTCCTGCGTTTTTACATCAAGGGTAATAATCATATTTTGCTTCAAGAATGGACAAAAGAAGGAGCGACAGTGGAAAGCGTTGAAATGGAGTTCATGCTGGATTCAAAAATTCCATTTCCGCCCGCAAACCTTCAAGAACTTATCGTGACTTTTATCGAGAAAGAAGTTTCCTCTATTGATCATTCAATTCAATATGAGACTAACAAAATTAGTCTTTTGAAGGATTATCGCCAATCCCTCATTTCTGAAGTCGTTACAGGTAAAATCCGAGTTGTAGATCAAGACCTTTCCATGACCTCTCAAACTCAAATGAACTAAACCATGGGTAGTCCGAACGAAGAGCGTTTTGAGAAACACATAGAAGCCGCCCTGCAACAGCATGGCTTTCATTCTCGATTGCACACAGAATATGACCGACCCAATTGCCAACTTCAGGAGGAGCTATTCGGTTTTATTCGAGATACACAGCAAGAAGAATACGACAAGCTATTTTCTCAATTTGGTGAAGGAACAGATCAACGATTAGCCAAAGTAATCAATGATCAGATAGCAGTTCGGGGCATCGTTGATGTGTTGCGCAAAGGCATCAAAACCCGTGGTTGTCACTTCGATTTAGTTTTCTTCCAGCCCAAATCCGACCTCAATCCTGATCACAAGGAGTTGTATCAGAAGAATCGGTTTTCGGTGGTTCGTCAACTCCATTACTCCACAAAAAACGAAAACTCCATTGACATGGTGTTATTCCTCAATGGAATCCCCATTGTGAGCATGGAGCTGAAGAACCAACTTACAGGGCAAAGCTTAGTTGATTCAGAAAAGCAATACCGTTTAGACAGGAATCCTCTGGGCGAGCCTTTGCTTCAATTTAAGCGCTGTTTAGTGCATTTCTGTGTTGATAATGACACTGTGTCTATGACCACCCGTTTGAGTGGTCAGAAGACCCGTTTCTTGCCCTACAACAAAGATATTGAGAACCCAATTGTAGAGAATGACTATCGCACCGAATACCTCTGGAACGATATCCTTAAACCAGAGTCTTTATTGGACATTATCGAGAACTTCGCCTTGGTGAGCATTGAGACAGATAAGGAATGGAGTGATAAACATCAGAAAGTAATTGAAACGAAGGATGAGATTTTAATCTTCCCTCGCTATCACCAATTAGATGTCATTCGAAGACTTCGAGGTCAGATCAAAGAAGAAGGATCGGGAAACAATTATCTTGTACAACACACAACTGGGTCAGGAAAAAGCTATTCAATCGGCTGGCTGGCACATACCCTTACATCGCTCTACAAGCAACAAGGCGATACTAAAAGGATGTTTGATTCGATCTTGGTCATCACCGATCGAAAAGTCTTAGACAAGCAGCTTCAAAATACCTTGAAGCAGTTAGAGCAAACTGAGGGAGTTGTAAACCCCGTTGACATCAATTCTCAGCAGCTCAAAGAGTACTTGGAAAAAGGGAAAGACATTATTGTAACCACCATTCAAAAATTTCCAGTCATCTCTGAAACAATCTCACAGCTCAAGGGGCAAACCTTTGCAGTGATTATTGATGAAGTGCATAGCTCTGCAAGTGGAGAAACATCCAAGCATCTTAAAAAGTCGCTTTCAGTTATTACAGATGAAGAGGGCAACGTGGATTATGAGGAGATGATCCGTTTAGAGATCGAGTCAAGGGGTAAGCAAGATCACATCTCTTTCTTCGGCTTTACAGGAACACCAAAAAACAAGACTCTTGAACTTTTTGGTAGAAGGAATCAAAGTGGAGAGTTTGTTCCTTTTCATTCTTATACCATGAAACAGTCCATTCATGAAGGGTTTACATTGGATGTACTGGCAAATCACACCACCTACAAGCGCTACTTCAAAGTTCATCAAACCAAGGATGAAGATCAAGAAATGCCCGAAGCTGAGGTGATGCGAGCAATGGTGGACTACGTGGATAGTCATGATGAAGTGATACGTCAGAAATGCACAATTATCCTTGATCATTTCGTCCATAAAGCATCCAA
>CAYGUR010000223.1:0-693 GCA_964353035.1 uncultured Comamonadaceae bacterium | reverse complement strand
GATCAATGGCAGAGCAAGAGGAATGATTGTAACTCGCTCACGAAAGCACTGTGTTCTCTTTTTTCAAGAGATGAAGCGCCAAATGAAGGAAAGAGGATTGAACTATTCTTGTTTAGTGGCATTCTCAGGCACTGTTAACCTTCATAGCAAAGAATACACAGAAAGCGCTCTCAATAAGGAGAACGGCATGGAGGGGAATGATATCAAGGCAGGAATGAAGTATCCTCAGTTCCGCATTTTGATAGTTGCCAGCAAGTTTCAAACTGGATATGATGAGCCTTTGATGCACTCCATGTACATTGATAAAAGACTCGGAGGAGTCCAGTGCGTCCAAACGCTATCAAGACTTAATCGCACAAAGTCGGGTAAGACCGACACATTTGTACTCGATTTCGCCAATGACCCTGAAGACATTGTAAATGCCTTTCAGCCCTTCTACACCAGCACTGTTCTTACAGGAGAAACTGAGCCTGATAAGCTCTATGAATTGCAACATGAAATCGAAAGCTTTACTCTTTTCACCGATGATGAAGTGAATGAATTTTGTGCTGAGTTTTACAAACAGACCGAGACAGATCAAGCCTTGCAGCCCATAATCAACAAAGTCGTAAAACGCTGGGATGCCTTAGAAACCGAAGAGTTGAGAGGAGAGTTCAAATCAAAGATTCAATCGTTTTGCAGGCTGTATTCCTA
>CAYGUR010000222.1:0-5937 GCA_964353035.1 uncultured Comamonadaceae bacterium | reverse complement strand
TTACACTGATAAATATTCGCAAAAAATCCCAAAATCGATTCCACTTTTTGCTTTTGAAATACAAAAAGAGGCTTTCAAGTTGTACAAGCCGAAAAGTGACAAAAACAAACACTGGTGGATACAAAAACCAACCGATTTGCACTCCAATTTTGTAAATCTGATCAAGGAAAATGAACCTGTTTTGATCTGTGAAGGCTACAAAGATGCATTTTCTGGATTTTTACATTCCTTCAATGTGATTCCGCATGACAGTGCATCGAATCCAGTGGACGAAAAAGTCATTGAAATGCTACTTGCAAAAAATTGTGTCCCCATTTTTTGTTTTGACAATGATGAAGCTGGAATGAAAGCCGCCGAAAAAGCTGAATTTACGTTCAAGCTTCCGAGTTTACATTTACCGAACGAAGTGAATGGGAAGAATGTAAAAGACCTAACCGACTTTTTGCAACATTCATCCGATCTCAACTCATTCAGAACAAATGTAAAAGACATTGCAAAAAAGGTGCGAATGAGTCACCCAAAGCTCTCTTTAGAGTTTTGGTCTAGATCAATTGTCTTGGAGAATGCTGGTAAAGTTGTCAAGAAAGACAATCCGTTGATCACATTCAATGGCCAACCCATCATTTACCCTGAGACATTGAACATCATTCAAGGGGCGTCAGGATCACATAAGAGTAGGATGGCCGAAAGCATTGTATCTGCGCTCATTCAGGCAGAAGGAAATGAGGTTGCTTCAATGCAAAGAAATGTGGACTTGAAGCCAATTCGTGTCATTTACACAGACACTGAACGCAATCAACGATTTCAGTTCCCAAAGGCCATTCAACAAATGAGAACGAATGGTGGATATGATGCATTCAAGCACATTCCGTTATTGGAACCCATCTCATTGATCAATGTGAAAAGAAATGAGCGAATGAGCTACTTACGGAGTTTCCTTCATTCGCACATTATTGAAGGCAGTGACCCCATTGTCGTTGTCATTGACATTCTCACCGATTGTACATTAAGCTTCAATGAAGTTGGAGAAACAATGGATCTGACGGATATGATGAATGAAATGATCAATCAATTTGGCGTCACCTTCATTGGGATCATCCACTCCAACCCTGGCACTCAAAAAGCCAGGGGACATCTCGGAACTGAGGTGATGAACAAATCCTCATACATGGCCTCAATGAACATGGAAGACAATGTAATTCAAGTGAAATGCTTGAAGCAGCGAAATGCACGTCCACATAGCGAAGTTATCCTTGCCTTTGACGAAGACCTAAAACAACTTCGGCTAGCTTCCGAAATCGAACGGTTCAACAGAACACAGAAAGCTGATAAGAACAAAATTCTTGACCTCTTATCTGAAAAGGAACCTGACACTGATCACCTAATTAAACCGCTCAAGGACAAGATCCAGAACATCTGTGAATGCAGTCCACGAACAGCTGAATACCGGCTCAGGGAAATCAGCGATGAGCGAATACCAATTGACGCAAATGGAACCATCTGCTACCTCGAGCTCAAAAGAGGAAAATTCAGGCTGGTCCCGAAACAAATAGAGTCACAAGGCAAGCTGATAGATGAGGCAGCATGAGAAAACGCAAAGCGCAATTCCTATATAGGGGGTTGCGTTTTGCGGGTTTGGAAATTTTGACACGCATTGTGACCTCGCTTCGGTATCTTTCGATATAATTTTAGCAATAAAATAAACTGAGACTAATACTATTTCCTATGTACAAACACCCGCTCAAATACACGAAGGAAGACCTCCAAGAAATCATGTTCAAACCAATGCGTGTCCATATTGGTCCAACAAACAATGACCAAGTTACAGAAACCTTAAACGGCCAAATCATAAGCTGCAGCCTTGCAGCGAATTCACCAAACCAACCAGCTAATTTTGAACTCCTATTAGAAAATGGCATGGTAAGATCATTCAACTTTTTTGAAGCGAAAGCCTTCGAAGATATCTGAGACACGACAAAAAAGAAACACAGCCCCCTACAGTACTCAACCGAAACCCTAGAAATGAACATACACTATTTCCAACGCTATTCTCAAAAAGAGAATGTTGTCACAAACAATACTCTACTGCTTCTCTCAAGACTCTATCAGCACTCTCCTTTAAAATTCCAGGCTTTTTTGAACGAATTGCTCGGAGATATCCAAGTTGAGATCGGAAGCAGGTTTTCCCAACAAGTAAAAGGCCTGAGTAGTGTGCCTGACGGAATCATTAACCAATCAAGTTTCAAGATTCTTGTTGAGACTAAACTTCATGAAGGATTTAATCAAAAGCAACTCAAAGATCATCTAGACTCATTTGAAGAGGAGGAGATGAAGTTTTTACTTTCCTTGAGTCCAAGAGAACCTTCTGGTGAATTGATTGACGCAATAGACTCTTACATTAAAAAAAGTAAAAAGCCGATTTTATATGTCTCAACAACTTTTTCTAAGATAATTCAGGTCTTTCAATCGGTTATTGATGATAGAGATTATGAGTTAGAAGAAATGATTAATGATTTCGCAGATTTCGCCTCTAACTCCGCACTTATACCACAGGATGAGTTTAGAATGCGTGTGGTCACTTGCGGATTGACTTTGAATGAAAACTTTAAGTACAATGTTTATTACGACCCTGCTGATCGCGGTTATAGCCCACACAGTTATATGGGAATCTATCACAGAAAGAGCGTCAAAGGTGTAGGTAAGATTTTGAACATTATCACAGCTGATTTGGATATGAATGAGAACTTAATAATATATTCCACAACAAATGGGGAACCAACTGAGGAGATGAAGTCAAATATTATTCAAGCAATCAAGACGGCGATGAAAGTGAGGAACTGGAACATTAGTCGATTCCATAAGTTCTACTGTGTTGATCAATTCTTTCCTATTGACTTCAGGAAATCTTCGAAATACCCCCTTCAAGGCACAAAGTATTTCAACTTCCTAGAGAGGTTTCCTAATGGCATCTTATCGACCTCAGACTTGGCCAAATTTTTGGATGGAAAAACTTGGGAAAACCACTAAGTAGATATGGAATATGCAACTAAGCTAGTTCCTCGTCTAGGCAGCGCCCTTCTGAAGAGCCTCAATACAGCCGATGAGGTCTGGATTGCAGTTGCGCTATTGACCTCAAAAGGCCTCCAGAATACAATTCAGAGCACATCTAAAAAGTGTATGATGCACTTCGCTATTGGAATAGACTTGCCAACAGAGCCTCGCGCATTAAAGAACCTATTGGAACTTTCAAAATCCAAAGGTTTTACGACTTCACTAATCATTAATGAGCATTTCTACCACCCTAAAGCATATGTCGTTAGAAATGGCAGTGTTTTGACCGCTTTCGTTGGGTCCGCTAATGGAACGGATGGAGGCTTCTTCAACAATATTGAAATGACAGTACAGACTCGTTCTGAATCAGCTTGCAAAGACTTGGTGAAATGGATTGAAGACCAGATTGTCTCCGGGATCATACTGAACGAAGAAATTATAAAAAAGTACCAGAAAGAATTTGATCAGTTGAAAGGAACTAGAAAGACTCTTCATAAAAAATCTCTCAAACTCAAAGAAAAACTCAGGGAGGAGGTAACAATTTCACTCCACGGGAAGGAAAAGTTTATTTCCGACCTAGAACTGTTTAAAGCATCTGCGGCATACCCGCTGGCCGTGAAGGAAAGAGGTAAAATATTGACTGAACTCAAAAGCTGTCTCGACTACCCCTCCTTTGAAAACATTGACCTTGATGTATTTTTTTCTATTCACGAGTTGGGCAACATCCTAGTCTTCAATAAATTGAAAATCACAGCTGATTTAGCAAAATTTCGTAGACTGTTGCATCACCTATGCAACGAAGACCTTCCTGTTTCAAAGAGATTGAACGACACTCTGGCAGACGATAAGTTTCATGTTTTCGGAGTGGGTATTGCATTTATCACCAAAATACTATGTATTCACGGACCTAAAAGTTATTTCATCCAGAATGCTACTATCAAAAAGGTCCTCGATTCGTATAGTTTAAGCCCTTCATTCAAAGGCAGTAAAGGGATCAAATACCAAGCAATGAATGTCAGACTGGAGGAAATATGCGTCGAAGTAGGAATTAAAGACTTTGCCGTTCTTGACTATTTCATGTATCACAAGTCCCTTGAGTGACCTTCATCAACTACCCCGCATAACCTGAAAAGGCAGCTCAAAAAGGTGATTCCACCTCTCAAAAGGCAATGACTTTGACTTCCACTGTAGTCCGAAGACAGTTATTTCCCGAGATTTATTGTAGCATAATTGCGTCTTATTTTCTCCTCATTTCATGCCTGTGTATTGATCGAAATCGAGCCAGACATTTTAAATGGTGGTTTTTGTAGTGCTCTACAATGTTTTTTTGTTCTGTTTAATTGATTTTCTATATCTTTGTCTATATTTTGTAAGCACCTACAATTAAATGAAGACAAAACTGCGCGATCTGGCTCAAATACAATTTGGTCTATACACCAAAACCTCAAGCGAGGGAAACGTCTCCTATTTGCAGGCAAAGCACTTCGATGACTGGGGGAATCAAACAGAGACAATAGACACCTTCGCTCATATCGAACAAAACAATGAATCTCATCTTCTTCACGATGGCGACATCATTCTGGTAGGTAAAGGAATGAGAAACATTGCCTGGACTTATGACAAAGCATTTGGACCAGCAATAGCCTCATCTATTTTTTTTGTCATTAAAGTAGACCAATCAAGAGTCATACCTGAGTTCCTAACTACCTTATTCAATATGCCTCAAACACAGTCACACTTCCAAACATTGGGAGCTGGAAGCTCTATTCCTTCTATTCGTAAGTCAGAATTAGAAGCCTTTACTATCCAACTCCCTTCATTGGAGCTACAAGAAAAAGCAATTGCCATAAAGCAATTACACTATAAAGAAATGGACTTGTCCCGACAGATTATTGTGGAAAAACAGCAAGTCTATCAGGCAGTCATTAAAAACTTAATTTATCAGAAGCATGAGCAACAAACCGATTACCCAAAGCGAAATTAACAACATTGTTTGGAAAGCTTGTGACACTTTTAGAGGTGTCATTGACCCCTCACAATACAAGGATTATATCCTGACCATGCTATTTGTAAAATATGTATCTGATGTAAGGAAGGACAAAAAGGACTTTTATGCCAAGAAGTACAACAATGATGACGTCAGAGTACAAAGAGCTTTGAACAATGAGCGATTTCAAGTACCTGAATCTTGCACGTTTGATTACCTCTTTGAAAACCGAAATGCAGCCAACGTGGGTGAACTGATCAATACCGCCTTGGAAAGCATGGAAGATGCCAACCGCAGCAAATTGGAGAGAGTGTTCAGAAACATTGATTTCAACTCAGAGGCCAACCTTGGTCAAACCAAAGACCGAAACAGAAGACTTAAAAACCTTTTGGTTGACTTCTCCGCTCTGGATTTACAACCCTCCCACTTAGAGGACAATGATGTGATTGGTGATGCCTATGAGTACTTGATTGAAAAATTTGCCAGTGATGCAGGAAAGAAAGCAGGTGAGTTTTACACCCCTTCTCAGGTCTCTACATTATTAGCCAAATTGTTGAATCCTCAACCAGGAGATAGACTTATCGACCCCACTTGTGGTTCTGGTTCATTACTAATCAAAATGGCTAAACAAGTAGGCAGTAAGAACTTCTCACTTTACGGACAGGAAATCAACGGCAGTACTTGGGCACTTGCTCGTATGAACATGTTCCTGCATGAGATTGATGATGCTACCATAGAATGGGGCGACACACTCAACAATCCTAAGCTGCTGGAAGATGACAGCTTGCTTAAAGGAAACATTGTAGGGGCAAATCCTCCTTTTTCACTCGATAAGTGGGGAGCAGACAATGCCATATCTGACCAGTTTACCCGATTCCACAGAGGTGTACCACCAAAAA
>CAYGUR010000221.1:4392-5940 GCA_964353035.1 uncultured Comamonadaceae bacterium | reverse complement strand
ACTTGTAGTATTCGTCTGATTGAATTTGAAAATGGTACGAAGATTAAACTTCAGTTTGAATTAAGTATGTTCACCAAAATAGTTGTGTACATCATTTTGTCAATCTATCTGTTGATTCTAATAACAGCACTTACTTTTTCTGTGGTTATGGAAGAAATGGCCTTGTTTTTCGTGATAATCGGCCTTTTTTTGGTCATTGCTAGTTCAGTATATTTTTGGGAAAGAAAGAAGCTGTTGGCGCGAATTGTAAGAGTGCTGGAAATTAAGGTAGAGCAAAATTAAATGATTTGTTCTCCTGGAGAAATCGGCAAAATAAACGTTGATAGAACTAATCTCGTTATTTCGGAAGGTATTCGAAAGAGCATAAACAACATTCCATTTTAAAAGTGAGATATTTTTTTGAAAGTATTCATCCGATAGTTTTAGGAGGTGTTTTGCTAATCTTCTTTGCATCAGTGTTTTGGTTCTTATCATCAAATGAAGATCCATTTCATTACGAAAAGTCTCTTGTGAAGTCAGAATTTGAAAGTAAGATTATCAAGAAATACTCTCCTCGTGTTGGACACTACATAATCAAACTTGAGAATAATTTACTACTTAGTTTTCCTCCAATTAGTCCAAAAAACATTTACGATGCTAGTGACATTGGATTTGTGATTAGAAAGCAGGCTCACTCAGACACTTTGTTGCTCTTCAATCAAGATAGTTTGATTGGTGAATTTCCAATTGTAGTTTTTATGTCATCAAAAGCAAAACAAGAATTGAATTCTCAAAAAAGCATGAAGAATTCTGCAGTCGAATAATTGCAGAGCTGTTGCGAAGCAATTTTACTCAGAAAAGGGCGGTATATCAGCGAGCCCAAGAAAGAAAACCATTTATTCAGGTTTATTATGGGAGAAGTTATAATTCTATTCTTACTAATCATTTTCTCTGCAGAAGCAATTTATTCAATGTTCATAAAGAACAGCTTTAAGGATTTAATCTCAAGTTTTAAAAATGAAGAATTCTATTGGGGCGTAGATCTCAGACTTTTCTTAGGCAGGTGGTTGGTAATTTATTTTTTGATTTACGTTGTGATTCGCATGTGTGAGAAGTACCTGTAAGAATATGGAGTGTGTTCCAAAAGCTTTGATACCCATAATTTAGGATTTCACCTCCCTCACAATCAACCTTCAATCCGAAAAACAGTTCAACCTTTTTGCGCCCTCCAATTCTCCACCGGTGAGGCAAGACAGGGACGCCTTTTAGGCGGTCCATCATCCCAATCCTGAAAGTAACATAGGTAGTTTTGCAAGCATCTTTAAATTGGCTATCAGGCTAGATTCAGACGTTGCAAAACGTCTGCCTAGATTACGTGTGTTGCATAGATAGGGACGCTGCCAAGCGTCCGTTGGTCACGTTTTTTGCTACCGACATTTTGTCCCTAACGGGACAGGGTTGGCTGCGGGAAGAGTCAGTGTGAGAGAGAGGGGGAGTATAGAGGGAATAAGATAGGGGCGCTGCTAAGCGTCCGATGCTTGTTATTTGAAGCGAAGATTTTATTGATTT
>CAYGUR010000221.1:0-4292 GCA_964353035.1 uncultured Comamonadaceae bacterium | reverse complement strand
GGGGCGCTGCTAAGCGTCCGATGCTTGTTATTTGAAGCGAAGATTTTATTGATTTCCGCCATTATTCCGTACCTACGGCACGGTGGGTTGTGCACACGCCATTCCGTTTGCTACCGACATTTTGTCCCTAACGGGACAGAGTTAGCTGCGGGAAAAGTCAGTGTGAGTGAGAGAGGGAGTAGTGAGGGTTGATAGCAGGGTCGGCACACCTGCCGAACTCAAACATCGTTTTTCATCTTTTGATTTCTACCGCGATTTATCGTGCCGTAGGTACGACATAAAAAAAAATTATCCGGTCGGCCCAACCAATTATCAACCTTCGTGATCTGCGTGATGGACCGCCTAAATGTCAGAGTGAGTGAGAGTGTGAGTATTGAGAGGTAGCCGCAAGAATTGCGTCCCCACACCGCAACCGAAAAACGTTGATTGAAAAACCATTTTTCATGATTGTGCCATCTGACGTTTTGCAACATCCGTTCTCTTCACCTTATTTCCGCATACCGCGAAAAATAGAATTCCACGAATGACAGTGAATTGCTTCCTTCAGCGGGCCTCCTTCAACTTCCCTAATCAAGGTTTCTTCCTTCCCTAATTCATACCTTTAGATCATGAAAAAGACGTTCGCATTGCTTGTGCTCACCTTTCTTGCTCTCTCATCTATTGCGCAGAGCTGGGAATTGCTAACTCCTATAAAAACAGACAATGTGGTTAGGAACTGTTCTTTCCTCGATGAACAGAATGGCTACTGCGTCCTGCTCGCCGATGGAACTGTGCTTAAAACCACCGATGGTGGGAACTCATGGAGTAGGCCTTGGACACCGGGCATCAGTACAAATCTTTACGATGTTGAAATGGTTTCTATGGACACGGTCTTTACTGCAGGCATCTCTGGTGAGATCTTCCGAAGTACGGACGAAGGTGAAAGCTTTCAGGAAATGACCACGCCTACATCAGAGTATCTGTACGGACTCGAATTCATTAACTCTCAGATCGGTTTTGCCGTTGGTTTTAATGGAGTCATCCTGAAAACAACGGATGGAGGAACTACCTGGGAAATAAAAACTTCTGGCACAAGCAGCCGTCTGTTTGATATCGAATTCGTAAACGAAACAACGGGTTTTGCCTGCGGATGGAACGGAACGGTGCTCAAAACAACTGACGCCGGTGAAACTTGGGTTGGATTATCAACCGGATACTCTGGAGCCTTGTTCAATTGTACCTTCCCTTCTGAAAACGTAGGTTACGCCTGCGGTTGGAGTCAGACCATCATTAAAACTTCCGACGGAGGAGAAACCTGGGAAACGCAGAATGATGGATCAGTCAACACCCTCAATTACATCGAGTTTAAAGACGAAATGAATGGCTGGGCCGGCGGCGACTTTGGTGCCTTGTTCACCACTTCCAACGGTGGCCAATCGTGGTCGTCAAGCGCCCCTTTTGGTGGCTCAGCGATATGGAGTGGTCAATATGTAAATGAGAATGCAGCCTTTCTCATGGGGACCGGCCTCATGATCAAAAGCACTACAGGTGGCACCAATTGGACTTTACTTAAAAATGGCGTCTCCAATTCTACCTTCCACGGACTCTACTTTTTTTCAGATGACGTCGGGTATGCCGCGGGTTCGGTTGGCGCTTTCGCGGAAGGCACAGACCGTTCGGGCATTGTTTATACTGAAGATGGCGGACAAACATGGGATCTGCAAGCTTTTGGGTTTACTGGAGGGTGGCAAGACATCCATTTCGCTGATGAAAACAACGGAACAGTAATCGGCGGTGGCAATTTCGGGAAAACCACCAACGGTGGAAACACGTGGGTATTTTCCTCTATTCCCTTTAATCTCACCGGTCGTTGCTCCTGGTTCTTCAATGCGTCAGAAGGCGTAATTGGTGGTCAGGGAGTGTTCTCGAGTGTGTGCAAGACCGTTAATGGGGGCTCCAACTACACATGTCAGGACAATACCCTAGCAGCTGATTTCTATTTTACTGACAATCTGAACGGCTGGGCAGTGGCCGAAGGAAGCTCTGAGAATGTGCTGCATACCATAGATGGAGGAGATAGCTGGCTGTATGTCCCAACCGGAAACTTTCAACTCAAGTACAGTGTCTTTTTCCTTGACGAAAACCATGGTTGGATCGGAGCCGCGAATGGTTCGGTTCTGCGCACTACCGACGGAGGTGAGAGTTGGGAGACTTCTGATATCGGTGCTGATGTGGTTGGAATTCATTTCTATTCGGAACTGATTGGCTTCTTTGCCGACAACCAAGGCTATGTCTATATTTCTGAAGACGGAGGTGCTTCATGGGAAATGTTCCTCTCTGGAGATGACCCCACCATGCAACCGATTGAAGAAGCATATTTTACAGAGAACAATGTGTACATCAGCGGTTGGGGAGGCGACATCTACAAAGCGACCCTGGGTTGCTCAGAAATCGCAGAGGCGCAAATTTATGCTGATGATGAATGGTGCGTTGGCGAGCAAAACACCATTGGATTCTCTAGTACTACACCAGTAGTTGATTTTGATTGGCAGTTTCCTGATGGCTGGACAGCCGAAGAAAATTTCAATTCTGTCGACCTCACCGCAGGAGAGAACAGCGGTGAAATTCAGCTAACGACCTTTAACGCATGCGGCTTGTCGGCCACTACCCAGATCACTGTTCAGGTGTTGCCGGATGTAGAAGAAATCACGTCGCTACAATATCCGCCTGTTCTTTGCTCCAATGACACCTTCGAGATTGCCGTGGCGAATCTTCAAGAAGGGGTTGAATACTTATGGACTTTTCCTGCAGACTGGGAAGTAGCAGAAATGAACGGTTCGGCCGTTGTGAACAGTACTTCTGGCGATGGTTTGGTTGCTGTTACGGCACAGAATCAATGTGGAGCATCTGCCGAATTTCTGGAAGAAATCACTGTTAATCCGGCACCCGAAATTTCGTTCCTTGTTCCTGAAAGCATTTGCAACAATCAAAACTTGACATTGGAAGCAACGCCAACAGGTGGGGAATTCTCAGGAGAAGGGGTTTCAGGTGACCAGTTCGATCCTTCGCAGATTACCAATGATTCGGCAGTGCTCACGTACACTGTCACATCCGAAGAAGGGTGCGAGGCGACTCAATCTCAGACCATTACCCTTAATCCCTCAGAAATAACAGGAGGCAACTGGAGTGTTTTCGACTATCCAACATGCGGAGGTGATCTGGTTTTAGAGCTTTCTGGAATTGAAAACTTCGATGATTGGTCTGTTGAGTATCCTGATGATTGGGGCGAACTTTCTGATTTAGGAACGGAGATCGTTTCAGTCAGCATAGGGGATGTTTTCTCTGACGGAACGATTTACATCACAGCCACGAACGATTGCGGCGCAGAAATGGTGTATTCGAACACCGTTGAAATACTAGGTCTTCCAATAGCACCGGTGGTAGAAAGCTTTGATGAGCATTGGTGCGCAGGGGATTCGGGCCAAGGGACTTTCGAACTCATGCTTCCTGATTCATTGCTCATCATTGAAACAAGCTTGATCTATACGCTTCTTCAGGAAGAGGAACAAGCGACGCTCATCATGACTGGCGATCCGGGCACACACTTCATTTCAATAGCTACGGAGAATGAATGCGGTGTCAGCACAGATACAAGTCTAACGGTAGTGATTAGTGAACTTCCAGAGATTGAGTTTTCATTGCCAGCTGACACGCTGTGTACAGAAAATGAATATCCATTTTTCATGAATCCCGAAGGAGGCGAGATTGAAGGAATCGGACAATCAGACGGTGTATTTCAGACCTACTTTTTAAATCCATTTCAAGACTACGATTTCAGCTACACGTACATTGACAGCCTCGGTTGTTCTGCTACTGATTCTCTGACGGTGTACTTGGAAATATGCCAAAGCATTGCTGAGAATGGTGACAATGTATTCAGAATCTATCCGAATCCGGTTACCCAGTATCTGATACTAGAAACAACGGCTCAGCCATCAGGCGACTACCGAATTTTTGACATGTCAGGTCGTGAAGTAGCAACAGGAAGTTTTGTCAAAGGAGTCCAACGCATCAATGTCGCACACCTCAGTTCAGGTAGTTATGTACTCTCTATCCAAGAGGTTTCCTTGCCTTTCTTGGTGCGATAGAATATTGGTCTGGGGTGTGCTGGGGGTTTGTACAAGCTGCGAAAATGCAAGTTGACATGTAAATGAAGTGAAAGGAAGGGCGCATTCTTGCGCCCTTTTAATCTCCACCGGTGAGGCAAGACAGGGACGCCTTTTAGGCGGTCCATTATCCCAATCCAGAAAGTA
>CAYGUR010000220.1:0-5952 GCA_964353035.1 uncultured Comamonadaceae bacterium | reverse complement strand
GCTACGTTTGAGTCTGTAGGTGAACAGAGGCGGATTGCATCCGCCCATCAATTATGTATGGTGGAACAGTAGGGTCGGGCCGTGCCCGGCCGATGAAGGGTGCTTTTTTCCCAAATCCGGCCAACCAGTTGGTGAATGTACAGTTGAACTTGAAAGCGGGGAATGTGCCCACGAAACTGTATATTTATACAAATAATGGAACCCTTGTTCACCAAGAGCAACTTACCAACAGTGAACAACAACTCTCCCTTAACACCTCGAACTGGGCAACAGGCACTTACCAATGGGCCGTCGAAACCACAAAGGAAACAGTTACAGGGAAACTAACCATCACACACTGAAACTCACTAAATACATATTAACTATAGTTACCCTTGTCCTCATGTTGGGCGCAAAGGGACAAATTACATATAACGAAATGTTTGTCCTAGTTCAAGGCTCACACAAGGGTGCGTCTTTAACTGAAATTGACGGTGTTTTGAAATGCACCTCCTCACATTTTATTGGAGGACGTTTTTTAATATGTCTTTCGGACGTCAATGACGAAGGAGAATTGATGAATACTCAATGTTACGGCTATGATGAAGCACCAACCGGGTTTCTATCCGACCGAAATGGAATAAGTCTTATTTCAGACCAACTCATTCAATGTGGGCAGGTATTATTAGACGAAGAAACAGGAGGTGGGTACTATCATGTTTTTGATGCCGCAGGCAATGTGTTGCGCTACGCGGAAATGGAAAACCCTTGGTATGAAGACACTCCAGAGTATACTGGAACGGATCAACTATTGCCAAGAGATTGGATCTTATTGGAAAACGGCACTGTGCTTTTCACTTATGATGGTATTTCAAGCTCAGAGACATCTATAGATACAGGGGTTATGTGCTTTGATGAAAACGACGAATTTCAATGGTATTATGACTGGCGCACTGAGTTTGTTGAAAGATCCTACGCAATCACTGTGTTGAACAATGAGGTTTATGTAGCCATTGAAACGTGGCCAACAGACTGGGTAATCGACAATGAAATATCAGTAAATAAGTTTTCAATGGACGGGGAGCTGCTTGAAACCTACACTGAAGAAATGCTGGTGGAAGGTTTTGGTGACGAGCTGAACTTGACGAACGCGAAAGAGATGATTGCAGATGAAGACGCTTTGGTCATGGTTGGATCTATTGTAGGCGAGCCTGGTTACACCTCAGATGTTGCCATTACCAAGTTTGATAGTGAGTTAAATCTGTTGTGGTCTTCATTTATCGACATGCAATGGGCCAATAATCGGCAAGAGTTTAACGATGTCTGCATCACCACCGACGGTAACTACGTGGCCACTGCTAGTGTCACATACGACCTACCTCAACCAGATCCCGTTTTTGGGACGGACATGGATGATGCCTTGGTGGCCAAGTTCAACAGCGAGAATGGAGAGCTGATGTGGCAACGCTACTACCGGTATATTGAGTCTAATGAGCGATGGAATAGAGTTAAAGACGTTTGTGCAACGAGTGATGGTGGAGTAGCTTTTACAGGAGAAACAGTTGACTTCACCCAAGAAGTTTATACTATAAAAGACCCGCTTCAAAAAGGCTGGATTGTGAAGCTAGACGCTTACGGTTGTTTGATCCCAGGCTGTCAAGATGTAGGGGTTGAAGAGCAAGAAGAACAAGTAACATACTTCACCTTTGGTCCTAATCCGCTGGTGAGTGGCAGGACCTTGAATGTTTACCTGGGAAATTACAATGGCAGAGCGCCGCGCTTTGTGGTCTATGACCAGCAAGGGAGGGAAGTAGCCTCTACCCGCGCAGATGGGATGAATACGACATATATGTGGGTGCTGCCTGAATTGGCTGGTGGGGGTTATGTGCTGGTGTTGGAAGATAAGGGAAGGGTGTTGCAGTCTGAGCGGTTGGTAGTAGAATAAGACACTGCTTCGCAGAGTCTCGGCTACGTAGGAGTCTGCAGCCCACTCGCTAGCGCTCGGGGTGAGTATAATGGGACACTGCTTCGCAGAGTCGGGCTGAAAAGGAGTCTGTGGGTGAACAGAGGCGGATTGCATCCGCCCATCAATAATTTATGGCGGAACAGTAGGGTCGGGCTGCGCCCGGCCATTTCCAATGACTCGGCCTTTACCAATGGTTGCGCCTGGCCGATGAAGGTTCAACCGTTAAAAAAAAGGGCGGATGATTATCCGCTCCTGCGCGTGAAGGTTTTATCCGTTTGTCTTTGGCACGTCGTTTGCAATTACCCAAGTATGAAAAAACTTATCACACTTTCAGTAATGCTCGTTGCCGGCCTCATGGCTGCTGCACAAGCTACTAAGCCTGAAAAGGTAAGTATTGATACCTTACCTACTCACGAACTTAGAACCATCAAAAACACCGCGTTTGACGTAGGTGAGAAACTAACCTATAGAATCCACTACGGATTTGTTGATGCTGGCGAAGCTGTGTTGGAGGTAAAGTCGTCGAAATGGAAATTCAGCGGAAGAGAAGCCTACCACGTTGTTGGAACAGGACGAAGCCTTGGTGCTTTTGACTGGGTCTTCAAAGTGCGTGACCGTTATGAAACGTACATCGACAAAGAAGGAATCTTTCCTTATAGATTCATTCGCGACGTGAGTGAAGGTGGATATGAAATCTTCCAAGATTATCAATTCCATCCTGAAAAGCGCGCCTTGAAAACACATGAGAAAGAAGAATTCGCCACACCAGAATTCATTCAAGACCTTGTTTCCTCTTTCTATTACGCACGAACACTTGACTTTACCAAAGTGAAGAAAGGTGACCTCTTTGAAATCACCACCTTCGTTGACGGTGAAGTGTTTCCACTGCGTGTGAAGTTTGTTGGGAAAGAAACCATCAACCTTCGCAAAGGAAAATACAAGTGCATGAAGTTCGTTCCTGTCATTCAGGAAGGACGAATCTGGAAAAGTGAAGAAGACCTTCAGATCTGGATCACTGATGATGCCAACAAAATTCCCATCCTTGTGAAGTCTGAAATTCTTTTCGGCTCTATCAAGATGGAAGTTGTAGACTATGAGAATCTGAAAAATCCGATTGCGAAGGTGAAGTAACGCCCAACTGATTTTCCTAACTTGCAGACGTCCAAAAGATCTGCAATGGAAATGAACCAATCGATTATCGAGAAGATCCAACTGCTGCAAGCGAAATATGCTGCAATGGGTCAAGACCTCGAGTCCTATTTGGATGGATTGCTTTATGCTGATTACCTCACCTACTGGGATTACATCCACGTAGATACCCTTCTCAGCCTTCAAAGCCCCATCACCCCTTTTCCCGATGAAGAAATCTTCATCATGTACCACCAAATTACAGAGCTGTACTTCAAGCTTGCTTTGCACGAATTCAAACAAATTGGTGCGAAACGGGATTTAGAAGTCAGCTTTGTTGTTGCTAGACTAAACCGCATCAATCGGTATTTTGAAGCCTTGACAAAAAGCTTCGATATCATGGTAGATGGCATGGAGCGCGAACAGTTTCTCAAGTTCCGAATGTCGCTACTCCCTGCCAGCGGATTCCAAAGCGCGCAGTACCGAATGATTGAAATCTGGTCTACTTCGTTTGACCGTTTAGTAGACAAAGATGAACGCGGGAATTTCCCCGAATTCTTTTCGTCAGATGACATTCCAGAGATGTACAAACACATTTACTGGAACAAAGGTGCTACCGAATTGAGCTCAGGTAACAAGACGCTCACCCTTCGCCAATTCGAAAAAAAGTATTCGAAAGACCTGATTGAACTGGCGCAATCCTGCATGGACACCAACGTGTGGAACTGTGTGCAAACGCTTCCTGAAGAAGATCAAAAGCACCCTGATTTGATCAAGGCGTTGAAGTGGCTAGACACCAATGTGAATGTGAATTGGCCGCTAGTGCATTACAAATCTGCCGTTCGTTACTTGCAAAAGAATCCAGAAGACATCGCTGCAACAGGTGGCACCAACTGGCAGAAATACCTTCCACCCCGTTTCCAAAAGCGCATTTTCTATCCACACGTGTGGTCTGAAGAAGAACTGGCCAACTGGGGTAAAGGCTGGGTTGAAGAAGTGGTTTTTAACGTTAAAAAGTGAATAGGCGGATTTGAGGAGTCGTTTTTCGGCACTTACAAATTCTACTTTTGAACCTATCTGGACTTTTTCCCGTTAAATACTTCAAATTGAAACAAATGAATTACCACTGGCTTATTGGTTGTATCTGTGTTGTACTTGCTGCTTGCTCAAATGAGAGTGAGCAAGTAGTGACTGCCACAAAACAAGAACCTGTTGTAGTTATTGAACCTCAAATGAAGTATGGCTTCGACCTCAACCACTTTCATACTGTGGAAGGAGAAATATCCCCGGGAGATGTCTTGTCACAAGTACTTGTCCCATTGGGTGTAAGTCCGTCTGATTTAGAAGTGCTCATCAACAATGGTCGCGAAGTATTCGACGTTCGAAAAATTCGTCCGAACCACAAATGGACAACTCTTTTCGAAAGCGACTCTGCTGCTTGTCCGTCTTACTTCGTCTACGAGCAAAGCACCAAAGACTACGTGGTATTCTGCTTGAAAGACAGCTTATGCGTTTGGAATGGAATGCATCCGGTTACCTATGAGCAGCGAAAGTCTTCAGGTGTTATCACTAGTTCGCTGTATCAAACCTTGGATGATGCTGGTGCCCCTACAACATTGGCGCTGGACATGAACAACATTTTCGCTTGGACGATTGACTTTTATCGCCTCCAAAAGGGAGATGCCTTTGAGGTGCTGTACGAAGAAGAAATGGTAGACGGAGAAGCCACGGGAGTTCAGAACATTCTGGCCATCAATTTTACCCACAAAGACCGTGAACGCAAGGCGTACTTGTTTGAGAACGACAGCATTTCTGCGTATTTCGATGAGAACGGGGAGAGTCTGCGTAAGGCATTTTTGAAAGCTCCTGTAAAGTACAGTCGCATTTCGAGCAAGTTCACTGGCAAACGATTTCACCCGGTGTTAAAGCGATATAAATCGCACCTTGGAACAGACTATGCTGCACCTACAGGAACACCTATTTTTGCGGTGGGTGATGGGGTTGTGACCAAATCGGCCTACACCAGCGGAAACGGGAATTACGTTAAAATCAGGCACAACGGAACCTACGAAACACAGTACTTGCACATGAGCAAACGTGCCGCGAAGGTGGGGCAGACCGTGCAGCAGGGCGATGTCATTGGTTATGTAGGAAGCACCGGACTTGCAACGGGACCACACGTGTGTTTCCGCTTTTGGAAGAACGGAAAGCAGGTAGACCACTTGAAAGAAGACTTCCCTCCTTCAGAGCCGTTGGGCGAAGAAGACCTTGTGAAGTTTAAAGAAGTCATTGCTACCTTTGATGCATCTATGCAATCAACACCGGCAACAGATTATGAGACTTCTGATTCCCCTGCTATTTAGTAGCTGTTTTCTTTTAACTGCATGTGACCAAACACCCACGACTCAACTGCGAGATTTTTCGTCTGAGAGTGGGGTAGACTATAAGGTTTTCACTTGGGAGCATCATACAGGCATGTGCGCCCCCATCAAATCATTTCCTGCTGAGGAGCAGCCTTCACTGCTTGTTGCGGTTCCTTCTAACAGCGCTTTCCAGCCCTCAGAGAACCAACTACTCATTTTATGGGAAGAAGCACCGATGCGTGACCGTCTTGTTGCTGGAGGCTCCAATCAGGCCTACAAACGTCCAAACATTGAGTTTCGTCACGCCTTGGCCCAACACCGGCAAGGACATCTTTTTTACATGTACACTGAGGACGGTGCTTCGCTGACTTCTTTCGCAGAAGATTTGCTTGAATACGGGGCAGAGGAAGCGGTTCTATTGCCCACTGGTCTGGGTCCTAATTTCGTCATGTATGCCAAGGCGCCGTTCAACGTCCAACGCGGACGGTTGAAAGCACCAGATGACAGCACGTTGTT